>NZ_JBQFNI010000004.1:0-376155 GCF_056532525.1 Ruegeria sp. I3 | reverse complement strand
TAGAAAATCCCAGAGCAGCCCGTGCAGACTACAATTGATCACCCCGATCAATTGCTTAACGATCAAACCTCGCCAGGCTCATAACATGAAGGTCGTAGGTTCAAATCCTGCTTCCGATACCATCACTGTCGAACAAGCCGCCTCAGAGAACACAGTCTTCGAGTTACTTGAGTTTGATCGTCAACCGGTTGTCGCAGGTGTCTTTGTTCCGTTGGGTGGAACACCCGTATCGTTTGATCGGGATTGCGTTTGAACATATAGATTTTGCCGAAATTGCGCCGAGTCCCAAATCCCAGACTTTGCTGAATACGAAAACTGTGGCTCACGCGCTCGCGGACTTCTTTTACCGTATCGTGGTCATTGATCTTCAAATCCCGGATCGCGTCTTCTTTCAACCGACGTCTAACCCGTTCGGCAACTGCGCCTTCAAGTAGTAGTTGTGCTTCCGGCACAAACAGCGCACATCCTTTGACATTTGGCGCGAGTTCTTGTTGGCTTCATTAATCCGGGATTGGCTTCGCGTTAACCGGCCTGCCAGAACCGTAGAGAAGTGAAGGGCCCGTTGCCGATGCTTACATTAAAGTCATGGCTCGAATCTCTGAAGTTGGAAAAATACCTCGACGTGATGGAAGCCAATTCCATTGATTTAGACGTCATCGGAGAGCTTTCTGAGCAGGATTTCGCAAGCCTTGGCATCGCGCTTGGCGATAGCAAACGACTTCTCAAAGCGATGAGGGCGCTGCCGGAGGAGAGGGAAGACCCCGACGTTGTCGGTTTTCAGGAATCCGCCTCCGCCTTCGAAATCGCGACAGAACGGCCGCGAAGGTCCATCGGCGAGTTGCGTCAGATGACGATCATGTTCGTTGATTTGGTCAACTCGACAGGGCTCGTGCAGGAACTGGGGATCGAGCAGTATCGAGACTCGCTCAAGGCCTTTCAGAACCTCTGTGCCGAAGCGATCAAGGAGAATTTCGGCTATGTCGCTCAATTCGTCGGTGACGGGGTGGTTGCCTACTTCGGTCACCCGGTAGCCAACGAAGATGATGCAGAGCGCGCAGTGCTCACGGCACTTGCAATCATCGAAAAAGTGAGCGTGATCCCTGTTCCCCCGCTAGAAAAACTGTCCGTGCGCATTGGCATAGCGACCGGCGATGTTCTGCTCGAAGACATTATGCACGGCACACAACAGGTCGACAGTTTCGTGCTGGGGGATATCCCCAACCTCGCCGCCCGCCTTCAGGCGCTGGCCGATCCTGGGCAAATTGCCATATCTGGGCGAACGCGGCGGCTTTTGGGGTACAACTTCCGCTGCACTTCGATCGGCAAACACCAACTGAAAGGATTTTCGAGCCCTGTAAGTGTTTGGCTGGTCAAAGAATCTCGAAAGACAGAGCTACGCTTCGAGAAGCGGATACACGGCGCGCTAACCCCCCTGATTGGACGTGAAGGCGAATTCAACTTGCTGCGCAGACGCTGGAACGCCGCCTGCCGTGGCGAAGGACAGGCAATATTTCTCTCTGGCGAGGCGGGGCTCGGAAAGTCGCGTCTAGCAGAAGAAATACAGCAAACGCTCGTTCTCCCCATGGGCCAGAGGCTCAGCTTCCAGTGCTCACCCTACCATGAAAACAGCTCGTTCTTTCCAATAAAGTCACATATCATCAATGCTGTCGGCCTTAAGGAAAACGACACTCTCAAAGAGCGTGAATCCAAACTGAAAACGTTTCTGGAAGAGCGCGGCAACGCCTCAGACGAAGTGACCTCACTGTTTTCCAACCTGCTTTCTTTCGGTGCGCCGGAGCAACGCCCGCCTGTGGCGCCCGAAGAGATTAAAACGCGCACTTTTGAGATCCTGCAAAACTACGTCGAACGCGCCTCGCTCAAAAAACCTGTCTTTATCCTCTTCGAAGACCTGCAATGGATCGATCCCTCTTCCGAAGAGTTGCTCAACAACCTGCTGGAGCGAATCGGCAATCTGCGGGTTATGGTACTGGGCACCTACCGCCCTGAATACACACCAAGGTGGTCGAACCTGCCCAAGGTCACCACATTGTCGTTGCCCAGTTTGGGCACGCGCGAAACAGCGCAGCTACTCGAAGCACTGATGAGCGACGGAATGGCACTGAACGGGCTTATGGAAACCATCATCACCCGCTCGGAAGGCGTACCGCTCTTTGTTGAGGAAATGGTGAGTATGCTGGCCCGCTCCGCGGGTTCAATTCGGCCGGACGGCCATTTGAAACAAGAAACACTATTCCCGTCGAACTTGAAGGACCTGCTCCGGGTCCGGCTCGACCATCTGAGCGTCGCACCGGACACGATTTCAATTTGTGCCGCTCTGGGACAGGGCTTTACGAGTGATCTCGTCGCCGCCGTTGCTGGGCGACCGGTCGATGAAATCCTGTCAGAGCTTCAAAACCTCGCACGCGCACAGACCATGGTGGAGAAATTTGAAGGAGGCGAAAGCAGTTTTTCTTTCCGCCATGCCCTGATCAGCGATGTCGCCTACGAGGCGATCTTACCACAACAGGCAAGGAGTCTGCACCTCCGCATTGCCGAAACCATGGTAGCGCGTTTTGCGAACCTTTGCGCACGTCAGCCCGAAATTCTGGCGCTGCACTACAAAAAGGCGGAACAATTCGACGCAGCGCGGGATCGGTGGCACGAAGCTGCCAAGCTGAGCCTGCGCAACTATGCCAGCAACGAAGCAATTGCCCAGATGAGCGCCGCGATCGAGGCGCACGACAGGCTTGAGCACCACGAAACGTCCGACCAGATCGAGATCAAATTGCGCCAGTCTCTCGCCGTCGCCCTTGAAATGCGCAGCTGGGGCTCGCCCGACATCACAAGAAATCTGGAAAAGCTGATCGCGCTTAACGAGAAAAGTGGCGATCACGAAGTGGCTTTTACCAACCTCCACCAGCTCATAGGTGAACACTTGATCGGTGGCCGCCCCGATGCGGCCTGGCCGTATTGCGAACAAATGACTGACATGCTGGCCGATGACCCCAATGCCGCTTTGCACACCTTAAGCGAACACAATAGCGGCTTGGCTTCGCTGCTTAGGGGCGAATTCGACCAGGCGATTTCTCATCTGGACCGTGCACTTGAACATCGCGCCCAGTGCGACTTGAGCGAAATCAACCGATTCTATCCAGCGGATACGGAAATTGTCGATATGGTGATGCGCTGCTGGGCACGCACTCTGCAGGACCCTGAAGATGACAAGGTGCGCTCGGAACTGGAGCAGGCGATAGCCAAAACCCGCGCCGAACGCAGCGAATTCTCCCGCTGCTACGCGTTGAGCATTATCGCGTCCATTTACTGTACCTACGGTGAGCCCGCACCCTGTCTAGAATTTGCCAAGGAAGCGTACGAAACCAGCAAAAGAAAGAAATTCAAGTATTGGGAACACTGGTCCGCCGTACTTGTGGGATGGGCCGAGACCAGATGTGGCGAAGCAACGGGTGTCAAGACCCTACGGGACGGGCTTGAAAAATATGTGGAGACAGGATCGGGTCAGATCGTTGCCTTCTCGCACAGCCTGCTTGCGGATGCCTTGCTCCATCAGGGTGATCCGGAAGAAGCCGCCGTGGAAATGTCCAAAGCCCGTGAGATTCTTGCGGTCTCCTCCATCAGGTTCCATGAACGGCTGACCGATACAATCGAAAAGAAGATTAAGGCCCATCCCGCCGTTTGACCACGCTGCACCCTGCAACCCGAAATCCCGTTCACAGTCCACATTTTCCCGCAAACCGGGGGAATTCTTAGATTTTTTAAACCGAACGTGCTACGGTTCTGGCATTACTCGAATTTTGTTGTCGGAGTAAATTATGAAAAGACCCAGTTTAAGTATGTTGCTGTTAACTTGCATTGTCGCTCTTTTTTCCGGTTGTTCCTATGTAGTGGAAGACGAGAAGGGATCATCATTCAACACGATCAACCTGCCCGACCAGAAGGTGGTCGCGGGCGGAGTATCTCCTAACAAGAATCTGGAAGACCCGCCCAAGCCAGTGAAAGAGTTCACGGAAGCGGATTTCAAAAGGCTCCTGTCGCAGCTCAGTGAGCCCCCTTGCGATCCCCAGCAGGAGTTTTGTCCTGCCATTAACCGTGCGTCGGTTGTCCGTGACTACGGCGGATTTTCCGGGGTCGCAACCGAGCCGGTTGTAAGGGTTGCGAACAACAGGAACCTGTTCGGCACAAGGACAGTTTCGGTCAAGGGGCAGATATTGGACAAATGTCTGCACGACTCTAGGCTCGCCGGGTATTATTATTCGGGCGGCGCAGATGGTCCGTATGCAAAATCAAGCGGCGACCTTCGTCTCTGTGTCCTGATGCGAACCGCAGTCTCGCGTGCTGGAAGGCTGACGCCAGCAGTTCGTTACCAGTACTTCCACGTCGAGGCCGGGAACGCCAGGGTCGACAAAAAAACTATAGAAGACGCGATAAAAGGTGTATTTCACAAAGCCTTTGATGCGACAGAACTGAAGGTCAGCGCTGCCATGGCGGAGCCGTTCGAATACAAGCTTTATGCCGCGAAACAGGACATCAAAATCGTCAACTATTGGGAAGCGAATTGGGAGCTTGGCAAGGGCCGCGCAAAATGGAAAAAATTCGATCAAAGCACAGTTCCACCCGGAAGTCTGAATCGTATCCCCCTGATCTTTGCGGATAACGGGACCGCCTGTATTGACATGATGTTCCCGGAGGAAACGGGCGTACCAATGACACTAAAACCCAACGCCGCGGCCGGTGTCCACTATTGCCTCGGTCGTTGTTCAAAACCGCCCATCGTGAACACGCGCTGACAGAGCGGTGAGTTTGGCGACCCTGTCGCGCGTTGCGTGTTTCAGCCGGCGCCGTTTTTTCTACTTCGCGAACGTTGCATTTGCCCTTTTAGGCGAGCCGGCATGAACTTCCATGTCGAAGGCTCCACCAGCGATGTCCCGTAGAAAGCTGGATATAACTACGCACGTGAAGGGTCCTGTGCGGGGCTTTTCTCGCTTGATCGTCCTTCATCTGGCTCTGAAATGCACGCAACGCAGAGGCGTCTGTGAACCCATGCCGGACTTCAAGAAACTGGGAGCCGGTGTAGCAGATCCGCAGGCGATCATTCTGATCGAAGGAAAGAACGCGAGTAGGAAGGTCCAGACCTGCTCGCATGTTCTCTTTCAGAATGGGCGTGTGACCCACCTGCTCGCAAACGCACACTGGCTTGCATATGAGGACCGATATCACACCGGGTTGGACATCTGATTATCGTGGTTTCGATTTGGTAAAGGTAGACAATCTGCCTTAGCCGCGCGTGTTGATAGCAGATCGCGGCTATGATGCTGACAAAACACGTAGACAGATGAATAATAATCGAGTTGTGATGAACCAGATATCGGTACGGAAAAACACAAAGATGCGCGTTGGTGTCGACCGTTCACTCTACCGTCCGCGAAAACGGGTCGAGCGCTGCTTTAACAGGCTCAAAAACGCTCGACGTGTCGCGATCCGCTATCACAAGGCCGCAGAAAGCTTCCTGGGATATCATAGACATAGAGTCCAACCGACTTTGGCTTCGCCATTTGTCAACATGAACTAGTCGCCAGTTCTCTTGATTAACGGCGTAAGTCGCGATCACCACCGCAGGTCACAAAGTCCAAAGTGCCATTCGCTGCGCTCACATGAGCGCATCTCGGTTTTTTCGATGCCTCAATTTTGGCGTGCGAGAAGAATTGACCTATCGCGTCGCATCCAAACCCGGTGGAACGCCCTTGCAATAGCCGCCCGCACAAAACACACCTGCGTTTGGCAGCGACGCCGGCACGGAAATGTCAAAACCATTAACCTTATCCACGAACCAAATGTCGATACAGGCATTCCCTACAATCAGGTATGCAGGGTTGTTGGGCGGCAGCGCCGTGCCGTCAATTTGCATAAGTACAAGCTGAATTCCCGTTCCTCTTGCAATAAACCGCTGCTGATACGAACCACCATTGGGCGGCGGGTTTGAAAAGCCGCCTGATTCTTCGACTTTCAGGCTTTGGCCATTCACATTGAATACCCACCGCACATTGATTGGGATGCCCTCTATGTCGTTCGTAAGTAGATTACGACATAGGACAAACTTGGTGGTTCTTATGTCGAATTGGCCACGACCAAGGCCCTCGTTCGCGTCTTGATCAAAAGCGTATTGGACGGCAGTCATGGAACTACGACCCAAAATAGCCGTCTTATAGATTTCCCATTTGTTATTTGAATTGCCCACATCTGGTGGGATAGGCGGAAGCGCCTTGCACTTTTTTGCGCCAATGTCGGAAACTGTTAACATTTCTATCGCTGCCGCGGCTTGCGCTCCACCACCGTGCAGTTCTTCATCTCCATCTCCATCTTTATCTTCAAAATACCCCAGTGAGTCACCAAGGGCTTTCAATCCAGGGTTATCGCTTTGATCCCTCAGAATGTTGATAACAACATCTTCCTTCAACATTCTGTAATCATTCTCCGCCGAAGCATTTATCGCAAATGCGGACTCGGAACTTAGGCCCAATTCGCTTATTTGGTCGGAAAGCTCTTTAAGGTCAAAGGGCTCCTTTACGTGGTTACCTTCAGCATCTTTTTTCTCGGACAGATAACTGTAGAAAACATCTGGAACCGTCACGATGTCGTTGTCCTGACCGCGAACATCCGTCGCAATGGACAATGAAACCAATAAACACATCGGAGTTCCGTAACGAGCCTTGCTAAAAAAGGCCGTGCAAAGACTACTGATCATAAAACTCTCCCTGAAAAACTTAACGACAAAAAAGCAAAGACTTAAAAACAACAGCAATCAGCTAAGTGCGATTGGACGGCAAAACGTTCACGCAATGAGCAAACCGCTATAGCGGTGTAAGGTTAGCACAATTCAGCATTCGCTGCACTGGATTTGTAGCAGTGCGACGTACAGTTGCCGCTTGGGCATTTTGTTTTCGCCGGAAGCTTCATTCTTAGCAACTAAACCAAGTAAACTGCCAAACACAGCATCAGATATAAAAATAACGGTCATTTATTCGGCAATAGCGTGAATCTCAGCCTCGTCTCGTGCCGCTAGGCCGAGAACTATGATTTTGGGCTAGACCATGCGTGGTGTGTTGAGCTTTCCAAATTGCTTGGTCTCGTGTGCAAAACAAATGCGCATAGCTAGGCCCATAGTGTGCTTCGTCAAGTGATAGAAGCGGTCACATCACCGACAAGAGCACGATCGCTTTGTAAGCATATAAAAGCGTCCAGCCTCTTTGCTCTAAGAATTGATTGGGTTCAGCGGCATCATAGCCGCCACGCAAGATGCGCGCAAAATGCAGCGTCCGCTGCGGTTTCATTCGCCCCCGTGCCGTTATCGTATCTGACCTGAAAACCCGATCAATTTCGCGTTTCAAATCGTTCCATCTTTTCGGTCTGGAGTTGGGAAGGCTGGCAATGGTGACCCTCCCGGGCCGCCCCTCTTGCAGGCTTTAATTCAGTACAGTCGCTCAGAATCTTCACGAAGAGACTCCGGACTTTTTTGTATGCCTCTAACTTGGCGTTTCCAGACACTTTTTTTTGACTGCCGGTAAAGCTCTACCGCTTCTACGAATAGGTTGTTAACTTCCGTGTCATTGTTTTGTGCTCGCACTTCGAATGCTGAAATGCAAAAAAGCAAACGCCAGCAAAACGGTTCAACGCACGTGTTGCGACGATCCGTTGTAATCACCGCCTATACCTGGCATTTCAGTTGCGTTCGGCATCGGTGGTTGCGCCCTACCGCAAGCAATTGGGTCGAACAAAGCACCGAACAGACCGCCGCAGGGCGGCTTTGTTCGTTTTGAATCTCAACCAACGCAAATACACCGACAGTTCCTCGACAAGTTTAATTGCATACTTCCGTTCTAACGGGATCAACTTGATCTCCGATAGACAGCTGCGAATGATGGATGTCGTCTCGGCTTCTGTGCATTGAGCATTCAACGCTTCTTTTCAAAGTTAACTTGATGATTGTCGATGACTGAAGGCGGCTTTTGCGACGAAAGTTGTTAAGTGTCATTCATTAAACGCTATAGGTCAAAACCAGACAATCTGGTGCGATGTCTGCCGCAGATACAAACGTTTACCGGAACTCCAATCTCAGAATGGCAACATTTCAAACTGCCTATTCGAAGCGGTCTAAGTACGTTTTCGATTTGTCAAATTTTGTGTTGAAGGAACCCTTATCAAAGGTCTGAGACGGCATCGGCGCAGATGGTAAGCCGGCAAAGACTACGTTTCACACGACCAAGTTACTCGCAGCAAGCCAAAGCGTTACGGAAAAAGCAGGAAAACGTAGATGAAGTAACATAAAGCTTGCTGCGAATCGATGAGAGGCTTATTAACCGACCTATCGGTCACTTAATGATGTGAATTCAAATTCGGAGTAATCGACCTATGGACGCCTTTATCTGCGACGCCCAGCGCACCCCGATCGGACGATATGGTGGTGGACTAAGCCAGGTGCGCACAGATGATCTTGCCGCCCTGCCAATCGCTTCGCTTGTCGCGCGTAACCCACAGGTGGATTGGTCCAGTCTGGACGACGTGATTTATGGCGATGCGAACCAAGCCGGTGAAAGCAACCGCAATGTGGCGCGGATGGCGGCGTTGCTGGCAGGGCTGCCGGTGGATGTACCGGGAACGACAATCAATCGGCTCTGCGCGTCTGGCATGGATGCGGTGGGCATGGCTGCGCGCGCCATCAAGGCTGGGGATTATGACATGGCGATCGCGGGTGGGGTCGAAAGCATGTCGCGTGCGCCATTTGTGATGCCCAAGGCAACATCCGCCTTTACTCGTGCCAATGCCGTTTACGACACCACGATCGGCTGGCGCTTTGTGAACCCGAAAATGGAAAAGGAATTTGGTATCGACTCGATGCCCGAAACAGCGGATAACGTAGCGGAAGCTTATGGTATCAGTCGCTCCGATCAGGACGCGTTTGCCGAACGCAGCCAGGCCCGCTGGGCCGCGGCGCACCAGACCGGGGTGTTTCAGGAGGAGATCACCCCGGTCACAATCCCACAGCGCAAAGGTGACCCGGTGGTGGTCGACACGGACGAGCATCCGCGACCGGGGACTACAGCAGAGAAACTGTCTGGCCTAAAGGGCATCAATGGGGTGGACAAGACTGTGACCGCTGGAAACGCCTCGGGTGTTAACGACGGCGCGGCAGCGATCCTGATGGCGAATGAATCTGCTGCGGCAAAGAACGATCTGACCCCGATTGCCCGTATGGTTGGCATGTCCGTTGCTGGGGTGGAGCCGCGCGTGATGGGCATCGGCCCGGTTCCAGCCAGCCGTAAGGTGCTTGCACGGGCTGGGCTCAGCATCGATCAGATGGATGTGATAGAATTAAACGAGGCGTTTGCCTCGCAGGGCCTAGCCACGCTGCGCGAACTCGGGGTGCCCGATGATGCGCCGCATGTGAACCCAAATGGCGGGGCAATCGCCATTGGCCACCCGCTTGGAATGAGCGGTGCGCGGCTAGTGATGACTGCTGCCTATCAACTGCGCCGCACCGGAGGCCGCTACGCGCTCTGTACCATGTGTGTCGGGGTTGGGCAGGGTGCCGCACTTATTCTTGAACGTGTGTAAGGGAGGAGACCTCACATGTACGCTCAGATGATCAAAACAGCCGGATCCGGCGTGAAATCCCGCGAGGAGATGACCGAGCAGGAACGCGCGTTTCAGGACAAGATCGACGCCGATATCAAGATCGAGCCCAAGGATTGGATGCCCGACGACTATCGCGCGACACTGATCCGTCAAATTGGCCAGCACGCACATTCTGAAATCGTAGGCCAGCTGCCCGAAGGAAACTGGATCACCCGAGCGCCAACGCTGGAGCGCAAGGCGATCCTGCTGGCCAAGGTGCAGGATGAGGCCGGGCATGGGCTGTATCTCTATTGCGCGGCAGAAACGCTGGGTGTCAGCCGGGATGAGATCACCGAGATGCTGCTGGACGGGCGCATGAAATACTCGTCGATCTTTAACTATCCGACCCTGAACTGGGCTGATATCGGCGCGGTCGGATGGTTGGTCGATGGTGCCGCGATCATGAACCAGGTTCCGCTGCAGCGGACGTCCTTCGGACCATACTCGCGCGCAATGATCCGCATCTGCAAAGAAGAGAGCTTTCACCAGCGCCAGGGCTATGATGCGATCCGCAAGATGGCAGAGGGTACGCCAGAGCAGCGTAAGATGGCGCAGGATGCAATAAATCGACTGTGGTACCCGTCGCTGATGATGTTCGGGCCGTCGGACAAGGAAAGCGTGCATTCGGCGCAATCCATGGCGTGGAAGATCAAGATCAACACCAATGACGAGCTGCGCCAGAAATTCGTGGATCAGACCGTGCCTCAGGCCGAATATCTGGGTCTGAGTATCCCTGACCCGGACCTGAAATGGAACGAAGAACGGGGCCATTATGATTACACCGACCCGGACTGGTCCGAGTTTTTCGATGTGATCAAGGGCAACGGCCCTTGCAATGTCGACCGGCTGGCCGCGCGTAACAAGGCGTGGGACGACGGTAAATGGGTTCGCGACGGGCTGCTGGCTCATGCCCGCAAGAAACGCGCCGCAAATCTGGCTGCAGAATAAGACTGCCCTGAGGAGGATACCAAATGAACAACGAATGGCCCCTGTGGGAAATCTTCATCCGCGGACAACATGGCATGAGCCACCGCCATGTTGGGTCGTTACACGCCCCGGACGCGGAAATGGCGATCAAGAACGCGCGCGATGTCTACACGCGCCGCAACGAAGGCGTTTCGATCTGGGTGGTTGAGGCCAACAACATCTCGGCCTCATCGCCCAGCGACAAAGGTCCGCTGTACGAGCCCAGCGAAAGCAAAGTGTACCGCCATCCAACCTTCTTCGATATTCCCGAAGAAGTGGGGGCGATGTAATGAGTGTTCCGGTTTCCAATGACGCTTTGCTGCAGTTTCTGCTGCGGATGGGGGACAATACCCTGATCCTCGGCCATCGCGTCAGCGAATGGTGCGGCCATGCGCCTGTGCTGGAGGAAGACATCGCGCTGGCCAATACCGCGCTGGACTTGATCGGTCAGACTCAGATGTGGCTGGGTCTTGCGGGTGAGATCGACGGCGGCAAATCCGCCGATGATCTGGCCTTTCTGCGCGACGCCTGGGATTTCCGCAATGTGCTGCTGGTCGAAGTGCCGAACGGCGACTTCGGCCGCACGCTGATGCGTCAGTTCCTGTTTGATGCTTGGCATTCGATCATGCTGGGGCATCTGATGAAATCCTCTGACGAACGTGTTGCGGCGATCGCCGCCAAGGCCAGCAAAGAAGTTAGCTATCACCTCGAACGTTCGGGCGATACGGTTGTGGGCCTCGGCGACGGGACCGAGGAAAGTCATGCCCGCATGCAAGAGGCGCTGGACTATCTCTGGCCATATGTCGGCGAGATGTTTGCCAGTGACGATGTTGATGCAGAAATGGTTGCGGCGAGGATTGCCCCGAACCCGGCAGATCTGCGCGCAGAATATGACGCTCTGATTGAGCGTGTGCTGTCCGAGGCGACACTAACCATTCCCGAAAGCCGCTTTGCCCATAAGGGCGGGCGCGACGGTCGCATGCATACCGAGCATCTGGGCCATCTTCTGACACAGATGCAGTGGTTGCAGCGCGCATATCCCGGCGCGAAGTGGTAAGGATCAATGCGGGCTTCAACGGATCAGGTGTGGGAATGGCTGGACGCTGTACCAGACCCTGAGATTCCGGTGATCTCGGTCGTCGATCTGGGCATTGTACGCGATGTGCGATGGGATGAAGACACTCTGACGGTTACCGTCACGCCGACCTATTCGGGCTGCCCGGCGACCTCGGTCATCAGCATGGATATCGAAACTGCGCTGCGTGATCATGGAATCGACGATCTGCGGATCGAGACAAGTATCGCACCGGCTTGGACCACCGATTGGCTCAGCGACAAGGGCCGTGCTCGGCTCGAGGATTACGGCATCGCCCCGCCGCAGCCTGCAGGTGGACCTGAACGCTGCCCACATTGCGGTAGCAAGGCGGTTGAAAAGGTCAGCCAGTTTGGCTCGACCCCTTGCAAGGCCCATTGGCGCTGCACCGACTGCCTGGAACCTTTTGACTATTTCAAGTGCATCTGAGGGAGGATCACCGGATGGCACGCTTTCATGATCTGGAAGTTACCGATGTTCACAAAACCATCCGCGATGCGGTGGTCGTGACGTTGAAACCTGTAAACGGTTCAGCCGATGAATTCGACTTTACCCAAGGCCAGTACCTGACCTTCCGCCGCGATTTCGACGGGGAAGAACTGCGCCGGTCCTATTCGATCTGCGCGGGCAAGGATGAGGGCATTCTGCAGGTGGGGATCAAGCGCGTGGATGGCGGCGCATTCTCGACCTGGGCCAACTCCGATCTAAAGGTGGGCGATACGGTGCAGGCGATGCCGCCGATGGGCAGCTTTTACACCGCAATCGATCCCTCCGCCGAAAAGCATTATCTGGGCTTTGCGGGTGGGTCGGGCATCACGCCGGTTCTCTCGATCCTGAAGACGACGCTCGCCCGAGAAACACATTCGCGGTTCACATTGGTTTATGCCAACAAGGGCGTGAACACGATCATGTTCCGAGAGGAGCTTGAGGACCTCAAGAACCTCTATATGGGGCGTTTGAACGTGATCCATATTCTGGAAACAGACGCGCAGGAAATCGATCTTTTTACCGGTCTGGTCACGCAAGACAAATGTGCCGAACTTTTTGAACACTGGATCGATATTCAGAACGTCGACACGGCTTTTATCTGCGGCCCCGAGCCGATGATGCTGGGCATTGCCTCAGCCCTGCGGGCGCATGGGCTGAACGACGGGCAGATCAAGTTTGAACTCTTCGCCAGCGCTCAACCCGGTCGGGTCAAGCGCAAAGTGAGCGGGGCGGACACGGCATCTCAGGACAACCAGACCAAAACATCAATCACCATGGACGGGGCAACGCAAACGATCACCATGCCGAAGGATCAATCGATTCTCGATGCCGCGTTGGAGAATGCGATGGACGCGCCTTACGCCTGTAAGGCCGGGGTCTGTTCAACCTGCCGCTGCCGGGTGCTTGAGGGCGAGGTCGAGATGGTCGCCAATCACGCATTGGAAGACTACGAAGTCGAGAAAGGATACGTCTTGAGCTGTCAGGCCTATCCGATGACCGACACCGTTGTCGTGGACTACGATCAGTAGACGGAGGGAATGATGGCTGAAGACATGACAATCGAGAGCTATTTGGCAGCGGGTGGTGTCCTGAGTAATCCAACCAACGTGCCTCCGCGCTATCGTGCAGAGCTCATGAAACTGATGGCGACCTTCGTGGACAGCGAACTGGCCGGCGCAGCGGGCTTTGCCGACATCATAAATCTGGGCCCGGGCATCAAGGAACGCATCGCGGCGGCCAAGATTGTGCTGGAAAAGACCGACAACGCAGATCGTGTCCTGAAAATCATGGGCGAGTTCGGAGCCAACACTGACCGCTATGCAAATCACCATCCCTGGACCACACGTCTGGATCGTGATGCGGATATCGGGGCTACGCGGTCCGAACACGACATGCGACTTGCTGTATTCAACTATCCGATCGAAGGATGGGAAGATGCCGTGGTTATGAACCTGCTGATGAGCCTGGCGGTTGACGTCCAACTGGCTCAGTTTTCGCAGATATCCTATCAGCCTCTGGCCGAGGCCTTCCGCGAGATTTCCCCGATCGAGGCGCGCCATGGGGAGCTTGCGCTTGAGGGTGCGGGCAAGCTGATCGAACAGGGAAAGGCTGCAGAAATGCAAGCGTCGGTCGACTATTGGTGGCCCCGGGTCGCGGCAAGTTTTGGGGCGGGCACAGCCGAGAAAACCGAAACGCTCCGCAAGCTGGGGCTGCGGCAATTAACCGGGATTGAGATGAAAGATCAGTGGACAGTAAAAGCGACCGAACAGGTCGAAAAGCTGGGACTTGAAGTACCCTAGCTTTCAAGGTTGGCGTTTGCGGCTCAGCAACCCATACTTCACGGCCAAACCGCGAAGCGTGCGACGCTTTCGCCGATCTTTCTTCAATGACTGCCGGGCCTTAGCACCACATTTCCGATTGAACTCAAAAACGTCAATCACCCGCTCGGCGCAGCCACAGGCTTCGCCCAGACCTACTTTGGCGAAATAGAATTTATCGAAACGATCAGGGCGTTGCATGGGTAACCTCCGCCCTTATTGAACCTCATCCTGACCGAAGAGCCAAATCAACTCTGTGCCAACAAGGGTTCAAAGGCCATCAACACCTGATAATGTCAGATTGCTTACCAACGCGGCGTAATCGCTGCGCGCGTTGGCATCCGCCCCGGCATTCCACATGTAGAACCAGTTCAACATTCCGAAAACGGACATGGTCGTGGCCCGAAGCTTTGCCGCATCATCCTTGAAAGTTGCAGGCGAGATGCTGGCGATGATGTCACTGACGAACACCACCAGATCCCTCTGATAGCCACGCAGCAGATTCTGCTGCTCTTCGGGCAATGCGGACATGCCGCTGGTTTGCACGCGATGCTCATCATCCACGCCTTGATAGGCCAGTAGGATTTCCCGCACCACCCGTTTCAAGCGATCCGCGGGTTCCATCCCATCAAGGTCCAAGCCGCAAACCTGGTCACGCAATTGCAGCAGGTAACTGTCGAGAATATCGAACAGAATGGCGTCCTTGCTGTCGTAGTAGTGATAGATATTGGCCTTGGATATCCCGCACTCCCGCGCCAGCTGAGACATTGACGCCCGATCAAATCCTTCCTGCGCGAAGACGCGGGCGGCGCATTTTAGGATGCGAGTTCGTTTATGGTCGTGGTCTTTTGCTATCGTGCGCGCCAAATCCTGACCCTCCGTCTGTCGCTTAGATGTCCCGATTGTCAATCACGCGCCGGGCCTTGCCTTGTGAGCGTTCTACCTCGCCCGGCTCGCCTATATCGATCTCGGTCGAGATGCCAACCACCTCTTTAATCCGGCGAGATAGCATCCGAGCAGCGGCGGTTTTGCTCAGCTCATCGGCTGCATCCGGCGTAGCTTCGACATGCACGCGCATCGCGTCCATCCGGCCAGCTTTATAAAGTTCGATCTGGTAGTAGGGTGCCAGACCGCCGGTTGCCAGAACCTGCTCCTCGATCTGACTGGGGAAGACGTTGACACCCCGCAGAATAATCATGTCATCCGAGCGGCCCGTGATCTTTTCCATCCGACGCATCGACCGCGCCGTGCCGGGCAAAAGCCGCGTCAGGTCACGGGTGCGATAGCGGATCATCGGAAGACCTTCTTTGGTCAGCGTGGTAAAGACCAGTTCACCAATCTCACCATCAGGCATGACCTCGCCGGTCTGCGGGTCGATGATTTCGGGGTAGAAGTGGTCTTCCCAGATCACGGGCCCATCTTTGGTTTCGACGCACTCATTGGCGACGCCCGGTCCCATGATCTCGGACAGGCCATAGATATCGACGGCATGCATATCGAAAGCCTGTTCAACCTCGGAGCGCATCGAATCCGTCCAAGGTTCAGCGCCAAAGACGCCGACAGCCAAGGAACTTTCGCGCGGATCGAGTCCAATCTTGTGATACTGCTCAAGAATGTTCAGCATATAGGATGGTGTTACCATAATCCCGTCAGGTTTGAAGTCAGTGATCAGGTCGACCTGCTTGCCGGTCTGCCCGCCGCTCATCGGGACGACCGTGGCCCCCAGACGTTCGATTCCATAATGCGCGCCCAGACCGCCGGTGAACAGGCCATAGCCATAGGCGTTGTGCACCATGTCGCCCCGGCGCAAACCGCTGGCACGCAACGACCGCGCCACCAGATCCGCCCAGTTGTCTATGTCGCCTTGCGTATACCCTACGACGGTTGGCTTACCCGTGGTTCCCGACGAGGCATGAACACGAATGATCTGCTCACGCGGGACTGCAAACAGACCAAAGGGATAGTTTTCCCTCAGATCGTTTTTGAAGGTAAACGGAAACCGTGCCAGATCACTGAGGGACTGAAGGTCGTCAGGATGCACACCGGCCTCATCAAACCGCTGCCGGTACATAGGCACGTTGTCATAAGCATGGCGCAGCGACCATTTCAGGCGATCCAACTGTAGGTTGCGGATTTCATCAATCGAGGCGATCTCGATCGGATCAAGATCCGCCTTGTTCGGAGTAAGATCCTTCATGCCATCCCCCTCATCTCAGGTCTCGTCAAACACCGGGCCTTTGACCGCGCGGGAAAAGCCCCGAAATTCTGCGATCTTTTGTCCGGCTTGGTTGGTTATGGATACGTCATAGATGCCGCTGCGCCCTGTCAGGCTCAGTTCCGTTGCGCGGGCCGTCAGCAGATCACCGGATCGCGCGGGCGCGACGTAGCTGATCACATTGTGCTGGGCGACTGTGGACTGGTTGCGACTATTGCAGGCAAAGGCAAAGGCGCTGTCGGCCAACATGAATGTCACGCCGCCATGGCAGATCCCGTGCCCGTTGCAGTGATGGTCAGCCACCTGCAACGCCAGCGTCGCAGCGCCTTCATCCATCTCCACCAGTTCCATGCCTGCCCATTTCGAGGCATTGTCCCGCCCCCACATGGCAGCAGCGGCTTTCTGTGCGCGTTCCTTCGGCGTCATCTCATTCTCCCCGAAATACTGGCGCGCGCTTTTCCAGAAACGCAGTAACGCCCTCGGCATAGTCGACGCTTTCGCCGCAGGTTTTCATTGCGTCCGCCTCAATCTCGAGATGATCGGTCAGGGTATTCGTGGCAGCCGCCTGTATCGTCTGTTTCGTCAGGCCAAGTCCCAGCGTCGGACCATTGGCGAACTGTTCCGTTAGTGCGCGCGCCTCGGTCAATAGTTCAGCGTCTGGAATTGCTTTCCAGATCAGCCCCCAATCCGCAGCCTGCTTTGCTGGCAGGGGTTGCCCAGTCAGGGCCAGCCCTTTGGCTCGGGCTTCACCCAGCAAACGGGGCAGATGCCAACTGCCGCCGGTATCAGGTATCAGGCCCACTTTGGAAAATGATTGGATAAACTTGGCGGAGTCAGCGGCAAGTACCACATCACAAGCCAAGGCTAGATTCGCACCCGCCCCGGCGGCAACGCCATTGACGGCGCAGACAACAGGTAATTCCAAGGACCTGATCAGGCGGACCAAAGGCGCGTAGAAGGTGCGAACCGTATAGCCCAAATCCGGCGGACCCTCCATCGTGGCAGGGTTTCGATCGCCCAAATCCTGCCCTGCGCAGAACCCGCGCCCCGCGCCGGTTAACAGCACCGCTCGGGCACCACCGTCACGCGCGGCCTCAAGTGCAGCGCGCAGGGCATAGTGCATCTCATCCGTGAAACTGTTCAGGCGATCAGGGCGATTGAGTGTAATTTCAACCCATTGACCCATATTCTGCGAAATAATCGTGTCGGACATGCCCGGTTCGCTTTTCATAAGTTACAACAAACTTCTTGCATAAACCGAACGGTTGGTCAATAAATTCTATAGCCGTTTGTGACTCGGCGATCGGAAATGCACTTTGGCCAGCGGGCGGAACAGCATTTCTCGTCGTTGATAGTTACAAAACGTACCATTAACACATTCACGACTTGCGATTTTGAGGAGGAGACCCGGTCATGAAATTCACCAAGCTCACCACATTGTTGGCGTCTGCAACCTTGGCGGTGTCCGGCACCATTGCTTTTGCGGCTGACTACACCCTGACAATTTCCAGCTGGGCCCCACCCACCCACGGCATCAACGCAAAGATGTGGCCCAAATTCGTCGAAATGGTAGAGGAGGCCACTGACGGGCAGGTCACCGCAGAGCTTAAGCTAGGTATCGCTCCACCGCCTGCGCAGATGGACCTGATTATGGATGGCGCGGCCGATGCCTCGATTATCTTTCACGGCTATCAACCGGGACGCTTCGTCACCACCAAGCTGATCGAACTGCCTGGTTACGAAGGCTCGGCCGAGGACGCTTCGGTTGCTTACTGGCGCGCCTACGACAAGTACTTGAAAGCTGCTGACGAGCATCGTGGTGTCAAAGTCATCGCCTTGCACACGCATGGACCCGCGCAGCTGCATTCCAGCGCGCCAGTAACCACTCTGGATGAGGTTTCGGGCCTAAAAGTACGTATCCCGGGTGGCGTTGGCGGAGACGTTGGTGCGGCGCTTGGCGCGACCGGCATTCAGGTGCCCGCTCCGAAAGTCTATGAAACACTGGCATCGAAAGCCGCTGACGGCGTGGTCATGCCACTGGAATCGCGCAAGGGTTTCAAGCTGACCGAGGTTGCGCAGAACGTCTATGAGATGCCCGGTGGCCTCTATCGTGGTTCGTTTGCATTCATCATGAACGAAGACACCTTCGCAGATCTGCCACCCGAGCTGCAGACGGCGCTGGAAGAAAACGTATTCGGTGAACCGCTGAGCCGTGAGATCGGCAAAATCTGGGATGAGATCGACGCCACTGGACGTGAGGCAACCGAGGCGGCGGAGGGCAATGCCATCAACGCTGCCACTGACGCGGATATGGAGAAGTTCTCGGCCATCGCCGAAGACATCCGCGGCAAGGTCATCGCCGAGGTTGACGCAACAGGAGTCGACGCTCAAGCCGCATATGACATGATCAAATCGGAAATGTCCTCGAACTGATCCGACTGCAGGGCGGCTCTTGCGCCGCCCTGACTTACCCTGCGCGAGTTTCCCATGACCCCTATTATTCAGCTTGTGCGCCGTGCCAGCGCCCTTCCCGTGATCGTGGCCTGCATTGCACTGTTTATCCTGATGGTAATGACCTTTTGCGACGTGATCCTGCGTTCGGTCTTCAATGCGCCCATTGAGGCCGCCACCGAGCTGACGCGCATTCTGATGGCAATTCTGGTGTTTTCTGTCCTCCCGATCGTCTCCACCACCAATGGCCATATCGCGGTCGATCTGACAGACGGGTTCTTCCACCGTCTGCATCTGTCGCGTGCGCGGGACGTTGTGATCTATGTGGTCAGCGGCATCATGCTGTTCTGGCCGGTCCAACGCGTTTGGGTCCTGGCCGAGCGTGCGCGGGATTATGGGGATGTAACCGAATATCTTTCAATCCCCACCTACCTGATCGGCTGGTTCATTACCCTGTCTGTTGCCATCACTGCACTGGTGATGATCGCCACTGGGCTGCTAAAGGCCTTCGCCCCAAATACACTGTCGGAGCCTATGTAATGACCGCAGCGCTAATCGGATTTGCGATTGTATTGATCTTGGTGCTGGTGCGCCTTCCTATCGTCTTTGCCATGGGTCTGGTGGGCACATTGGGATTTGCCTATGAGCGTGGCGGCTCGATTTTTGATGAGCGCGGGATGAAGGCTGCCATGTCCATGGTGGGCCGACAGATCACCGACACTGCGCAGGACTATGGTCTGTCGGTTGTGCCGCTGTTCATCCTGATGGGCCTGTTCGTGAACAAGGGCGGCATGGCGCGCGAGCTTTATGCGGTGTCCAACGCCTTTCTTGGCCACATGCGCGGTGGTATTGCCATGGCAACGGTTGCGGCCTGTGGCGGATTTTCGGCTATCTGCGGATCGTCGCTGGCAACCGCCGCCACGATGTCAAAGGTCGCGATGCCGCAGATGCGGCGTTACGGCTATTCCGATGAACTCTCGACCGCCTCGATTGCCGCCGGTGGTACGCTTGGCATTCTGATCCCTCCATCGGTCATTCTGGTCATCTACGGGTTGCTGACCGAGACCTCGATCGGGAAATTGTTCATGGCGGGCATCATCCCCGGCATCCTCGGCATTCTGTTCTACCTCTTTGCTGTGCGCTGGACCGTCTGGCGTAACCCCGAAGCCGGGCCCGCAGGCGAGCGCGCCACCTGGTCCGAACGCATCCGCGCGCTGGGTTCGGTTTGGGCTGTGCTGTTGTTGTTCTTCCTAGTTATTGGCGGGCTTTATGGAGCCTTCGATTTTGAGCCCCTAAACCTGACATTCTCACCCACCGAGGCCGCAGGTATGGGGGCCGCTGGGGCCTTTCTGATTGCACTCTTTCGTGGGGGTCTCACGGTTGGCTCGACATTCGAGGTGCTGAAAGAGACCTGCTTTACCGCGTCTGCCCTGTTTGCGGTGCTGATTGGCGCTCAGATATTCTCAAATTTCATCAATCTGGCCGGTTTGCCCGAAGCCCTGATCGCGATGGTGACCGCCTATGATGTGGCTCCGTTTGTCGTGATCCTGATGATCCTTGGTATCTACATCATTCTGGGTTGCGTCTTCGAATCTCTCTCGATGCTGTTGCTGACGGTTCCGATCTTCTTCCCGTTGGTCACGTCTCTGGGCTATGACCCAATCTGGTTTGGCATCGTCGTCGTGGTTGTCACCGAAATCTCGCTGATCACGCCACCCGTAGGCCTGAACGTCTTCATTCTGAAAGGCGTGGTGGGTGACGTCTCGACCGGCACCATATTTCGTGGCGTCACTCCGTTCTGGATCGCCGATATCTTCCGCCTCGCGCTGATCGTGCTGGTGCCCATCGTGGTGCTGTATCTGCCGCAGCAAATGGGCGCTTTGGGACACTAGTCCCACCGCATCAAACAGGAGAACACCATGTCCCTGCATCAGATTTCCAGCTTCGCCGCTGGTACTTGGGTCGCGCCTGGAGAAGGCGCACGCACCATCGCGTCCGCCATCACTGGCGCACCGTTTGCAAGCGCTGGCAATGCCGCGCTCGACGTGCAGGCGATGCTTGACTATGCGCGCAATACCGGTGGCCCCGCGCTGCGCAAGTTAACGTTCCACGACCGTGCTCGGATGCTCAAGGCGCTGGCGCAAGAGCTTTCGGCGCATAAACAAGCCCTTTACGACCTGAGTTTCGAAACCGGAGCTACGCAGAAGGACCACCTGATCGATATCGATGGTGGCATCGGCACGATGTTTGTCTTTGCCTCAAAAGGCCGGCGCGAGATGCCGGATGCGCAGGTTTATCTGGACGGCGAAATCGAGCAGTTGTCACGCAATGGCACCTTTTTGGGGCAGCATATCTGCACGCCCCTGCAAGGGGTCGCGGTTCATATCAACGCCTTCAACTTCCCGGTCTGGGGGATGCTGGAAAAGCTGGCCCCGACGCTGCTGGCTGGCGTGCCTGCAATCGTCAAGCCGGCTACCAACAGTTGCTACGTCACCGAACTGGCAGTGCGGATCATGCTGGATAGCGGCATCCTGCCTGCCGGTGCGCTACAGCTGGTCTCGGGCGGGTTGGGCGACATGCTCGATCACTTGGATTGTCAGGATGTGGTCAGCTTCACAGGCTCGGCGAATACCGCGTTGAAGCTGCGGCAGACGCCTGCGATCTTGCAGAACTCGGTCCGGTTTGTGGCCGAGCAGGACAGCTTGAACGCTTCCATCCTCGGGCCCGATGCCACGCCCGGCACGCCCGAATTTGACCTGTTCGTCAAGGAAGTCTCGCGCGAGATGACCACAAAGGCGGGCCAGAAATGCACTGCCATCCGACGCATCATCGCGCCCCAGCTGCAGGTCGACGCCATAATTGCCGCGCTGTCTGACCGATTGGCAAAGATCACCATCGGCGACCCCCGTTCCGACACCACTCACATGGGCGCGCTGGTGTCGAACGGGCAGAAAGCCGACGTTCTGGATCAGGCAGCTCTGATCGGGCAAGAGGCTGAACGGGTTTATGGCAACCCCGACGCGTTCGACCTGCACGGCCCTGAAACCGGCGCATTCGTTCCCCCGATGCTGTTTTACTGTGCTGACCCCGACAAAGCGCAGCGCGTGCACGATACCGAGGCCTTCGGCCCAGTTTCGACCCTCATGGGCTACCGCGATCTGGATCATGCGGTGGCACTTGCCAATCGCGGGCAGGGATCTCTGGTCACGTCGCTGATCACTCACGACACAAAGGTCGCGCACAACGTAGTGATGGGGGCCGCAGCCTATAACGGGCGGATTTACATCAACGACCGCGACTCGATGGCTGAATCGACCGGCCACGGATCTCCGCTGCCCCATATGGTGCATGGAGGGCCGGGCCGTGCGGGCGGTGGTGAGGAAATGGGCGGCGTGCGCGGTGTGAAACACTATATGCAGCGCACGGCCATTCAGGGCTCCCCGCGCATACTCAGTGGTATCAGCACCAAATGGGTGCCAGGAGCGCCCGAAATCCAAGGTCCGGCCCATCCCTTCACCCGTAAATTTGGTGAGTTGCAGGTCGGAGAGACGCTGCACACAGCCCCGCGCACTGTCACGCTGGAGGATATCGAACACTTCGCCAATTTCACCGGCGATACCTTTTATGCGCATATGGACGAGGACGCGGCGGCGCGAAATCCGTTCTTCCCCGGTCGGGTAGCGCATGGCTATCTGTTGCTCAGTTTTGCGGCGGGCCTATTTGTTGAACCGAACGAGGGGCCGGTGCTGGCCAATACCGGGCTGGACGGGCTGCGGTTCATGAAGCCCGTTGTTGCTGGCGACAGCATCAAGGTGCGCCTGACGGTAAAGCAGAAAACCCCACGCAATGACGATTATGGCGAGGTTCGCTGGCACGTGTCCCTGACCAATCAAGATGACGAACCGGTCGCAGAATACGAGCTTCTGACCATGAACGCCCGCTGACCCGCTGTACTACCTGTTTTTCTTATTGGGCCTAATGGGTTAAACTGGGTCCATGACCGAAAAGACCTCGTGGTTCGAAACGGCTGTGGCCGAACTGGCGGACCCGCAAGACCAGCGGGTCTGGTCGATTATCGTCTCGCTGTTTGGTGACATGGCACAAGAGCCCGGCGCGCAAATCTCGGGCGGTGTTCTGACCCGGATAATTGAGCCGATGGGCATCAAACCCGAAGCGATCCGCGTCGCTCTGCACCGGCTGCGCAAGGACGGCTGGATTGAAAGTGACCGGATTGGACGCGTTTCGCGCCATGTCCTCTCGGAATTCGGCCGGACGCAATCCGCCGCCGTCACGCCGCGCATATATGCGCGCGGTCCTTCGCCCATTGAAAATTGGCATCTTCTGATCGCCGAGGATGGATCGGGCACACAAGTGCTTGAAGACGTGATGCTCAGCGACGACTATATCCCTATTGGGCGCAACGTAGCGATGGGTGCGGGGCCTGTGTCCGATCAGTCGGACGGTTTGCTGGCCTTGGACATCTCTCCGCACGCAGCTCCCAAATGGGTGCAGGATCGGTTGTGTCCACCCGAATTGCGCGCCTCTTGCAAGTCTCTTCTGGGCGCGGTCGAACGCGCCGCGAAGTCCCGTCCCGAAGGCTGGGCGCCAACCCCCTTGCAGAGCGCAACACTGCGCACCCTGCTGGTGCATCGGTGGCGGCGCGTCGTGCTACGCCAGCCGGACTTACCTTTGGCTTTTTATCCTGTTGATTGGGCTGGTCCGGCTTGTCGCGATAGCGTGTTCGGGCTGCTTGATCTGCTGCCACGCCCCTCGGCTGACGTACTGAGCGGTAGTAGTTGACCGCTGAGCGGTCTGTTCAACCATATTATCAGTGCGGCGCACATACCGGGTGCTGGGAGCTTTTCTGACCAAGTCATACCAATTTACACACCAATAATTAGGTTGCGGTTATCTGCCTGCCAATTCAGCCGTTCAGAAAACGCATGGTGCAATCGGGCCCCGGGCAATACCATCGCCTGAGCAAACCTACCGGAGATCCGTGATGTCGATTTTGCTAACGATTGTCTTGTTGCTGATGTCCCTTTTGCTGGGGATGCACATCTGGACTCGTCGCCTAACGCGGCAGGGCACCGAAGTGGTGCCGCAACTGGGGCGGATCGTGCCCGTTCACGGTGGCAGCATTCACTATGTCGAAAAAGGCGACCCTTCCAACCCGACAATTGTCATGATCCATGGCCTATCAGGCCAATTGCAGCATTTTACGTATGCATTGGTGGATGATCTTGCTCAGGATTATCACGTTCTCGCGGTTGACCGTCCGGGCTGTGGCTATTCCACGCGCGATGCTGCCCAGTTGGCGGAATTGCCCGAACAAGCCCGCATGATCCACGAGTTTCTGGAAATAAAGAACGTCGATCAAGCCACACTGGTCGGTCATTCTCTAGGTGGCGCCGTGTCTCTTGCGATGGCACTGGATTATCCCGACAACACGGCGGCGTTGGCGCTTCTGGCACCCTTGACGCAACAAATGCCGGAACCGCCCGCCGTTTTCAAACCACTTGAAATCCGTACCGAGTGGCTGCGCAACCTTATTGGCAATACAATCGCCGTCCCGATGGCCCGAAAAACCGCACCCCTCGTGCTGAAAGACGTCTTCGCACCCGAGCCCGCGCCCTCAGACTTCCTGAACCGTGCTGGGGGTGCCCTTGGTCTTCGCCCCTCGGCCTTTATCACCGCCTCACAGGATGTTGTTGGGGTAGAGGCCAGCATGGGTGCCCTGACTTCACGCTATAACGATCTGCGCGTGCCCGGAGGCATCCTGTTCGGCACAGAGGACCCGATCCTGTCCGCCGAGCTACACGGTGCTACAATGACGAAATTCGGCCTGACCTTTGAGGTCCTGGAACACCGGGGTCACATGATACTCATCACAGAACCCGAAATCTGCGCGCGTTTCATCCGCCAGATCGCCGAGAATTCCCGCACCCGGCTGACAGAGCAGGACGCGCATTGAATAACACAATAAAGAATCTCGGCAGGCACGCTTTTCCCTCTTGACCCTCCCCGGCCCCTCGCTTAAATCGCCTCTCACTCGTGGCGGAGTAGCTCAGTTGGTTAGAGCAGCGGAATCATAATCCGCGTGTCGGGGGTTCAAGTCCCTCCTCCGCTACCAGAACTTCCCAAACAAGTGCTAAGGCCCTGTTAGCTGCGTTTCCATTTGGATCGCGCCCTCGGGTTCCGTGCGAATTCAGACCAAGCACTGCAGTTCTTTGCGCTTCGTTGGTCTGAGGCCGCGAAGCAATTTCTACCGCAACGTAAAAGGTTAGTTCCGGGCATGAACCGCGTGATTATGGTACTAAATCCGAGAAAATCAAATAAACCGAACGATCGGTCGAAAATATAGTTGAATACGAACGCAGACCGGGCCAGTCTTTGATCGCGCCGTGTTCGGGGATTCCCCGATTTACTACTGGCATCGCATTTCGTCTGAGGAGGCACGATCATATGACCCAAGTCATCGGGTATGAGAAAGTGGGCGATATCGCCGTTTTGTCGGCTGAGAACCCACCCGTTAACGCGCTGGGCGTGGATGTGCGCCGGGGTTTGTTGTCGGCGATCGAACGTGCCGAAACAGAGGGCGCGCGCGCGGTTTTGATCTATGGTGAGGGTCGGACTTATTTTGCAGGCGCAGACATTCGCGAGTTTGGCAAGCCGCCACAGGACCCGTGGCTGCCCGCACTCTGTGATCGGATTGAGGCGTCGCCCTTGCTGGTGGTTTCTGCGTTGCATGGAACCGCGCTTGGTGGTGGGCTTGAGGTTGCTTTATCCTGTCATTATCGCGTTGCCGTGCCGTCTGCGAAGGTGGGGTTGCCCGAGGTTAATCTTGGTATCATTCCTGGCGCTGGCGGCACCCAGCGCTTGCCGCGTGTTGCCGGAGCCGAGGCTGCATTGGACATGATCACGACGGGGCGGCACGTCCGAGCTCCAGAAGCGCTTGAGATGGGTGTGCTGGACAAAGTTCAGGATGGTGATCCGCGCGAGATCGGCCTGGCCTATGTCAGAGAGCTGCTTTCAACTGATGCAGCACGGCGTCCTGTTTGCGATATGGCCCGGCCCGCCCCAATCGATTTTGATGCGGCCTATAACGCGGTGCTGAAGAAGGGCCGGGGCCAACTGTCGCCTGCGATTGCAGTGCGGGCAATACAAGCCAGTTGCGAGGCCGAGGATTTTGCATCCGGTTTGGCACGCGAACGGGAATTATTCATGGACCTGATGGCCTCGGATCAGCGCAAAGGGTTGATCCACGCATTCTTTGCGGAGCGTGCGGTTGCAAAATTGCCTGAGTTGAATGGGGTCGAGCCGCGGAATCTGCAACAGGTTGGCGTCATCGGCGGCGGTACGATGGGCGCAGGGATTGCCACCTCAGTTCTGCTGGCGGGACTTCCTGTCGTGCTGCTTGAGATGTCACACGAGGCAGCGCGGTCCGCTAAAGATCGTATCGCGGCAAATCTGGCTGGCGCCGTGAGGCGCGGAAAGCTGAGCCAGGACAAACATGATGATATTCTGCAGAACCGGCTGACCCTGGCCACCGACTATGACGCGCTGAGTAGCGTTGATCTGGTGATCGAAGCCGTGTTCGAGGACATGGCAGTGAAGAAAAAGGTTTTTGCGCAACTGGATGCGGTCTGCAAAAGCGGTGCGGTATTGGCGACCAATACCTCATACCTTGATATCAACGAAATTGCCGGATCGACCGAAAGGTCACGGGATGTCATCGGTCTGCATTTCTTCTCCCCAGCACATGTGATGAAACTGCTTGAGATCGTGGTGGCGGATTACACCGCGCCCGAAGTTGTGGCAACGGGTTTCGCGTTGGGCAAGAGGTTGGGCAAGGTGGCCGTTCGGGCAGGTGTGTGCGACGGGTTCATAGGTAATCGGATTTTGGGCACATATCGGAACTGTGCTGATCACATGGTGCTGGATGGGGCGAGCCCATTCCAGATCGATGCTGCGCTGACCGGGTTTGGATTTGCGATGGGCCCCTATGCAGTGTCAGATTTGGCCGGATTGGACATTGGCTGGGCGGCGCGCAAGCGGAAACGGGCCGCAGGCCAGGATCCACGCGTTCGCGACAGTTTCTATGCCGACAAGCTGTGCGAGGCCGGACATTTCGGCCAAAAAACCGGCAAGGGCTATTACATATATGAAAATGGCAAGCGGGGTGGAGAGCCGAATCCCGAGCTGACATCATTGATCGAAGCCGAGCGTGCGGCTCAGAACATAACTCCACGCGCGTTTACGGATGAGGAGATCATCCGTCGCTATATGGTCGCGATGGTGAATGAGGCGGCGAAGGTGGTAGGCGACGGCATCGCGCGTAGACCGCTGGATGTGGACGTTACGCTGCTCTATGGCTACGGTTTTCCGCGCTACTGGGGTGGGCCGCTGAAATGGGCAGATTTGCAAGGTTTGCCGGGCGTATTGAACGATATCCGCAAGTGGGCTGAAGAAGATGCCTATTTCTGGCAACCTGCACCCCTGCTTGAACAACTGGTGGCCGAGAACCGCTGCTTTGATGATCTCAACAAAGGTGCCTGAAGTCTCGGGGCAAAGGCTCCCGCGCCTGCGCAACATTGGCTGCGCCAATATTGCTAGCCGCCTTGGGCCCGGCATCGCGCAAAGCGCGATGCCGGGCCCAACAGGAGGAGGCGTTTCGTAAGAAACGTCGACGACTAGCGGGAGGGTTTGTTGTTAACCCAGTGCACCTTCGGCAGCAGTCCGCACAGCGCGAATATTGTCGCCATAGACCGACGGGTTTGAAACTGACCCGCCTTTAAAAACTGCTGATCCGGCGACCAACACGTCAGCGCCTGCAGCGGCCACCAGAGGCGCTGTTTTGGGATCAACACCGCCGTCGATTTCGATATGAACCGGTCGGTCGCCGATCATCTCGCGCAAACGTCGCACTTTTGCGGTCATGTCGATGAATTTTTGCCCCCCGAAGCCGGGGTTGACGGTCATGACGCACACCAGATCAGTCAGGTCCAACAGATGTTCGACAGCCTCGGCGGGCGTCCCGGGATTCAACGCGATCCCCGCTTTCATTCCCGCAGCGCGTATCGCCTGCAGCGTGCGGTGCGAATGCGGCCCCGCTTCGACGTGCGCGGTCAGCACATCAGCGCCCGCATCGGCATAGGCTTGTATATAAGGATCGACCGGAGTGATCATCAAATGCACATCCATGACGGTCTTAACATGTGGGCGAAACGCTTTGACTGCTGGGGGACCAAAAGTGAGGTTTGGGACAAAGTGGCCGTCCATCACGTCTACATGAACCCAATCCGCCCCTTGCGCTTCGATGGCCTGAATCTCCTGTCCGAAATTTGCGAAATCGGCTGACAGGATCGAGGGAGCGATCTTGATGGAACGGTCAAAGCTCATGACTGGCCTCATGTGGGTGTGCTGTTGCGGTGGCGTATACCCTCGACTCGCGTCAATGCATAGGCCTGACTGCGGTGAATCTGATCGATAGATTCAATATACAAACCCGCCAGTTCAAAGCCTGCTCAGGCGCGATAGAAAAGATATCGATCTGGCGCGATGGTCTCGGGGCCTTCAATCTGAGCAAAACCCGTCAACGGTTGCCCTGAAATCAACAACCCACCGGGTCGCATGACCTGTTTGATCAGAGGGCTGAGGCGCGCCGCTTCCGCAACATCTTCGGACTTGATCCCGCGGCCGAAATCGTAGTGCGCCAGCGCGATTGTTTGGCCTGCGTCCGCCAGTTTACGCAACATCGGCTCGGCCTCACCCTGCAGGAAATCCTGTGCCGGTGGCGTGCTGTCGGGATGACACTGCAAGACGCGATCCATCACCCATATACGCCGAGAGGGCAGGATTTCACGCAGATGATCATAGGTACGTCCGTTACCTAGCCCCAGGTCCAGAACGTCCCCTTCCATGGTGCCGATCTGTGCGGCGGCCCAGTTTAGCCCGTCGCGTTGCGCCGTCAGGCGGCGCAGCATGGAATCCAGTCGGCTCATTCGGGCTCTCCTTGCGAGTTCAGTTACGTGGCGCGGTCCAGGGTGTGCCCGGTCCATCAAGCAGCCTGTGCAACAGATCCTGTGTAAACGTCCAGATGTCCTGATCATGGACCAGATGATGCGTCAACACCCCAAATGCTTCGGCATTGTCTGCGCGACCGGTGCGTCGGTCATGCAGCAGCTCAACTGTCTGTGCGATCAGTCTGTCAGGGTCGATTAAACCGCGCGTCCCGCGCCAGTCGATTGGATCGAGATGTGTGTTTACCTGCGCGAGGCCGGGCGCCGCGAGCGGTATCTTTCGGGGGGTCGCCGTCGACAGAACCCGATAGCCCAGCCCGTGAAGCTGCATGGCGACTTTGGAGTCGATCCGATTCCACGGGGGCACAAACATCGGACGCAAGTTGTCACCAAACAATTCTCGCAACCGGTACAATCCAGCCTCGGCATCTGCAACTACCGCTTCAAGGGGCCGGTGCAGGCGAAATTCGGCTTTCTTCTCGTCTGCAGGCGCGTGGTTCTGATGCGCCCAGCCATGCACAACCGGGATCAAAACAGACTGATCCGACACATACTCTGCCAGCGCCGTCTGCGCCTCACGCGGGATTACCGCCAGATGGACTGGCAGGCCGAGCTGGTCTGACATGGCCGATAGCTTTTCTATCTGTGGTGTCACTGCAACCGCATCGTCATCACGCCACCACAAGGGCAGGGTCAATCCTGCATCCTGCCAGCGCCGCAACTCTGACTGCAAGGGGCGCCAATCAGGCCTCATCGGCTGGCCTCGTACAAGCTCACTGCAATATCCACTGACCGGCGCGCGCCATCAAACCCTTCGGTCATCGGGGGGCGTTCAACACTCGAAATGACATGCTCCAGCGCATTGGCCAGCGAGCCGGCGGTCAGGTCAGAACTGTTAAGCACCTCGATCCCGTTCAACTGAGACAGAGATCGCGCGCGCAAAGATTGCTCAACCTCTTTTCCATCATCGAAGGGGATCAGAACCGCCGGGGTACCGCTTTGCAGCAGGTCCATAGCAGTATTGTAACCGCACATGCTGACCGAGGCGGCGGCAAGCGGCAGCATTTGGCGAAAATCAGGGCGGACGGATTCAAGAAGAACCGAGGTACTCTGGGTAATTTGCGAAAGCTCGGAAATCCGCGCTTTTGCATCCTGCCCGCCCACCAACAATCGCCAGCGCCTGTTGGGCATCTTTTGGGCGGCCTCGATGGCCGCTCGAAAGATCGGCTGGCCGACCGACCCGCCACCCGCGCTGACCAATATCTCGCCTTGGCCTATGCCATCTGGATGGCTTGGCGCAGCACTTGGGGCGACGAAACCGGTGTAATGAAGGCGCGATGCCAGTTGAGCCGAGACAGGCCAACTGACCTCCAGCTTGGTGATCTTGGGGTCGGAATGGACCAGAACGCCGTCGTAAAACTCTGCGATAACCTCATCCGTTTGGGTTACCTTTGCGGGCTTCGATGGCGGCGCAAGAATGTCACGGATCGAACCAAGGATGACGGGTGGCCGAGGTAGGTCTCGTGCGGCTTTCAACGCAGATTTGAACTCCGCGGCCAAAGAGCGCCGCCCGAACGGATAAAGCTCGGTGATCAGAACCTGCGGCCCGAAGCTGCTTACCGCCTGCGTCAGGGCGTTTGTGCGCGCAGCGAAGTAGGCCGAGTCGGCCACAGCGCCATTCTGATCAAGCAGGCGGGTGAAATCGGTGCCATCAGACCGCAGCGGCGGTAAATTCAGTAATGATAATCCACGTGTGTCAAGCTGAGGCGCAGGCAGGCCGCCCGAGACCACAAACACCTCGTGGTCCTGTTCGGCGAATGCGCGCCCCAATGTGAGGGCCCGGCTAAGGTGTCCGGTCCCTAGCAAATGGGTAACAACGATCATCACCTTCATGGTCAAGCCTCACGCGCAATCAATCGAACCGGTTCGGGTTCAGGCCGCATTTCGTCCAGGTCTACGATAAACAGTCTGTTGCGCTTGATCTTAAACGGCGCGGGACCGGAAAAGTTCCAGCCCCAGGCCTTGGCCAATATTACCCTCATGATTCCGATGTGGCAGACAGCAAGATTGTCTCCCTGCAACTCGGTCAACCATGGATTAAGCCTTGCCCATAATTCAGCCGGGCTTTCACCGCCCGGTGGCCGATAATCCCAGCCCCAGTCTTCGATGTGGCGATAACCGCTGTCGGGGATTTCGATCAGTTCGGCACCGCGCCGTCCCTCCCAATCGCCCCAATTCATCTCGGTCAGCGCCTGAGACGTTTTGGGCGCTTTATCCGATACCAACTGCGCTGTTTCAGACGCGCGGCTTAGCGGGCTGGACCAGATTGATGCTGCGTTCCACGGCGATGGCAGGCAATACCCCGCAAGTTCAGCCCGCGCGTCGGCATCCAACGGGATGTCGCTGCGCCCCTGAATGCGACCCGCGCGATTCCAATCCGTGTGTCCATGGCGCAGAAGGGCGAGACGGGTCATCAACTTTTCTCCAACAAGGGGCGCACAGTTGTCCAGAACCGCTCGGTGGCGGATGGCATCAGATGGCGGTGCGCGAAATAGGCGCGGGCGCGATTGCCCTCAGACTGGCTCAGGTCGGGATGGTCCAGAAACCTCTGTATACGCGCGGCCAACCCTTTGGCACCCGATCCGGTATCGGGATGATCGGAAGGTATCAGCACATCACGAACACCGGGGCGATCTTGCGCTGCGACGGGAACGCCGCAGGCCTGGGCCTCAAGATAGACCATACCATAGGCTTCGTTGACCCCAGGCCAAACGAACAAGGACGCTTGGCTGTACCGGGCCCGCAACGCGTCCCGATCCAGCTGACCCAGAAACCGGACACGAGGTCCGAACCGCGCCATCAGCGCCTCGACTTCCAATCGGGCCGGGCCATCGCCTACCACGTCCAACGCCCAATCCCCTGTCAGATGTTCCAGCGTGTCGGCCAGAATGGCGTACGAGGCCTGCTTGTCCCCCGGCCGCATCATGCCCACGGTCAGCATCGGCCCATCACGGGTCGAAACAGGGGGTAATTCCGTGATGGGAAGAAACGGAGGCAGCTCGACGAGCGCCTGCGTACCGAACCTTTCCCGTTCTAACGTGATCAGATCGTTGGCAGTGTGGTAAAAAATCACCTCCGCAGAATCGCACGCGTCGTGCGCCGCTTGCGCAAAATCAGCCCATGGGCCTGCAAGCCGGCTGGTGGCGCGGGTACTTTCCAGCTGCACATACGGGATGTCTCTTGCGCGGCTCACGGCCGGGCCGAGCAGGTCGGGGGCCTTGTAGTAGTTGTGATAAGTCACCCACAGGTTCGTGTCAGAGGGCAGTTCCTCAGCCAGTCGTGCAGCCTCGGCATTTGCCTTGCGGCGGAATTCGTCCTGAAGCGCGCGGTCGCCTGCTTTGTCGTAAATCCGCAAATGCGAGGCCAAGTCGACAATGTCTCCCTGAGCGCCGAGGGCCTGCATCAGGTTGCGGGCCATTTCGCGATCACCCGAGGGCTTGGGACTGTCGGGGGACTTCATCGGTGCATAGAAAGCCACCCGCGCCATCAGGGTCCGTCCGCGCACAAGGCGCTGAGCCGCTCGGACAAGCGACGTATGCCCGGGTCCATCCGGAAGTCGGCGATCAACCGGTTATACGCGGCCTCAGCCATCTCGGCCGTTCTGGTCGGGTTCCGGGCGAGATCCGCAATAGCCGAGGCAAGAGAGGTCGGGTCATCTTCTGACAGCTGACCGTGAACACCGGATTCAATGAACTCCGGGATGGCTGACACCGGCGTTGACAGGATCGGGAGGCGCTGGGACGCGGCTTCCATCAAAACATTGGGTAAACCATCGCGGTCGCCGTCGGCAGCAATTCTGCTGGGCAGGACAAACAGATCAGAGCGGCGCATCTCGGCAATGACTTCCGGTTGATCGCAAGCCCCCATCCACGTGATCCGATCGGAAATCCCTGCGGCATCGGCTTGTGCGCTCAACTCATCGCCCAGATTTCCGCCGCCGATATGGGTCCAATGCCAATTCAGCGATCTGGGGAGCAGCGCGAAAGCTTGGAGAAGCCGGTCAAAGCCCTTCTTTTCGACAAGACGCCCGACCGACAGCATGTGAAAAGGTGCATCCGCTGCACGCGAACACTGCTGGGGAGGTGCAGGAAACCGCGACAGGTCCAGCCCATGATAGATCAGTTCTACCCGCGCAGGATCATCCGCCAGTTCGCGCAGATGTGCGGCACCAATGGCGGTACAGGTTGCCCCGAAGATGGCGCCGTGAGAGGCCAGTTGCAGCTTTTCCCGCTTTTCCCAGTCTGGTGAGGTCCAGATATCTTTGGCATGCGCCGAAAAACTCCAGGGCAGGCTGCGCATGATAGACGCATAGCGGGCGACCGAAGACGGAGTGTGCATGAAATGCGCATACAGCGCCCGCGTTTGATCGGGCAGCTCAGCGGCCAATACGCAGGCCTGACCAAACCGGCGAATTCGGTTGTGAGTCGGGTCTCGGCGCAGGTCTTGCCGCCAGACCTGGTAAGCTTGCGCGTATCCGGGCAGACGAGCTGCAATGTCTCGCGCAGTCGCCAGCCGCTCAGGCTCTTCATAAAGGTATTCCGGCAGGTAATGCACCTGCCCCTTGAAGCGATCGTGCAGAGGATGGCGCTTGGTATCGGTCGGGTGGCGCAACGACCAGATATCGAAGCTGTGCCCTGCCTCCTGCAAGGCCACCAATTCTTGCGCGATGAACGTCTCGGACAGGCGCGGCCAGCCTTTGACCAGCACCGCCAGCTTGGGGGGTTCGCGCGTCATCCGGTGGCGCGCTCTTGTTCCGCGCCTAGCAGCGCGTTTATGCGATGAGTGACGTAGCTTAGCCCGTCCAACAACCCTGCGCGAATGGCCTGCGAAGGCAGCGGCTGATGGGGCAAGGCGCGGATCGCGCGGATCATTGCATCCGCCGTCAGACCGTCACGGTTTTCATCCAGCATGCGTACCAGACCCAGATCCTCGGCGCGTGAGGCACGAATCCATTGCTCCAGCCGCGGCGTCGTGCGCGGAACAATGACGGCGCGTTTGTCGAAGGACAAAACCTCGCAGAAGGTATTGTACCCGCCCATGCAGACCACACCGGCAGCGCCCGCGAACAGCGTTTCGATCTGCGATTCAAAGCCAACAGCGGTCACACGGCCATTTAGGGCGGCGACACGGGTTTCAAAATCTTCGCGTAGTTCGCCTGACAGGAAGGGCCCATAGACCAGCACAGCGCGGGGTGACAGATCCGGGTCTTTTTCATATGCGGACAGCACCAAATTGACCATCGCCTTGCCATCGCCGCCACCACCAGGGGTGATCAGGATATACGGTTGTTCTGGTGGCTCACCAACCGGCCCAAGATCGCGACGTAGATACCCTGTCCAATGAATGCGCTGTTGCGTCGCCGGGCTGAGGGGAAGGCCTTGTGTAGGATCGTAGACCGATCGCAACCCATATACCCAGATCTCATCATAGAATCGTTCAGTCGCCGAGATCGCGTCCTTACGCTCCCATTCGGCGGCCAGTACTTCGGGCTCATCCAGAACGTCGCGCAGGCCCAGAACCAATTTGGTTGAGCAGGAGTTTTCAAGATACTCAAGCGTCGGCAGCAGCTCACCGCGAAAACCGGTAGGCTCTTTGTCGACGATCAGCACATCGGGGTCGAACTGTTCGACAGATGTCTGGATCAGGCTTGCGCGCAACTCGGTCACATCATCGATGCCCATGCCGATGGTCTGCGAAGCATACGAGCCGTCGGCGCGTTTGGTGACCCCGGGTAGACGGACATGGTCAACCCGACGCGGAAAAGTAAACCGTCCGGCAATGGGTGAACCGGTCAATATGAGGGCCGAAGCGCGTTGATCGGCTTGTGTTATGGCCGCAGCCAGCGCGCGTGACCGGCGCAGGTGACCCAGGCCGAACGTGTCGTGACTATATAGCAGGATGCGCGGTGCGCGGCCGTGATTTTCGTTTTTGATCCCTAGGCTCATGCCTTCGCCTGTTTCGGTTCCAGTGCAACTCCGCGCGTCTGCACCTGATTATCGTAATTCTGCCAGACCTTCTTGCCAAAGGCACAGATTCCGCCGTCCAAATGCGCCAAACATTGCGAATTGGCAACAGCATAATGCCACCGCCGACAACAGGCGCACCTTGCGATATGCAGGCCGATGGTTCTTCATGCACAAGCCAATTCGGAGGCTGGACGCCTCAGGTGGTCATATTCAATTTTTGTTGTCTTGGAAACACTTTATCCCATCCATTGCGTCAGGAACACGGGCTCTCACGATGTTGACACCGCGTGTGCGGATGATTTGAACAGCCTTCTGAGGTTCTATAGTCTTGGACGCAGCTACGAATTGGATGCGATATACGATGAAAATGAATGTTCTGGCCGGGCTGATTTTGGTGATTTGGGCGGCGATGCTGGCCAGTGCAACCGACGCGGTTGCGCAAACTTCGCTTATTCCGGGATACCCAATAGGATCAAGCGAGGAAACCGGTTCTTCAAGCTCTGCCGCTGACAGCGATCTGGCGGCGGCCATTCGATCCGCTTCCGAGGCGGGCGCAAGCGTAATCGTAATCGACAGCGCCGGGCAGGTTGTATCGGCAGCGGGCAATAGCGCCGACGCGACGCCAGAGGCAGATAGCATTGATCACATGGCTGAGGGTTCTCAGCTGATGAAGGCGCAAGAGCGGTTCTCAAAGTTCCGGGATTCCGTACGCTCGCGGATGGAGGCGCTGCCCTATTCGGTCTTTGAGGTCCAATACATCCTCAGACAGACCAGTCCGGACGGGCGGATCCAGACCTATGTCGAGGTGTTGGTCCTGAACGTGTTGTTCCTTTTGCTGGGGCGATGGTTGTCGATCGAAATCTACGGCAAGCGCATCGCGAAGCGTTTGGTGGTTGCGCGCATCAAGGAAAACCCGGTTGGCTATCGTGAGAAGATGCCTTTCCTTGTGTATCGTTTCGTGATGGGCATTGGTGGAACGATCTTTGCCATGCTCATGGCGCTGATCGTTGGCTATCTGTTCTTTGGTGAAGCGGAAGACATATCAATCCAGTTTACCGTTACGGCAATCTTTACCGCATTCTTCCTCTCGCGCACCGTCTCGGACTTGTGGCGGATGGTTCTGTCGCCTTACCTCAGCCAGTATCGCTTGCCGCCTTTTTCAGACCGGGACGCCAAGCGCCTGTATGTTTGGGCGTCAGCACTGGCGACCTATGACATCTCGGTTGTTCTGTTCTCGACATGGGTCGCGGATTTTGGGCTGAACTATAACGTCTATGCCATGGTCTATGGTAGCCTGACGCTGATCGGGGCGCTGGGCAACATACTGATGATCCTGTTCAATGCACGCGCGATTTCGAACGCCATTCGTGGCGGGCGTGCTCCGGATCAGGTGTCTTGGATACTGAAGTTCATCTCTTTCGCCTGGGCACCGGTTCTGGTGCTTTATATGGTGTTCAGCTGGTTCAAACTGGCCGTTGATCTGGTGCTCGAGGTTCAGGATTCGATCCCGATCGTGGCCAGCAGCTATGCCATCTTTATGTCCGTCGTCGTGGCCTACGGCGCGATGAACTATCTGCTTGAAAGGTATTTTGATCGCAATCGCAGAATTGAGGTGATGAATGCCGACGCAGAAGCGGCTGAGCAGATCGAGGATGAGCTGGTGGCTGATACGCCGCAGGCCGAAAAGCGCAAACACGCCATTCTGACGTACGAAGACCTTGCCCGTCGTGTGGCAGGCATTCTGGCCTTTGTGGTGGGTCTCTATGCGCTGGTAGTGATCTGGAACCCGCAGGCCAATTGGTCGGATGACTTGCCTATCGAGCGGGCGCTGGATGTGATGGTGATCCTGTTTATGGGTTACATTCTGTTTCACTTCTTCCGCGTCTGGATCGATAGCAAGATCGCGGAAGAGACGGATGACGGCGGTGCTGAAGCCGAGCTGGGCGACGAAGGAGGCGAAGGCGGGCAGAGCCGTCTTGCAACTTTGTTGCCTCTGTTCCGCGGGGCCATTCTGGCTGTGGTCGTTGTGACCATCGCGCTGATTGTATTGATGGAACTGGGGATCAATGTCAGCCCGCTGTTTGCCGGTGCAGGTGTTGTGGGTCTGGCCGTTGGTTTCGGGTCGCAAACCTTGGTCCGCGACATCTTCTCGGGTGCGTTCTTCCTGATGGATGATGCTTTCCGCAAGGGAGAATACATAGACATCGGTGATGTAAAGGGGACGGTCGAAAAGATATCGGTCCGGTCCTTCCAACTGCGCCACCACCTTGGTGCGCTCAACACGATCCCATTTGGAGAGATCAAGGTTCTGACAAACTATTCCCGCGACTGGGTAATCATGAAGCTGCCGTTGCGGGTGACCTATGACACCGATGTCGAAAAGGTGCGGAAGCTGATCAAGAAGCTGGGTCAAGAGCTGCTGAGCGATCCGGTGATTGGTGATAACTTCATCCAGCCGCTGAAATCGCAGGGTGTGATCGAAATGCAGGATTCTGCGATGATTATCCGGGTCAAGTTTATGACCAAGCCGGGCGATCAGTGGCTGGTGCGCAAGAAAGTCTATCAGGATATTCGTGAGCTGTTTGCCCGTGAAGGCATCCGGTTTGCGCATCGGGAAGTCACCGTGCGACTGGCGGATGACAAAGAGGCCGAGGACCTGACCCCCAAACAACGCGAGGCTGTCACAGGGGCCGTTCAGGCCGCGATTGACGAAGACTATCTGGACGATATCGGCCCCGGCGGTGGTGATGATCGCTAGGAGGGCTCCCGCCCCTTTGGTTTGCGTCTCTGGCGAGACGTCAACCAAAGCGTTGGGCCGGGCCGCGCGTCCCGCGCGGGGGCAGCTTTAAGCGGTAAGTGACGTCCAAGTGGGCTGCGAAGTTCCCAGTTTGGACGCAGGCAAAGCCCAGTGCATCTCTGCGGATCCAACAGTTAGCGCCGGCTTCAATCGATAGCCGGGCCCCCACCCGGAAGGTTCAAACGCATCCGCATAATCGACAGGCAGCGCCTCGGTAATTTCGTCACCGGGCTCGCTCTTGGCGAGGGTGGCCAGCAATTCGGCGGTGCGCGCCAGCGAGAGCCTGGCATCCATAACAGCGTGTCCAGATGCGGCTTCGGCGAGCGCCGAGAGCAGGGCGGCTGCCATCAAGTAACCAGTTGCGTGATCCAGTGCCTGAACGGGCAACGGAGTTGGCTTGTCGGCCCCCGCCCAACCCATCCCTGCATGTGCGATTCCGGAACTCATCTGTACAAGGCTGTCAAAACCGCGGCGCGCTGCCCATGGTCCTTGCCAGCCATAGGCGTCGAGCGTGACTTCAACCCTGTTGGGGGCAAGCTGATCCCGCATGTTTTTGCCCAGACCGAGTGCGTCCAAAGCGCCGGGCCGATACCCGTGGACAAATATGTCCGCTTGGGCCAGCAGCTCTTGCAGTTTTGCTTTTCCATCGGGTGATTTCAGGTTCAGATAGGCGCAGTGCTTGCCGAGAGAAATGTCAGGAATGACGCCAGGTTCATCCCAGCCGGGTGGATCGATCCTCAGGACCTCGGCGCCGAATCCCGCGAGTGTTCGTGTCGAGACGGGCCCGGCCAGAATGCGGGTCAGATCGAGCACACGCAGCCCAGCAAGAGGTCGCGCGGCAGTCGCCTGAGGCCGATCACGTAGCTGAATATTGCGTGGCCCCTGCCATCCGATCAACGGCTCGCGGGCCAATATGCGTCCTTGCGGATGGTCATGCCACTCAGAGCGGCTGCGCATTGCGGCAGCGACGCCGCCCTCGGCGACAATCGCGGCTTCCAGTTCAGAGATGCTCCAATCCCGAACCGCGCGCGATACCAGCGCACGGTCCGACGCGACTTGCAAAACGTTCAGGGCGGCGGCACGATGACTGGGCAGGTTGGTGTGCAGCCTGATCCACCCATCAGAGGCCTGATAGTCGCCAGCAATCGCGTCCCAAAGGCTGGGCATATCCCACCCTTCGGGTTTGAAGGAAAAGCCATACCACAAGGAGGCCAGTCGATGATCTACGGCCACCTCCGGAGGCGTATGCGTCAGGTTCAAGGCTGTCACAAGGCGCGACAGCTCCTGCCCGACTGCCGCAAAACTGGCCGTCGCCAGCTCCGAAACCGCGAAGGCGCTGGGCCGCGCACCCGCCCCATTGACCCTGTAGGTGTCAGTTGAGGGGAGGGCGGACAGCAAGCTCATTGCTGATAGGGGTCAAGACTGTCGCGCAGCCCATCGCCAAGGAAGTTGAAGGCCAGCACCACGACGATGATCGGTAGCATCGGGATCGCGGTCCATGGATAGATTTCGATTGAGGCGAGGTTCTGCGCGTCGTTCAACATCACGCCCCAACTGACCGCCGGGGCGCGCAGCCCAAGGCCAAGGAAGCTGAGGGCGGTTTCGCCCAAGATCATCGCAGGGATTGATAGCGTGGCCGAGGCAATCAGATGCGACATGAAATTGGGTAGCAGGTGCTTTCGGATCACACGACCGGAACTTGCGCCCATCATCTCGGCCGCACGTACGTATTCCTCTTCTCTGAGAGACAGGAATTTTGCGCGGACAGATCGGGCAAGGCCTGGCCAATCGAGAATGCCGAGGATGATCGAGATGATGAAGAATACCGCGACCGGGCTCCAATTTGATGGCACCGCGGCGGATAAGGCCAGCCAGAGGGGAAGTTCCGGCAGCGAGCGCAGGATTTCGATCACACGGTTGATGGTCCAGTCGATGCGCCCTCCGAAATACCCGGCCATTGATCCGAACAGGATGCCGAGGAAGAAGGATACCGAAATGCCGATCAGGCCCACTGTCAGCGACAGTTGCGCGCCATATAGGATGCGGCTGAATACATCACGGCCCAGACGGTCCGAGCCCCACAGAAACAGCGTGGCCCCTTCGGGTGCGCAGAACAGATGCGTATCGGATTTGATCAGCCCTGCGAGTTTGTATTCTGACCCTTCGCAGAAGAACCGGATTGGGCGCGGGTCTTCCGTGTCAGCGACGAATTTCCACTGGAAAGTTTCAAGGTCCGCCTCTGCAACTATTGGATAAACGTAGGGGCCGATGAACTTCCCCTCATGAAACCAGTTGACCGACTGGGGTGGAGCATACAGGTGCTCTCCGTTCCGGTCATTGGGGCCGTAGGGGGCGATAAAGCCCGCAAAAGGCAGCATCAAGTAACAGAGCAGCAAGAAGAGGCCAGAAATCAGACCCAGCTTGTGGGTCCTGAACTTGCGCCAGACCAGCACCCAATTAGGGGCATCGAGATCTGCGCGCTCAAGCTGCTGAATAGAGGCCTGCGGGTCAAATGGTGCGTCGTCGACATAGCGATCATCTGGTTTGTCGGTCATGCTTCGCGCCCCTCATAACGAATGCGCGGATCAAGCATGACCAGAAGGATATCGGAAATCATGGTGCCGATCAGCGTCAGCAGAGCCACGAACATAAGAATGAAGGCCGACAGGAACTGGTCCTGCGTTTTCAAGGCAGTCAGCAGGGTCGGGCCGATTGTTTGCAGACCCAGAACTACCGAGACCAAAACCGACCCTGAAACCATCGAGGGCAGCAGGTTGCCAATGTCGGCGACAAACGGGTTGAAGGCCACGCGCAATGGGTATTTCGTCAGCATCCGCGATGGGGACATGCCCTTGGCGATTGCTGTTTCGACATAAGGTTTCCCTAGTTCATCCAGCATATTGGCGCGCAGGCGCTGCATCATGGCCGAAGCACCCGAGGTTCCGATGACGAAGGTTGGAACGATCAGGTGGACAAGGATGGATTTCAACTTGTCCCAACTCATCGGTTGTCCCTCAAAGGAAGGGTCCATCAGGCCGCCGATGGGCAGGTTGAAATAGCGATGGCCATAGTAGAACAGGATCAGCGCCAACAGGAAGTTCGGGGTCGCAAGACCCAGATAGCCTACAAAGGCCGAGGTATAGTCGATCCACGTCCGTGATCTGGCCGCAGCGATGACCCCCAATGGTAGAGCAACGGCATAGACGAATAAAATGGCGGCCAGATTGACCACAACCGTCAACCAGAGCGTATCGCCCACGATCTCGCGCACGGGGCGGTCGAATTCGAAGGACCAGCCATAATTGCCCTGTAACAGGCCCTCGAACCCATGCGGTCCGGGCCAGAAGCCCATCCAGATCAGGTACTGCTCGGGCAACGACCGGTCCAATGAGTATTCCTTGCGCAGAAACTCGGCCTTGGCGACACCGGCGGACTGTCCTGAAGCCTGCAGTTCGGCGATCTGGTTGCTGAGATAGTCGCCGGGGGGCAGGTTGATGATCACGAAAATCAGAACCGACACCACCAGCAATGTCAGCAGCATCGTGAAAAAGCGATACACCGCGTAGCGCAGCATGACCATTTAGCTGCTCCTGAATTAGTCGGCGAAGAAGAACTCGTCGGGACGGTGAATGCCGAAATGTGCGCCGGGTTCCCATGCCCACATGGCCTGCTCAGGCACATTGCGCAGGCGGTTCGACACGACAATAGGCTGCGGTGCGCCGTTCAGGATGCCGATCGCATAAAGCTGGTCGGCGTGAATTTTCAGCATCTCAGACCAGACTGCGCCGCGTTCTTCATCCGTGGAGGCGATTTCCCAATCGTGGGCAAGCTTCATGAGAAGTTCGGCCTCGGGCATGTCTGGTGGTTCGCCCGACCCTCCATTTGTCTGATAGTATTGGCCCCATTTAGGCCATGCCAGAAAGACCTGATCGGTCGGGGCGAGATAGGCCGGCGATGTGTGGCTTTGCGGAATGCCGTCATCCCAGCCGAACCAGACCGACGCCATTGTATTGCCCGAGAAGACCCGGTTGCGCAGAATGTCTCGATCCAATGGTCGCATGACCAGTTCGACTCCTATCTCACGCCAGGTATCCGTGACGATCTGCAGGGCATTTTCAACCTCTTGCCGCTCACCTGCGGTTTCGATGATCAGCTCCATCGGACGCCCGTCGGGCAACAATCGGATACCATCTTTGTCACGCTCGGTCAGCCCAGCCTCATCAAGCAGAGCATTCGCCTTGTCGATGTCATACTGTGCCCAAGCCTGCGCATTCGCTTCGTCGTAGAAGGGCGATGCGGGCAGAACCGACATCGCGCCGGGTTGGGCCAGCTTGAAATAGAGCGCCTGATTGATCGTCTTGCGATCAATGGCGAGCGACAGTGCCCTGCGTACACGTACATCGCGCAGAACCTCGCGCCATGCATCGTCAGTGTAATTCAAATTGGGATAAATCGCGATCTGCGACGCGACGCCTGTTTTCCACAGAAGCGTCTTGTATCCACCTTCAGCCTCGCCCTTTTTCAAGATCGAGGCATCGCGGAATGCCAATCCGCGACCTTGCAAGTCAGTTTCACCCGCATTTGCTTTGGCCGCAACCAAACCCGGTGCGACGATTTCCATTTCGACTACGTCGATATAGGGCAGCTGAACCCCATTTGAATCCACCCGATGGTAATAAGGGTTACGGACAAAGTTGTGCCGGATTTTCTTGCCCGAACTTGCGTTGAGCCATGGCTGCAACGTCGGCAGTTCATGATTGTCGTACTTATATAGATTGTCCAACTTGTTATGCAGCGCCGCCCAGCTTTTTACCCGCGCATCTTCGACCTTGAATGCCAGTTCTTCGGGGTCTGCAAACTTCTCGTGATACTGCTTAAGGAACTCAGACGGTCGATAGATAAAGGGCGGCCGCGCCTGAGCAAGTGATTGCAGGAAATTCGGGTTGGGGTCATCCCATTCGAATACAACTGTTGTTTCGTCGGGGAAGGTGACGGTGGGTGTTTTGCCTTCAACCAGCAGGAAATCTGGTGGGCCTGAAGGGCTGAGCAATTCGTTGTTGGCCACATCCTCCCACCAATACCGGAAGTCTTCGGATGTGAACGCGGATCCGTTTGACCATTTGTGGCCGGGTCGCAGGTTCAAAGTAAATTTGCGATTGTCTTCGTTTTCGAAAGAAGCCAGCAAATCCGGGACGATGTTGTAATCCTGATCGAAGCCCACAAGCCTTGCGTAGCCATAGACCACCATTTGCCGAATATCTTTGGACCGGGTGACCATCGTGCGCAGTGTACCGCCGGGTACGCCGAATTCGCGACCTTTGGCGGCTAAGTCCACGATCAGCGGATCTTGCGGAATACGTTCAGCAACCGGTGGCAGGTCGCCGCTTTCAACCTCGGTTTGCCAGAACGCGTTTTCCTGAAGATTAGACGGAATTTCTGCCACAGCGGGCAGCATTCCTGCGATGGCCAGCGACGCGGCCAGAATCAATCGGTGAGTGGTCTTAAACATGGCAACGTACCTTATGGCCGGGCTCCAACTCTACCAAAGAAGGTATCACGGAGTCGGAAAATCGAAAGGCGTCATCCCAACTGTCGGGAGAACCGGCACCTAACGCAACCAGTTTCAGATCAATCGGGCGATTGATATCTGGTTCCGGCTGGGCGGCAATCAGTGCCTTGGTATAGGGATGACGTGGATTGTAGAACAGAGTTTCGGGTGGGGCTTGTTCCACCACAAGACCTCGGCGCATGACGGCGACTTCGTCGGCAATGCGCGCGACGACGGCCAGATCATGTGAGATGAACAGGTAAGACAGGTTCAGACTGTCCTGCAGTTCTTCGAGCAGGGTCAAAATTTGCTCTTGAACGGATACATCCAGTGCCGAGGTTGGCTCGTCACAAACAATCAGCGCCGGGTCCAGCATCATTGCGCGGGCGATAGACAGGCGCTGTCGTTGTCCACCAGAAAACGCATGCGGATAGCGTTTGAGCATATCGGCATTCAGCCCGACCCGCTGCAACATCGCGGCCGCTTTGTCGCGCTGCTCTGCCACGGTGCCGAGGCGGTGTATCTCCAACGGCTCGGTCATGGCATCCTGAATGCGCATACGGGGGCTAAGAGAGCTATAGGGATCCTGAAACACCATTTGCGCCTTGCGCTGAAACGCGGTGCGTTCGGTCCGTGTCATACTGTGAACCGTTATCGGTTCGGAATCCCTTGTTGTTCTGAACAGAACTTCGCCGCCCGGGTCGGGCAGTTCAGCGCCCAGAGCGATTCTGGCGGCGGTTGTCTTGCCAGACCCGCTTTCGCCAACGATTGCAAGCGTCTTGCCGCGCGCCAGCTTCATATCTACGCCCCGGCAGGCATGGATCAGTTTGTCGGCTTTCCAACCTTTGCTCGATCGCATCGTGTAGGTCTTTGAGACCCCGGTCATCTGCAGAATTAGGTCCTCGTCGGGCATCGGTATGCCGACGGCATCCTGATCGGGTATCTCAGGCGCAGCGTCGAACAGCTGCTGCGTATAGGGGTGCGCCGGATCATTCAGAATTGGTGCTGCCGGGCCAGCTTCCATCACGCGGCCTTTGTGCATGACGACCACCCGCTCGGCCATGTTAGCAACTACACCCAGGTCATGGGTGACAAGGATCAGCGCCATACCGGTCTCGCGCTGCAGCTCTTTGATCAGCCCAAGAACCTGCGCTTGGGTGGTAACATCCAGCGCTGTTGTCGGCTCGTCCGCGATGAGCAATTCAGGCTTGGACACCATGGCCATGGCAATCATGGCGCGCTGGCGCATGCCGCCGGACAGCTCGAACGGATAGCTGTCGTAGGCGCGGGCAGGGTCGGGGAAACCAACCCTCTCAAACTGGGTCAGAACTTCTTTGCGGGCCTGTGCATCGGATGCGCCGCGATGCAACCAAAGAACTTCGCTGACCTGATTTCCGATTTTGTGAAGCGGTGACAGAGATCGCATCGGTTCCTGAAAAATCATAGAAACCCGATTGCCGCGAATACCACGCATCTGTCTTTCACTCAGTTCGATCAGATTAGCGGTGCCTTTGGAATCGTTCAGCGTGATCGTTCCGCTACGGATCTGGGCGGTACGCGGCAGAATACGCAGTGCAGCGCGACAGGAAATCGTTTTGCCCGAACCGGATTCTCCAACCAATGCAAGTGTCTGCCCGGGTTCGACCTCGAAGCTGACATCTTGGACAACGGATGGACCCGTGCCAAAGCCGATGCTGAGATCCCGAACGGACAACAACGCACTCATGCGGGTTTTCCACCCGTCTGGCCGCTAGAAAACATCGGCTTTGTGAACTCCCTGTCTTTTTTGAGCAGTTTCGCGCGGTTGGGGCGGCGTAGTCAAACACCTTCTTCACCCGAATTGTCGCGGAATCGTGAAACTCGGGCCGTATGGCTACACAAAGTCTTGAGTTTTTGCCATCAAAGGCGCAATCGCCCCCCGACTGGTGTCGAATGATTTTGAAAGAGGTGCCCCGTGTCCGAGCAACAAAGCCGATTGGATCTGTTCATTGACCGAATGGTCTCGCAACGTGCTTGTCTGGACTTTGCCATCGCGCAGACCACGGGGCAGCCCGGTCCGGTTTTTGAGCTGGGATTGGGAAATGGGCGCACATATCACCACATGGTTAAGCACATTCAGGACCGTCCTGTTTATGTTTTTGAACGGGCCGTTGCGTCTCATCCCGATTCGACACCGCCCGATGATCTGGTGATTCTCGGTGATGTGCGCGAAACATTGCCTGCTTCGGTTACGCGATTTGGCGCGTCAGCCAGTCTGATCCATGCCGATCTTGGGGGACACAACCGGCAAAAGAATGATGCTTTTGCCCGCCTCGTCTCACCTTTGATCGAACCGCTTCTGGCGCGGGATGGACTGATGGTTTCCAGCGATCGTATGTATTTCGAAACACTGACCGAAGTGCCGCTGCCTGCAGGCGCGGTGGAGGGACGTTGTTTCATCTACCGGCGTTGATCTGCCGTAGGGTCACTGTGTGATCCGACTCGCGCTGTAGTACCGGGCCGGTCTAACGTCTGAGGCGTGAAGCTTTGGAGGGGACCGTCAAAATGCTGTTCTACGATTGCTCGACCGCGCCAAGCCCGCGCCGTGCCCGGATGTTTATCGCGGAAAAGGGGCTGAAGATTGACACCCGCGATATCTCAATCGCCAAGGGTGAACAGCTTAGCGATGCTTTCCGGGCTGTGAACCCTGGTGCAACGATTCCTGTGCTTGTTACGGATCAAGGTACCACGCTCACAGAAAATCTTGGCATCGCCGCCTATCTCGAGGCGCGCTTTCCGGAACCTGCCTTGATGGGGCAAACGCCGGATGAAAAAGGCGAAATTCTGATGTGGAATGCCATCGCCGAACAACAATGTGGCGCACCAATCGCGGAAACATTGCGCAACACCCATCCTTCGTTCAAAGACCGCGCGATCACCGGGCCTGCAAACCACGCGCAAATCCCTGAACTAGCGCAGCGGGGGGCTGAGCGGGTGCGTGCCTTCTTCGATTTGCTTGAGGCCCGTCTGCAAGTGAGCGGTTTCGTTGCGGGTGATATGTTCTCTCTGGCCGATATCACCACATTTGTGTTTGTCGATTTCGCACGTGTCATCAAGATGCGTATCCCAGAAGAGAACACGGCCACACGCGCCTGGTTTGATGCCGTTCAGACACGTCCGAGCGCCCGGCTTTAAGCTGATCCGGGTGCTGTCCCTCGAACTGTACAGAAATGTCTAGACAGAAGTGAACAGTGCCTCTAGCGTCCTCTGCGAGTCATGCAGGGGAGCGCAGGATGAAATCTCAGTATCGTGTCGTAGTCATCGGTGGCGGCGTTGTCGGCGCCTCGGTTCTGTACCATCTCGCCAAGTTTGGCTGGTCAGATGTGGTCATGCTGGAGAGGCGGCGTTTGGCCTCGGGGTCTTCGTGGCACGCGGCGGGCGGTATCCATGCGCTGAACGCAGATCCGAACATGGCGTCGCTGCAGGCCTATACGATTGATCTGCTCAGCGAGATCGAAAAAGAATCGGGCCAAAATATCGGCCTGCACATGACCGGCGGCCTGACGCTGGCGGGCACGCCCGAACGGTGGGAGTGGCTGCAGGCCAACTACCGCATTTTTCAGTCCATCGGCATTGACGACTGTGAGTTGTTGTCGCCAGAGGAGGCGCAGAAACGCTGCCCGATCATGTCCACCGACGGCGTGCTGGGCGCAATGTGGGCGGATCGCGAAGGTTACATCGATACAACCGGTACGGTTCAGGCTTATGCAACAGCGGCCAAGAAACGCGGCGCGGAATACTACGAAGAAACCAAGGTCGAAAGCCTGACGCAGACTGCGGATGGTTGGGAAGTTGTGACCGACAAAGGCACTATCACTTGTGAACATGTGGTCAACGCTGCTGGCCTCTGGGCCAAACAGGTGGGGCGCATGGCCGGAGTGGAGCTGCCGGTTTCGCCGCTGAAACACCACTATCTGATCACCGATACGGTGCCTGAGGTGGCCGAGGCGGATTTCGAGATGCCGATGACGGTTGATCTTGAAGGCTTCACCTATATGCGACAGGACCAGAAGGGCGTTCTGGTGGGCATCTACGAGGTCGATCACGAGCACTGGGCTATGGACGGTGCGCCGTGGAACTACGGTGAAGAATTGTTCCAGGAACAGCTCGACCGGATCGAGAACGAGCTGACGCTGGGCTTTGAACGGTACCCGTCGATCCAGAATGTTGGCATCAAAACATGGGTGAACGGCGCGTTCACCTTCTCACCCGATGGTAACCCGCTGGTCGGTCCGGTCCCAGGCAAGCGCGGTTATTGGTCAGCCTGTGCGGTGATGGCCGGATTCCTGCAGGGTGGCGGCGTCGGTAAGACGCTGGCCGAGTGGATGATTCATGGCGAGCCTGAGGCCGACGCATGGCCTATGGACGTGGCGCGCTATGGCGATTTCGCTCAGAACAAACGCTACATCCGCGAAACAACCGGTCAGTTCTATTCCCGTCGTTTCGTGATGACTTACCCGAACGAGCAACTGCCCGCAGGTCGCCCGCTGAAGATGGCCCCAGCCCATGATGCAATGACCGAGGCAGGGTGCAAATGGGGCGTCAGTTGGGATCTGGAAGTGCCGCTTTACTTTGCGCCCGAAGGCTTTGAAGAGACGCCGACGCTGAAACGCTCGAATGCGCACGACATCGTGGCTGAGGAGTGCAAAACCATCCGCGAAGGCGTGGGACTACTGGATATCTCGGGCTTTTCGCGCTTTGAGGTCACTGGGCCAAATGCCGAGGCTTGGCTGGACAGGATCATGGCGTCGAAACTGCCTGCACCGGGGCGTGCCAAACTGGCTCCAATGCTGGGTGAAAACGGTCGCCTCAAGGGTGATCTGACCGTGCTGAACTGGGGCGACGGGACCTGGTGGATCATGGGTAGCTATTATCTGCGCGCATGGCATATGCGCTGGTTCAATGATCACATGATGGACGCCGTGAATATCCGCGATCTGGGCGAGGAATATTGCGGTTTTGCCGTGGTTGGGCCGAAATCGCAGGCTGTGGTCGAGAAACTGGCAGAACAGGATATCTCAGGCCTGAAATTTATGGGCTGCGGCGACTTTGATATCGGTCTGGTGCGTGCCCGTGTGGCGCGTATGTCGGTGACGGGCGAAAAAGGGTATGAGATAAACTGCCGCTATGGCGACCACATCAAACTGCGCCGGATGCTGCTTGAGGCTGGGGCCGGGGACGGTATCCGCGAATGCGGATTCAACGCGATGCTGTCGACGCGGCTTGAGAAGAGCTTTGGTATCTGGTCTGCAGAATTCACTCAGCTTTACACGCCAGGCATGACCGGAATGGATCGCTGGATCGACTGGAACAAGGATTTCGTTGGCAAAGAGGCTGCGCTGGCTGAACGCGATGGCAACGGTCCGGCGCAAGTTCAAGTGACGCTTGAGGTTGATGCGCTGGACGCAGATGCCAGTGGGTATGAACCGATTTGGGCCGGGGAAGAGCGCGTTGGATTTGTGACTTCGGGTGGCTATGGCCACTACACGGGCAAGTCGCTGGCCATGGCTTTGGTCGACCGCGACAAGGCTGAACCAGGCACCGAGTTGTCGGTGCATGTGGTCGGTGTCGAACGCCCGGCCCGCGTGATTGCGCCGTCGCCCTATGACCCGCTTGGCAAAGCGATGCGAGGTTGACCATGTCGGACTTGGGCCAAAGACGCCGACGGCGCGGGCGCGGGACCGATGCCGCCCCGCAATCTAGTCGCGAGGTGAATTATCGCCAGTTGCGCAATCCGTTTCCACAGATGGAAGTGTTCCCGACGGATCAGATTGCAGATATGCACGACACCGCATTGCGCACGCTGGAAGAGTTGGGCGTGAAAGTTCTATTGCCCGAAGCGCGGCGAATCTACGCGCAGGGTGGCGCCCGCGTGGATGAAGACAGCGAAATGGTCTTCATCGGGCGGGATATGGTTGAGGCTGCGGTGGCCTCAGCTCCGAAATCCATCGGCTGCCGGGCGGGCGCGCGGCACCGGGATTTCACTTTGGAGCTGGGCTCTTTGGTGTTCCAACCCGGGGCTGGCGCTCCAAACGCGACCGATCTGGAACGCGGTCGGCGGCCAGCGAGTGGGCAGGATTATCTGGAGTTCCTAAAGCTCACTCATCACTTTGATGTCTTCCAGATGATCTCACCGCAGGTCGAACCGCAGGACGTGCCAACCAATGTGCGGCACTATTTCACCACACAAGCGCAGATGGAGCTGACGGATAAGTTCCCGTTCTTCTTCTCGCGAGGCACGCCGCAAGTGATGGACTGCTTCGAGATGCTCTCGACGGCGCGAGGTCTGTCTGACAAGGAGTTCCGCGCTAACGCCCATTGTTACACGATTATCAACACCAACAGCCCGCGGACGCTGGATATTCCAATGGCTCAGGGGCTGATCGACTTTGCGCGCCATGGTCAGATGTCGATCATCACACCCTTTACCCTGATGGGCGCAATGGCTCCGATCACGGTGGCCGGGGCCATCACGCTGTCCCATGCCGAGGCGCTTGCGGCCTTGACGCTGACCCAGCTTACCAACCCCGGTGCGCCGGTGTGCTATGGGACCTTTACCAGCAATGTCGACATGAAATCAGGGGCGCCTGCATTCGGGACACCCTCGCATTTTCAGGCGTCTTTGGCAGCGGGCCAGTTGGCCCGGTATCTGGGCCTGCCCTGGCGGTCTGCGGCGGGGTCTGCGGCAAATATCAACGACGTTCAGGCCGCCAATGAAAACCAGTTCGGCCTGTGGGGCTGCCTGATGGCCGGGGCTACGGTGATCATTCATTCGGCCGGATGGCTCGAAGGTGGCCTGACCGTATCTTTCGAGAAGATGATCTGCGATGCCGAAGTGTTGAACATGGTGGCCGAGCTTTGTGCAGGGGCACAGGCCTGTGGGGCTGAGATCGGCTTTGACTCAGCGCTGAGCGAGGTTGAACCCAGCGGACATTTCTTCGCCACGAGCCAGACAATGGAGCGCTATAATACCGCGTTTTATGAACCGCACCTGCATGACTACGCCAATTTCGGCACCTGGACCGAGCGTGGTGCGATCGACGCCAACCACCGCGCGACCGGTGTTTGGAAGGAAATCCTGGCAAATTTCAAAGCACCGGCATCAGATACGGATCGCCTTGGTGCGTTGAAGGATTTCATAGCGCGCCGTACAGAAGAGGGCGGCGCACCGCCGGAGAGTTGAATGAACACCAAACCCATCCTGCACAGGGACGATCCCGAAGCTGAGCCACTGATTGGTAACGTCAAGGTCACGCGCGATGATTGGCTGAACGTGGCCATGGACGTCCTGATTTCGGACGGGGTCGAGCAGGTGAAAGTCATGAACCTTGCCGAGCGGATGGCGGTCTCGCGCTCATCATTCTACTGGTATTTCAAGTCGCGGCAGGAATTGCTGGATGCTCTGCTGGCGCGGTGGCAGGCGACAAATACCGCGGCCTTGATCGCTCAATCCGAATTGCCTGCTGAAACGATCACGGCTGCGGTGTGCAATGTTCAGCGCTGCGTTGTGAATACCGAACTATTTGATACGGCGCTTGATTTTGCTGTGCGGGATTGGGCACGAAGATCGGGAAAGGTGCGGCGTATGCTGGACCAGTCCGATGCCCGTCGCCTGGCCGCGCTGCGCGCGATGTTCATCCGGTTCAACTATGATGAGACCGAGGCAGAGACGCGGGCGCGGGTGCTATATTATATGCAGATCGGATATGATCTGGCGCAGTTAAACGAACCATTGGCGATCAGGCTGTCGATGGTTCCACACTACCTTTATGTTTTTACAGGGGTCGAACCGCGACCCGAGGAAATCACCGAATTCAGCGCGTATGCGAAACGTTTCTGGGAAGGGGCAGGACATGAACCAACCTGACGCAATCATCATTGGCACCGGTGTGATCGGAGCCGCCATCGCGTTCGAGATGTCCAAGGCCGGTTGGAAAATTCTGTCGTTGGATCGCAATGCGCAGGTTGGGCATGGCTCGACCGCAGGCTCTTGCGCGATAATTCGGATGCATTATTCGACCCTCGATGGAACCGCGTTCGCCTGGGAAGGCTATCACTATTGGCGTGATTGGGCGAACTATCTGGGCTTGCCCGACACAGCCGATTTGGCGCAGTTTCGTGAGACCGGGTGTTTGGTCGTCAAGACCGAGGCCAATGGGTTTCTTGAGAAACATAAGAAGTACAGCGCCGAACTGGATTGTCCGTTTGAAGAATGGACGCCTGAGCGGATTACCGAACGTCTGCCGATCTATTCTCTGGACAGCTTTGCCCCGGCGCGGCGCATGGATGATCCGGAGTTCGGCCAACCGAACGGAGATCGGATTCAGGGCGCAGTATTCTGGCCGAAAGCAGGTTATGTGACCGATCCGGCCTTGTCGGCGCAAAACCTGATGGATGCCGCCAAGCTGCATGGTGCCGAAGTGCGAACAGGCGCAGACGTACGCGAAATCCTGTCGCAGCAGGGGCGCGTCGCAGGTGTCAGACTTGCCTCTGGTGAAGAAATCCACGCCAAAGTGGTGGTGAATGTTGCCGGTCCCGGGTCAGCGTTTGTCAACGAAATGGCCGGGGTTCTGGGTGACATGACCATTCAAACCCGCCCGCTGCGGCAGGAGGTGGTGCATGTACCCGCGCCCGAAGGATTTGATTTCGAAACGCAAGGAACAATTGTCTCGGATAGTGATATCGCGCTGTATTGCCGTCCAGAACATGGCAATCATATTCTGATCGGTTCCGAGGATCCGGCTTGTGATCCGCATCAATGGTGCGAAAATGATGTAAGCTATAACCACGATTTTACGGATCAATGGACCACGCAGGCCATGCGTTATGCCCAACGGGTCCCTAGCTTGGGGATACCCTCCAGAACCCGTGGGGTGGTGGATTTGTATGATGCCTCGACTGACTGGATTCCGATCTATGACAAGTCCAGCCTGCCGGGGTTTTACATGGCCTGCGGCACCAGCGGTAACCAATACAAGAACGCGCCGATTGCGGGCAAAATGATGGCTACGCTGATCGACTACGTCGAAGGCGGTGCGGATCATGACGACAAGCCGATGCAGTTTGAACTGCCTTACATCGGGCGCACAATCGACACCGGTTTCTATTCCCGCAAGCGACCGGTCAATACCGATAGCAGTTTCTCGGTGCTTGGTTAACGCGCCATCGCGCGCGCGTTCTCATAGCTTTCTTCCCGTACTGGACCGAAACCGCGTATCAGGTCCGCAGCTGACAGCACGTCCAGCCACTCGGTCTCGGAATGGGCGGAGGGGTTTGTCAGATACATGTCCAACAGCGATTGGTACCAGATTAGGATATCTCGATGCAGTCGCGCTTCGGAGTGATAGCCGAAGGGGTTCAGGACCGAGCCACGCAAACCACGTAGACGGGACAGTCCCCGCAGAACCGGGCGCATCCATGGACCCAGTGCAAACTTGAGGGGGCGGCCCCGTTCGTCCTTGCGCCAGCTCAGCATTGGCGGGGCGAAATGGTAACTGGTTTTGAAATCTCCCTCGAACTGTTGCTTCAGTTCGTTGTCGAAGTTTTGGGTCGTTTGCAGCCTGGCTACTTCGAACTCGTCCTTATAGGCCATGAAACGGAACAAGTTGCGGGCTACGGATTCTAGAATATCGTCGGATATTTTCGGGTTCGACGCGCGGATCGCTTCAAGCTGTTGCGCATAGCGATCCGCATATGCGGCATCCTGATAATCTGTCAAAAACGCCACCCGACGCGCAATCACCTGATCCAAGGTGCCGTTTGCCTCTTCGGGTAGTGCCAGCCCGTGAATGCGGTCGGGGTCAGCCGCCAGACAACGCCCAAGAGCAAAGGCCAGCCGGTTTTTTTCGACGGCTACACCGTTCAGTAAGATGGCCTGAGCCAATGCAAGATGCGATACCGGAACCAGCTCGTTTTGCCATGCATAACCCAGCAAAATGACGTTGGCGAAGACGGCATCCCCCAGTAGCGCCTCTGCTATTGCATTTGCGTCAAGGCTGGCGAGATTGTCCACCCCAACCACATCTGCAATCGCCTGTTCCCGCTTATCGACCCGCAATTGGGCATCGCGGCGCAGGACAAGATCGCCGGTAGGCATCTCAGCCCTGTTCAGCACAACGCGTGTCCCGCGGGCATAATGAGCTGAGGCTTTGGGGGCCGAACTCACCACCACATCACAGCCAATCACTGCGTCCGCAGCGCCTTGATCTATGCGTACTTGGTTAAGCGCATCCGGAGCTGCGCCAAGGCGGATGTAACTGAGTACCGTGCCGAATTTCTGCGCAAATCCGGTGAAATCCAGGACCGAGGCACCTTTGCCTTCCAGGTGCGCGGCCATAGTGATCAGGGCCCCAACCGTGACGACCCCAGTGCCACCCACGCCTGTCACAAGCAGATCAAACGGTGTGTCCAAAGACGGAAGCTTTGGGTCTGGCAGGTCTGCCTCAAGCGCGTCGAGGTCCAGATCTATGGCCCGCTTTCGCCGGGTTGCGCCTGCAACGGTCACGAAACTTGGGCAGAATCCATTCAGGCACGAAAAATCCTTGTTGCACGAACTTAAGTTGATCTTGCGCTTGCGCCCCAGCTGGGTTTCTCGCGGCTCAACGCTCAGGCAATTCGATGCGACCGAACAATCGCCGCAGCCTTCGCAGACAAGATCATTGATCCAGACGAAGGTCGAGGGGTCCTCCATCGTACCGCGCTTGCGGCGGCGGCGTTTCTCGGTGGCGCAGGTCTGTTCGTAGATCAGGACCGTAACACCGGGAATGTCGCGCAATTCGCGTTGCAGGCTGTCCATCTTTGCCCGGTCGTGGAACGTAGTGCCAGCCGGGAAATCGGATCGGTGAAACTTGGCAATGTTGTCCGAGACCAGTGCGATCCGCGCAACGCCTTCAGCCCGGCAGGTTTGGGCGATGCCTGCAACGCTGACAGGTCCATCCACTGGTTGCCCTCCGGTCATTGCGACCGCATCATTGTAGAGGATTTTATAGGTGATATTTGTCCCTGCCGCGACCGCCTGACGGATCGCGAGTGATCCAGAATGGTACCACGTCCCTTCGCCAAGGTTCTGGAAGATATGCTTTCCGCCATTGAATTGTGAGGCCACCACATGGGGTACGCCTTCGCCTCCCATCTGTGCATACCCGACCGTCTCGCGATCCATCCAAGATGCCATTACGTGGCAACCAATGCCGCTGGCAGCGGTAGAGCCTTCTGGAACTTTGGTTGATGTATTGTGCGGACAGCCCGAGCAGAAATAGGGTGTCCGTGTTGCGCCCGGGACGTTGATCACGGGCGGTTCTGTCTCAGTCAGTGCACGCGCTTTGGCAGGCAGGTTTTCTTCAGGGAAGAACGTGTTAAGTCGGGCGGCAACAATAGGGGCCAGCATCAAAGGGCTGAGTTCCCCGGTCCATGGGATCAGCGGTTCGCCATGGCTGTCATATTTACCTACCATCTTATGGGGTTTGTCTCCGGGCCAGTCATAGAAATATTCTTTGAACTGGCTTTCGATGATGCCGCGCTTTTCCTCGACGACCAGAACCTCGGCCTTGCCTTTCACAAAGCGCAACGCGTTGCGACGGGCCAGCGGCCAGACCATGCCAACCTTGTAGATGTCGATCCCCAAGCGGCGGCAAGCGGCTTCATCAAGGTCCAGCAAACGCAGCGCCTCCATCAGATCGAGGTGCCCCTTGCCGGTGGTCACGAAGCCGAACTTCGCGTTGTCGATGTCATAAATACGCCGGTCGATGGGGTTTTCTTCGGCAAAGGCCCGAACGGCGCGCAACTTGTGTTGGATGCGGGTCTCGATCTCGGGCGAGGGCAAATCGGCGGTGCGTACGTGCAAGCCGCGTTCGGGCAAGTCGATCTGCGGCAGGGAAAAGCTGCGATCCGGGGGCAGATCGACGGACCGTGCGCTTTCGACCGTTTCCGAGACCGCCTTGAACCCGACCCAGGTGCCTGAGAATCGGGACAGAGCGAACCCGTACTCGCCGAATTCCAAATATTCCTCGACCGAGGCTGGGTTCAATGTCGGCATGAACCACGACATGAAGGCCACATCCGACTGATGGGGCATCGAAGAACTGACGCAACCATGATCATCGCCTGCCACGACCAGCACGCCACCTTTTGGCGCAGACCCATATGCATTCCCATGTTTCAATGCATCGCCTGATCGGTCGACACCGGGGCCTTTACCGTACCACATCGAAAAGATGCCCTCGACCTCGCAATGCGGGTCCAAAATGGCCTGTTGCGCACCCAGAACCGCCGTTGCGCCGAGGTCTTCGTTTACGGCGGGCATGAACGTGATGCGATCCGTCTTCAGCCGGTCCTTTGCGCGCCATAGCTCAAGATCCAGCCCGCCCAGTGGCGATCCGCGATAGCCCGAGACAAACCCCGCCGTGTTCAGCCCGGCCTGACGATCGCGTCGGGCCTGGTCCATCATAATCCGCGCCAAGGCTTGCGTGCCTGTTAGAAAAACCCGGCCCTGCGTCAGGGTATAGCGGTCTTCAAGCCGATAGGTGCGGGGGGAGGGTTCGTGGTGGCTCATTGCTACGCGTCCATGGGTTTTTGTCTTTGGTGTTCGGTTATTTTAACCCCCCGCAGGTGAATTTCTGTTTCAGAGTTTGTGCGAGTTCTACAAATTATGATAGAATTCACCAGATTTAGTTAAAATTACGGATTAATCTTCCTAAGATGGCCATACTTGATGATCGGGACCGCCGCATTCTGACGCTGCTTCAAAATGACAGCCGGGTTTCAAACGCCGAATTGGCAGATGCTGTCGGCATGTCAGCCTCAGCCCTGTGGCGCAGGGTGCGCGCGCTGGAAGAGGCTGGGGTGATCGAACGGTACGGCGCTTTGGTGAACCCTGCCGAGATGGGGTTGACGTTCGAAGCAATCGTGCATGTTCACCTGACCCGGCATGACCCGGACAAGATTGTCGACTTCATCCGGGCCGTCGAGATCAGCCCCGAAGTGCAGGAATGCTACGCCACGACTGGTCAGGCCGATTATCATCTGCGTGTCTTGTGCAGGAATCTGTCTGCTTACAACACGTTTCTGGAAGATTTCTTGTTTCGATTGCCCGCCGTCGCCAGCGCGCAAACGAATGTCGTGCTGCGGACGATCAAGCGGAACCGACCGGTGGTACCCTGAAGCTTAAGCCGCGAAAGCCACCCAAGCCCAGGCCATGCCAATATAAGTAAGGTTGTGAAACAACTGATCCAGACCAGCGGCACGCCAAAAAGCGGCCTGATTGGGTTGCAACTGTTTGCGGTCAGAATAGTTGGCTTTGGCAAAGTCGATGTGGAAATGCACGATCCATTCCAACGCAGCGATGATCAGTATGAATTCAATCGGGGCGCGAAAGAGCGCGAAAATCACGACCGAACCCACAACATGCACAGCAGCATGTTGCGCGCGCCCCATGTGGAAATACGTGCCTCGCCCGGAAAGCATCTTGGGCGTCTGTAAATAATAGTCGGCGAACATGTGTTTGATCTGAAGCAGGCACAGCAACAGAAACACAGCGCCAAAGCTGGCAGGCAAATGAATCCTCCCGATATCGTCCTGAATCAGGAGATTAGGGGGTAAACGCGAAACGCGCAAATGAACTTGTTCACACAACGCAAATTAGGCGCAAATCGGAAATTCATTTGCTTCCGAGGATACGATTGCGGTAAATTCGGCCCGTTGTATTCACGCCAAAATCAGTGATTTGAGCGGCGGATCGTTAGTAGGGGCGGGTTCAATAGAACGATCGATCTTTCAGTTCATCTGGAAATACTCGAAGCGCGACCAGTTGATTTTGCTGGCCGTGACGTCGACCTTGTTTCCTTTGCTTTACCTGACGTTGGAGCTGCCCAAGCGCATCATCAATGACGCAATCGGCGCGACAAGTCAGATTGTCGATGTCTGGGGTTATAGCCTGACGCAGACCACTTTTCTGATGATCCTGTGCTTTGCCTTTCTGGCTGCGGTGCTGGCGCACGGGCTGATGAAGATGCGTATCAACACCATGAAGGGTGTTCTGAGCGAGCGTATGCTGCGTCGCTTTCGCTATCAGTTGATCAACCGCGCGCTTCGCTTCCCACAACCATATTTTGAGCGGGTCAGTCAGGGCGAAATGGTCTCGATGATAACCGCTGAAAGCGAACCGATGGGTGGGCTGATGGGGGATGCGATCAGTCAGCCCGTGCTGCAGGCCGGACAAATGATCACGATCCTGTCCTTTCTGTTCCTCCAAAGCGTTTGGTTCGGACTGGCCGCGGTGGCGTTGATCCCGCTGCAGGCCTGGCTGATCCCGCGATTGCAACGCCAGATCAATCTTCTGAACAAGAAGCGCATTCAAGAGGTCCGCGTTTTGGCTGCCCAGATCGGCGAGAACGCTGCCGGTGCTTCGACCCTGCGCGCCAATGGCGGTTGGCGATATCGGCGGGCGATGATCTCGGATCAGCTGGGGCGGCTGTTCGCCATCCGCTTTGAGATCTATCAGAAGAAGTTCTTTATGAAGTTCATCAACAACTTCATATCGCAGCTGACGCCATTCATGTTCTACCTTGTCGGTGGCCTGCTGGTGTTGCAGGGGTCTGTTTCGCTGGGTGCTCTGGTGGCTGCGCTGGCGGCTTACAAAGACTTGAGCTCACCCTGGAAAGAACTGCTGACCTATTATAATCAAACGCAGGACATGTCGCTGCGATGGGATGTTGTGATTGATCGTTTCGCACCGGATGGAATGATTGATGAAGCCCTGTTTGACGGAGAGCCAGCGGATCGTCCGCATCTGAATGGCGATATCGTACTGAATCAGGTCTCGGTTCGTGATATCGACGGCAATCAAGTTTTGGATGATCTGGACCTGACGTTCCCAGCAGGTAAAACGGTCGGCATTTCGGCCACTAGCGAGGAAGATCGCCATGCGCTGACCGAGTTGCTGACCCGCGAGATACTGCCAACCTCTGGCCGTATTGAAATCGGCGGCATCAATATGGCTGGCCTGCATCAAAGCGTTGTTGCCCAACGAATAGGTCTAGCAACCTCGCGCCCCATAATGTTTCAGGGCACGTTGGGTGAAAATGTGATGATGCCGATGCGGTCACATCCATTGTCCAAGTCCACCGAGGATCCGCATTTCCCCGAGACGCTGAGGGCAGGCAATAGTGCTGATCCATTCAACGCCGAATGGCTTGACCCCGGAATGGCGGGTTTTGACGATACGGCGCGGCTGCGCGATTGGTGGCTGAAACTGATCGATGGCATGGGCTCGGGCGCTGCGTTGTTTCAGCGCGGTGCCGAGCAGGTGTTTGATGCGAATGAACGCCCGGAACTGGCAGCAAAACTGGTCGAATTGCGCCCTCGGGTTCAGAAGGCGGTGCGCGAGGCCGGGCTTGATCAGCAGGCGCTGATTTTCGATCGCTGCGCGTATAACCCTGCGCTACCCGTTGCTGAGAACCTGTTGTTTGCCACCCCTTGTGTTCCAGTGACACGGCAATTGCTGGCACAGCAGACCGTGTTTCTGGGCCAGTTGCGCGAGTTGGGGTTGGATGAAACCCTGATCAGCCTGACACGCGACGTAATTGAGATGCTGCGCCAGATATTTGGGCTTGATGGAACAGATCATCCTTTGTTTCGCAAGCTGGGGCTTGAGGCCCAGACCTACGAGGCCGCGGTTGAATTGGTCGAGCAAACCCGCAAAGAAGGCGCAAACGGGTTGGATGACGAACAATTGGCTAGCTTGCTTTCGGTGCCATTTGTGATCTCGGCCGAGCAGATTGGCCCGGCGTTTTCGGATGAGCTGAAGAACCGCATTCTTGAGCTTCGCCACAGCCACTCGGCCAAATTGCTGGAACCGTTGCACGATGTATTCGTCCCGTTGGATGAAGATGCCTTTGCACCCGGTTTGACGGTCATGGAAAACGCACTGTTTGGCAAGGTCAGCCAGATCGGCGGTGCGCGGACCGACGAGGCGCGCAAACTGATCGTCGATGTTCTGGCCGAGAACGGGGCGCGACCGATGGTGGTGGAACTGATCTATGATGTTCCGGTCTCGATTGGCGGCCAGAACTTGCCTGCGGTATTTGCCGAACCGCTGGCCTTTACCCGCGCTGCGATCAAAAAGCCGGATATTCTGATCCTGGAAACCGCGCTTGCCAGCTATGATATGGAGACACAGGTCGCAGTTTATAAAAATCTGCGTGAATTGCTGCCCGAAACTACTGTAATCTATCTAAATGATGCGTTCGAAAATCCAGATGTTTTCGACATGTATGTTGAAATTCGTCAGGGCCGGGTCGTGACGGGTGAAGGCCCAACCGACGTCGACGGCGACGGTGCGGCGTCTGCCGATCTGGTACGCAAATTGCGTGCGCTTGAGCAGACCCCGTTGTTCTCTGGGCTCGACCGTCGCCAGCTTCGACTGCTGGCCTTTGGTGCGCGCTGGTTCGAAGCGAAACCTGGCCAGGTGGTGTTTCTGAAGGATGATCAGCCAACCGATGGCGCCTATGTCATCCTTGAGGGCGAGGCAGGATTGTACCTGCCGCGTTCGGGCGAGGCCGATCAACTGATCACAACGGTTGGTGCGGGCGCGTTGGTGGGAGAGCTGGGGTTGATCCGAAAAGAGCCTCGGGCGTTGAGCATGGTGGCTGAAACGGAACTGTCCTGCCTACGGATCGGTGAAGAGGAATTTCTGGCGGTCGTCGAGAACGATGCAGCCACAGCCTTTAAACTGTTGCAGGTCATCGCGGGGTATGTCTCGAACTGATCGGCTTGCTCGCCTGTCGATTGTTACCCTTCGGTTGCGGGTGCACCGCCTTGAAACGCATTCCCATTTGCATAGTCACATGGGGTTTCCTGCATCTGTAGGTGCAGCCCGTCACCTTTGTAGGGATGGGCTCGGGCAAGGCCTTCATCGACCTCGATACCAAGGCCGGGCTCGGTCGGAGGAGTGACGAACCCCTCCTCGACGCGGATACTTCCCTTTATCAGTTGATCGTGGAATGGGGTCTCGATGCTTTCAAGCAGCAGCAGGTTCGGGATCGACGCCGCCAGATGAATATTCGCCGCCCACTCGATCGGTCCCGCATACAGATGGGGTGCCATCTGGGCGTTGAAAACCTCGGCCATTGCGGCGACTTTCTTCATCTCCCATATACCGCCAGCGCGTCCCAACGCAGGCTGCAGGATTTCGGCGGCCCCGGCGCGCAGGACCGTGCCAAATTCCGCTTTGGTTGTCATCCGTTCACCGGTCGCGACAGGGATACGGACAGTGCGCGCCACACGGGCCATATCCTCGATCATGTCGGGGGGTGTGGGTTCTTCGAACCACAGCGGCGAAAAGGGTTCCAGCGCTTGGCCCAGACGTATAGCTCCGGCTGTGTTGAACTGGCCATGAGTACCGAACAGCAGATCGGCCTTCGCTCCAACTGCCTCACGGATCGCTTTGCAAAACGCTATCGACATTGAGATATCGGACATCGCGGGCATGTGCCCGCCGCGGATTGTATAAGGCCCGGCGGGATCAAACTTGACGGCGGTATAGCCGCGCCGGACCATTTCAGCAGCACTTTCTCCGGCCTGCTCAGGTGAAGTCCAGAAGTCCGTCAGGTTATGCTGAGGAAGTGGGTAGAGATAGGTGTACGCCCGGATACGGTCGTTCATCCGCCCACCCAGCAGCGCATAGACCGGACGATCACGATCCTTGCCCAAAATGTCCCAGCAGGCGATTTCGAGCCCCGAGAACGCACCCATGACGGTCAGGTCTGGTCGCTGAGTGAAGCCGCTGGAATAGGCGCGGCGGAACATCAACTCGATATTCTCGGGGTTTTGGCCCTGCATGTGCCGTTCGAATACATCGCGAATGACATGGGTCATGGCTTCGGGACCAACCGAGGACGCGTAGCATTCCCCCCAACCGATCACGCCCGTATCCGTGGTGACCTTGACCAAAATCCAATAGCGCCCACCCCAACCCGGTGCCGGAGGCGCGGTGACAATGACATCGAGATCTTGCAGTTTCATCGGGTGTTCCTTTTGCGGGGTTCAGTCGCGATCAAACAAGATTACATTGCGTTTGGCCGCACCGGACTTGGTGTCTTCGATGGCCTCATTGATCTGTGACAGGGTCCAGCGACCCGAGATCAACTCGTCCAGTTTCAGCCGCCCCTGTTCATACAGATCGATCATCCACGGGATGTCTCGCTGGATCACTACATCGCCCATTTTTGAGCCCACCATGCCCTGGCCAAGCGCGGCCAGCACGACGGGTTCGTAGCTGGACATGTCACCAGAATGGGGCATCCCGATCATGATCGCCTTACCGCCCCGACCAAGATAACGCGGGGCCTGATCATAGGCGGGGATTGCACCAACAGTAATCAAGACGGCGTCTGCGCCACGTCCGCCCAGCGCCTTGTAGGCGGCTTTCCACGGCTCTTTCTGGCTGGCCAAAACACCATGGGTCGCGCCGAACTCCATTGCGATATCCAGCTTATCCTGTGTCATATCGACCGCAACGATACGGCGAGCTCCGGCAATACGTGCGCCTTGGATTGCGTTCAAGCCGACGCCCCCGGCGCCGATGACAACCACGTCCTGCCCGGGGCGAAGCTGGGCGGCGTTGACTGCTGCACCAACACCGGTGATAACCCCGCAGGACAGCAGGCTGGCAAGGTCCTTGGGCAGCGTTTCGGGAATGCGGACGATTTGTCGGTGGCTGACAACTACCTTTTCGGCAAAGGCCCCGCATGCCATGGCCTGTTCCAGCGCATCACCTTCGGCAGTCTGCAGCGGGCCTTTGACCGTGTCATACGGTGTCTCACAAATGGTGGGCTTGCCACCGGCACAGGACGGACAACTTCCGCAGGCGCGGATCAACGTGACCACGACGGGATCACCAAGTTTGAAATCCCCTGCGCCCTCGCCAACGGCAGAAACGAAGCCTGCCGCCTCGTGCCCATAAACCGCGGGCAAGTGGCCGCCCCACGCGCCGCTTGCAAAGGAAATGTCCGAATGACAAATCGCGACCGCATCCAGCGTGACCTCGACCTCGCCCATGCCGGGCGGTGCAATCAGGATGTCTTCGATGACCAGAGGTTCGCCGAAGGCTCGGCATACGGCTGCTTTGATGGTTTGCATGTGTTTTCCCGCTCCCTAACGGGATCACGGTTACCCGTCCCGGCGGGACCTGCAAGGTGGAAACCGTCACGGATGTGTCGTTGTTCTGCCAAAGTGGGGTAGACGCAAAAGAATCCACCTATTGATAAGCATTGTGTGGGTCATCGGTTCAGTGTGCGACAACCAAACAGATCGGCGCACGGCGTATCGGGGTCGGGACATCGACGGTGGCTGGCTACATTCGTTGCGAGATCTGGTGCATCAACCCGGCAAGATGCTCAGGATGCGAAAAAAACGGCGAGTGAGAGCTGTCTATCGTAAGGTGCATATCAGGGTCCGCGCAGCCCGCCATCTCGGCCTGATATTCGGTCGGAACGATTCGGTCATCGGTAGTTCTGATGTACCCTTTTGGAACGCGCGCGAAGTTATCGCCGACGTCTAGGGGGGTAGTCTGCGGTGCAATCGCCTGGGGGCACAGGCGCGCGAATGCATAGGCAACCACCTCGCGCGCGCAGTCGTGATAAAGCAGGTCGTGCACCTGATCCGGTACCACCGAATACGACAACCCGTCGCCGGATACTTCGACGGCATTTCCGATCAGTTGGCGTGGGGCTCGTTTGCGCATTTCGACCATAGATAGCCCGGATTTCGGAACATAGGCACTTAGATAAATCACACCTCGCATGGCGTTCGGGTCGGTCTCGGCAGCCGCACTTACGGGATATCCACCCCACGAGTGCCCTAAGATGATGGTCTTTGGTGTCGAAGCCTTCAGCACGGCATCTCTGCACGTTCCAAGGGTGACATCGCGGATAGGCGTCGGGTCCGAGCCGTGGCTTGGCATATCGATGGCGCGGGCGGTATGTCCGAAAGTGGTCAGTTCCGGGATCAGATCGCGCCAGCACCAGGCACCGTGCCAAGAGCCATGTACAAGCAAGAAATCTGCCAACAATCCCTCCTTCAAATATGTCCGATCTCGGTCAGAAAATCACCAATCAATTGGGCAAAGTCCTGAGGGCGCTCGACGCAGGGCAGGTGGCCTGCCTTTCGGATCAGCGCAAAGCGTGAACCAGGGATCAGATCGACCGTTTCGCGCACCAGATCGGGCGGGGTTGAGCCGTCTTCGCTGCCCGCAATCCCCAAGGTCGGCAGGCGCAATCCGCTGGTTGGCGTATAGAAATCGGTGCCAGAGATTGCAGCGCAGCAGCCCAGATAGCCATCGACCGGTTGTCGGACCATCATGTTGCGCCAAAGCGTCATCTCGGCGCTGGCCCGGAATGATTTCGAGAACCACCGATCCATGGTGGCATCCGCCAGTGCCTCGATCCCACCTTTACGGACAGCATCCATACGCTGCTGCCACATCTTGGGAGTGCCGATCTTGGCGGCCGTATTCGACAGCACCAGCGCGCGGATCTGATCCATACGCTTGACCGCCAGACCCTGCGCAATCATGCCACCGACGGACAGACCCACGAATACGCAATCCTTGACCTCTAGATAATCCAGCAATTGCTCGGCGTCGCGCACCAGATTTCCCATGGAATAGGGCGCTGAGGGTGCTGTTGACAATCCGTGCCCGCGTTTGTCGTACCTAATGATGCGCAGGCCTTTGGGCAGTAGCGGCAATATCGGGTCCCACAGCCGCATATCCGTGCCCAGTGAATTAGCAAACACGATGGGGGCGCCAGCGGCGTCGCCATCAATTCGGTAGTGTATCCGAATATCTTTGAGGTCAGCGATATGCATGTTTAGCGTCCCCGTCTGCTCAGGGTGTCGGTTAAAACGACTACGACCGGATTTTGCACCGGCTGTAAGCGATTGTCAGGTAAGGAATTCCAACGCCCGTTCAAAGATCTGCGGATCCACGTTGCCGCCCGAGGCGACTACGATCACCGCATCCCCATCAATCTGATCCTTGCGAAACAGGGCAGAGGCCAGCGAAACAGCTCCGCCCGGTTCCAGCACGATCTTCAGACGCAGAAACGCAAGGGCCATGGCGCGTAGTGATTCCTGTTCAGATACCGACAGACCAGGGCCGCAAAGCCGCTGTAGGATGGGAAAGGTAATCTGCCCCGGCTGTGGCGTCAGGATTGCGTCGCAGATATTTCCCGAAGTAGCGTCGTTGCTTTGGATCGTCCCGCTTGCCAGCGAGCGTTTCACGTCTTCGAACCCTTCAGGCTCGCATGGACGAGGGCGCAGACCGGGCGCGTGACGCTCTAATGCCAGCGCTATACCAGATGTCAGCCCGCCGCCGCCACAGCAGATCAGCACGTCACCTTCGGTCACGCCCAGCGCCCGTGCCTGACGCGCCAGCTCCAGTCCCGTTGTTCCCTGGCCAGCGATCACTTGCGGTTCGTCATAAGGCCGGATCAAGGTCAAACCGCGCCCGGCAGCCAATGCCTCGCCGATGTCTTCGCGGCTTTCGCTGGCGCGGTTATAAAGGACGACCTCACCACCCAGCGCGCGGGTGTTTTCAATCTTCAGCTTCGGCGCATCCGAGGGCATGACGATGACGGACGAGACTCCATGTTGAGCCGCTGCATAGGCAACACCCTGTGCGTGATTGCCCGAGGAATAGGCGATGACGCCCCGGTTGCGCGCCGCTTCATCCAATGCCGAAATAGCTGACCACGCGCCGCGAAATTTGAAACTGCCGGTGTGTTGCAGGCATTCGGGTTTGATCAGCACGCGGCGACCCGCGATTTCATCCAGGAAAGGCGATGACAGAAGCGGCGTCTCGCGCACGTGACCTTTCAGCCGCTCGGCGGCGGCTTCGATCATGTCTATGTTGCTCATTTGGCGTCCAGTATCTTGCGGATCAGGTCTAGGGATTGAGGCTCGTTCAGGAACGGGACATGTCCTCGGTCCGGCACTTCGGTCGAGATCAATTCGGGGTGGTGTGCGTGCATCTTCTGCACCGTGGCTTTGCTCAACAAGTCGGAATTTGCACCGCGGATCACGCCGGTGTGGATCGTGCTCAGGGCGTCGAACAAAGGCCACAGGTCCGGTGCCGGGGTGATGGCGGCCTGCTCGATCAGCGCTTGTCGCAATGCGGGGTCATAACGCAGCTGTAGCCCGGTATCGGTTTGAATGTATTGATGTTCTACCTGCTGTTTCCAGACGTCCTGAGCGATGCCCGGGAACTGAGGTGCCATCATCGCGTGCAGGACCTGCGCAGCCTCATCATAGGATTGTGAACTTGGGGAATTGCCGACATAGTCCATGATCTTGGCAATGCCGGCGGGTTCGATTACCGGACCAACGTCATTTAATATCACACCTGCCAGACGGTCAGGATGGCTGGCGGCCAAGGCCATCGCGACCAGCCCTCCGCGTGACGTGCCCAACAGGGTCACCTTTTCCAAGCCCAGATGATCCAGCAGTTCAATCGCATCCAGCCCCTCGCGCAGGATGTTGTAATTCATGTAGTTCGCATCAAAATCGGACTTGCCGCGCCCGCGATAATCCATCGCAATCATACGAAGATCACTCATATGTGGCGCAAGAAATGAAAAGTCGCGGCAGTTGCGCGTCAAGCCAGCCAAGCAAAGCAGAAGATGGCCCGTGCCGGTATCTTCATAGTACAGGCGTTTGCCGTCCGAGGTGGTGAAATATGCCATCAAAGCCCTGCCAATTGTGGGATCGTCGTCAGGTCTGGCAGCACATGTGCAGGTTTCCACGGCAGACGGTCCATTGGTTCGCCAGCGCGGTTGACCCACGCTGTGACAAATCCGTAACCGCTGGCCCCAGCTGCATCCCACCCGTTTGAGCTGACGAACAGCACTTCATCGCGCGCGCAGCCGAAGCGGTTCTGCACCAGATCGTATACGCTGGCATGGGGTTTGAAGACCCCCACGCTTTCGACCGACAGAACATCATCCAGCACATCACCGATCCCGGCAGACTGTACCGCTCCGTTCAGCATCGGGGGCGAACCGTTGGACAGGATGGCGGTCTGCAGCCCACCGGCTTTCAGCGCCTTCAGCATCTCGGGGACCTCGGGATAGGCCTGCAACTCCCAATACAAATCCAGCAGGCGCTGCCGAAGGGGGTTATCCCCTTGCAGGCCAACCTCTTCCAACGCCCAATCCAGCCCATCTTGCGTGACGTCCCAAAAGTCACAATGCGCATCAGCGACGGCACGCAGCCAAGTGTATTGCAGTTGCTTCAGACGCCAGTGATTGGCCAACTCAGGCCATTTATCTGCCAGCGCCTCGAAACCCGGTTCCGCTGCGGCCTGCCGGGCGGCGGCGGCCACGTCAAACAGAGTGCCATACGCGTCGAATACACAAGTGGTGATAGCCATCCGATCCTCCCCTGATCGGGCGCAGGTAAACACAACCGGATCCGGGGTTAAAGAGGGCAGGGTTTACAATGCTGTGTCAGCCTCTAGGCTGCGCCGCTCATTTCTTTTCAGGCCGGAGGCCATCATGACCGCAATCAAACAAGGCGACACGGTTCGCATCCACTACACCGGAACCCTGCTGGACGGCAAAGTCTTCGACAGTTCCGAGGGGCGCGATCCGTTGGAGTTTGCGGTTGGTTCCGGCCAGATCATACCCGGCCTGGATGCAGCCCTGCCGGGCATGGAGATTGGTGAGAAAAAGCGTGTCGAGATCGATTGCGTTGACGCCTATGGCCCAATCAATCCGGGCATGCGGCAGCAGATCCCGCGTGAAGGCATCCCGGATGACATTCCGCTGGAACCTGGTACGCAATTGCAGATGCAAACACCTGACGGTCAGGCATTGCCAGTGACTGTTGTCGAGGTAGATGAGGCGACAGTGACCTTGGATGCAAATCATCCACTAGCGGGGCAAGATCTGGTCTTCGATATCGAAATCGTTTCGATCAACTGACGCTGATTGGATCAAAGGCCGGGGATATGTGACAACAGAGGCTCAACCGCATCGCGTACGGGCGGTTGGGTCAGAAACACAAAGGCAATCAGCAGCGATGTGAGGATCAGCAGCAACAGACGCGCACGTCCGCTTGCTGATTTGCGTTTCAAAGCTGGCGAGCGCGTGTTGCTCGCAAGGATCTGTTCAAGTTTGCTCATATCGTAATCCCTGCGGGGCAAAGATGGTCAAATCTTGGCACCCGCAGGGAAAGATATGGTCACATGGCCTCGGGCTGAGGCATGCCCAGAATGTGATATCCACCATCGACGCGGATGATCTCACCCGAGGTGTAGCTTCCCGCATCGGACGCCAGATAAACGGCGGTGCCGCCAACAGCTTCAAGCGTGGCATTCGAACGCATCGGCGCGTTCTGGTCGCAGAACTTGTAGGTCTTGCGCGCGCCACCGATGGCGGCGCCGGCCAGTGTTTTCATAGGGCCGGGTGAGATGGCGTTGACGCGGATGCCGTCGGGGCCCAGATCGTTTGCCAGATAGCGCGTCGCCGATTCCAGCGCCGCTTTGGCCACGCCCATGACGTTGTAGTTCGGCACCACCTTGTTCGAGCCCTGATAGGTCAGGGTCAGAAGCGTGCCGCCATTGTCTTTCATCAGCGGATAGGCGCGGCGCGCGACCTCGATAAACGAATAGGCCGACACATCCATCGAATGCTTGAAATTCGCGCGGGTGGTGTTCAGGAAACGGCCCGTCAGTTCATTTTTGTCCGAATAAGCGATGGCGTGGACGACAAAATCGATGGTCGGCCAGCGCTCTCCCAACTCACCAAACGCGCGATCCAGGGATTCGTCATCGGTGACATCCGCATCGACCATGAAGTCGCTGCCCAAGCTCTGGGCCAGCGGTTCCAGACGTTTGCCAAACGCCTCTCCCTGATAGGTGAAAGCCAGCTCAGCGCCCGCCTCGTGCATGGCTTTGGCGATGCCCCATGCAATCGAGCGATCATTTGCCACGCCCATGATCAGGCCGCGTTTACCCTTGAGAATATCTGACATCTTGTTCACCCGTTATACTTCGACAGAACCATGGATCCGTTGGTGCCGCCAAAGCCGAAGCTATTGGTCATCACGCTGTCCAAGCCTGCGTTTTCAACCACTTGAGTTGCAATTTCACCGGGCAGGATGCCGTCGGCAAGTGTGTCGACATTGATCGACGGAGTAATGAAATCATGTTCCAGCATGAGCAGGCAGAAGATCGCCTCAAGCGCGCCCGCTGCGCCTTGCGCGTGACCGGTCATCGATTTTGTCGATGAAATCGGAGGCACACTGCCTTCACCAAAGATACGGCGTACGGCTTCGACTTCTCCGACGTCGCCCACTGGGGTCGAGGTGCCGTGGGCATTGATGTAGCCGACCTTGCGGCCTTCGGGCACGGTCGACAGCGCCAGACGCATCGCGCGCTCGCCGCCTTCGCCGGATGGTGCCACCATGTCGTGCCCATCAGATGTCGCGGCATAGCCGGTTACTTCGGCATAGATTTTCGCACCGCGCGCCAGCGCATGCTCGAGGTCTTCCAGAACCACGATGCCGCCTCCGCCGGAAATCACAAATCCGTCGCGGTTCTGATCGAATGCGCGCGAGGCTTTATCAGGTGTGTCGTTGTACTTGGACGACATCGCACCCATCGCGTCGAACAGGCAGGACAGGGTCCAGTCCAACTCTTCTCCTCCACCTGCGAACATCACATCCTGCTTTCCCAGCATGATCTGTTCAGCCGCATTGCCGATGCAGTGCAGCGAGGTCGAGCAGGCCGAGGTGATCGAGTAGTTGATACCTTTGATTTTGAACGCGGTCGCCAAGTTCGCGGAAATCGTGGAACACATGCACTTTGGCACTGCAAACGGGCCGATCCGTTTGGTTGCGCCGGTTTTCAGCACGGTTTGGTGCGCGGTCAACATCGCGCTGGTCGATGGTCCACCCGAACCGGCCACCAGACCTGTGCGCGGATTGACCACCTGATCTTCGGTCAGCCCGGCGTCCGCGATGGCCTGATTCATCGCGATATGGGCATAGGCAGCACCCGGACCCATGAACCGCAGGGTCCGCTTGTCCACGTGATCGGCCACATCGATTTTCAGCGAACCGGCGATTTGGCTGCGAAAGCCGTGCTCGACCATTTGTTCGCTTGCTACGATGCCGGATTTGCCCGCTTTGAGCGAGGCGAGAACCTCTTCGGCATTGTTCCCGATCGAGGACACAACCCCCAGACCGGTGACGACTACTCGACGCATGTGCGTACTCCTTATTGCGGCCGGTCAGGCTCAGGCGTCTGACAGAACGACCTTCATATCCTTGACGTCGTATATCAATTCGCCATCGGCTTCGACGATGCCATCTGCCACACCCATGGTCAGGCGGCGCGTCTGGATCGCCTTTTTGAAATCAATCTTATAGGTCAGCATCTTCCGGTCCGGGCGCACCATGCCGGTCAACTTGACCTCTCCGACGCCAACGGCCATGCCACGTCCTTGCCAGCCGCGCCAGCCGAGGTTGAAGCCGGTCAGTTGCCACAAACCGTCCAGGCCCAGACAGCCGGGCATGATCGGATTGCCGGGGAAATGGCAGTCAAAGAACCAAAGGTCAGGTGTGATATCAAATTCGGCCAGCACATGACCCTTGCCATGCGCTCCACCGTCGCCGGAAATCTCGGTAATGCGGTCCATCATCAACATCGGCGGAGCCGGCAACTGCGCGTTGCCAGGGCCAAATAGTTCGCCGCGGGCGCATTTCAGCAGATCGTCCTTGTCAAAACTGCTCGGGAATTGGGCCATTCTGCCGCCTCTCCTGCCTGGGTCCGTTTATTACATCTGGCCTCGTCTATCACCCGTATGCAAGGTCCTGCAAGACCAGCACTCCATATCTTGTTGTGACTACAATATTCTTTGCGAATGAATTTCATTTGAAATTGCAGGCAGGGCGCACTTATATTAAGGGCAGCAAAACACAGGTATCGGATTCATGACACCTCAGAGCCGTGAGATCGCTGCAAATTGGTTGGTTGACGCAGGTTTGCGCCCCACGCGCCAAAGGGTTGCTTTGGCCGAATTGCTTGTGGGCGACGGTCTGCATCGTCATGTGACAGCGGAAAGCCTGTTTGAATCCGCAAAAGCCAAAGGTGACGCGGTTTCGCTGGCGACCGTATACAACACATTGCGGGCGTTTTGCGATGCCGGGGTGCTTCAAGAGATCACTGTTGACGGGTCCAAAAGCTATTTCGACACCAACACGCATGACCATCCGCATTTCTATTGGGAAGACGAAAGCCGTCTGAGCGATGCACCATCCGACCAATTGGTGATCCAACAATTGCCGGAAGCTCCTGAAGGCGTCGAAATCGCATCGGTCGATGTGGTGATCCGCCTGCGGAAGAAGTAACCTCTAATCTTTACATAACAACGTAACCAACGCATGCTCAGCCTGCATGATCATTGAATCTGTCGGCCCCGTGCCATGCCGTGCCAATACAACAGATTCGGTTGCATCTGGATCGGTGATCGGCAGGCTTATCACGCGGACCTGATCATAACTGAAGCCGTTTTTAGGGCTGGTATAGCTTATCCCGATGCCTTCCCCATGAGCGGCCAGACTGCGCGAAAGCTCCAATGATTCCGCTCGGTGCGAGATTGTGGGGTTCAGACCTTTGCGTCTGAAAAGCGCGAGTACATGCTGTGCAGACAAACCCTCTTTAGACAGAATCAGTGGATATGACGCTAGCTCGGTCAGGGTTAGCTGCTTGGCCGCCGCCAGTGTATGATCAGGTGAAAGCAGTGCGTGTGGGGTGCTGTCGAACAACTTCTTGCAGGAAAAACCGGCATCCATGCCGAGGTCATAGGTGAGTGCAAAATCGTATCTGCCATCGATCAGGCCGGAAATCAGGCCTTCGAACGTTTCAACCCCGTGTGTCAGGACGACGTCGGGCAAAGCTTCTTGCAGGCGGTGCAGAGATTGGGCCAGAAGAAAGGGTGCCAGATCGACAAAGCATCCCAGGCGTAATCGGCGCTCGCCGGTTATCGGCTGCATTGACTGTTCCAAAAGCGCAGCTCGCTTCAACAAGGCCTCGGCCTCTTCGATGAATTTGCGGCCCTGCGGGGTCAGCGCCATCGCGGCACCCCGTCTTCGCGCAAACAGTGGATATCCCAAACGTGATTCGACCCGGGTCAGCGCATTGGACAAGGCAGGTTGCGAGACATTTAGGCGTTGTGCCGCAGCAGACAGGCTGCCATGCCGACCGATGGCGCAAACATATTCGTATTGGCGCAGAGTGAGGTATAACATAGAGTTAATACCTAAATTGAAAGATATGATTTGAACAGATGTCTTATTCATGCGCAGATCGGGCGACAAATCTAAGGAGACCGCAATGACTCATCCTCTTGTTTCTCAGGCCATGATCGACAACTTCCAGACGGACGGCGTTGTGTTGGTTAAAGGCCTGTTCGCCGATCATATTGAAACCCTACGGGCCGGGGTTGCCGCGAATATGGCCGAGCCGGGTCCTTATGCTTCGGAGAACAGGAAAGATGGCGAAACCGGCCGTTTTTTTGACGACTATTGCAACTGGTCCCGTATCCCGCAGTTTCGTGAAGTGATCGAAAAATCTCCTGCTGCTGAAGTAGCGGCCGACCTCATGCAGTCGCAATCTGTGCAGATGTTCCATGACCATGTTCTGGTGAAGGAACCCGGAACCTCGATGGCAACGCCGTGGCATCAGGATGGGCCATACTATTTTGTGGATGGTCAACAGAATATCAGCTTCTGGTCACCGTTGGATCCGGTGAAACAAGCGACCTTGCGCTGCGTTGCCGGTTCGCACCGCTGGGAAAAAGAAGTGCTACCTACCCGCTGGGTCTCGGAAGAAGGTTTCTTCCCCGACGAGGGGCAGTACATGCCGATTCCGGACCCAGATGCCGAAGGGATGAAGATTGTAGAATTTGAAATGGAGCCCGGTGATGCAGTGGCCTTCAACTATCGCACGCTACACGGGGCCCGAGGCAATACTTCCGATAGCCGACGCAGGGCATTTTCGCTGCGATTGGTTGGTGATGATGCACGTTATGTCGAGCGTCCAGGCCGGACTTCGCCACCATTTCCGGGACATGAAATGGTGCCGGGGCAGCGGCTGCGCGAGGACTGGTTCCCAGTTCTGCTACAGCGTTAGAACCTAGAACCACTGGCCCGATTCGATCAGGCCCAGATCCAGCAATTGGCGCGAGTCCCACTCGAACGGAGTTGAATGGTTCCAGCAGAAGTTGGAGATATCAAACGTCGATCCGGCGTTCGTCTTCAATGCTTTGGCCGCCCGGAACGAACAGATCGCGGCGGTCAGGTTGTTGTGCCACGGGCAGGCATAGGTGTTGTATTCTGCCTCGCTGAACGTGTGATCCGGCAGAAGTTTCAGATCGGGTTTTGCTTTGAACAGCGAAATCCGATCGATACGGCGCCGTTCATACGGGATATGATCTTCGAACCGCCAGCGCAGACCACCAGACATATCCAGTTGCCGCTCTAGCGGCTTGCCAGATGCGTCATGCCGCGTGTGGGCGTAGTATCCGGTCTTGTCCAGCATTGCGTGATCGGGGGCCACTCCGTTTGGATAGGCCGTCAGATCATTCGCATAAAGATCGATCACATGGGTCAGCATGGCCTGGCGCCGCTCTTCAGAATGGAAGGCCAGTAACTCTCCGACCGAGCGGGTCTCGCAGAAAGGGTAGAACAGATATTCAGAGTTGTAGCAGTAGTATACCCACGTGCCTTGAGCCGCCTGAATGATCCGATTGACGGCCTCAAATACGACGGTTCTGGGCGCGCAGGTCATCGTCACTCGATGAACCCTTTCCCCCAGCGCTTCATCCAGCGTGAATTCCTGGGGCAGGAATGTGATCACGGATTTGAACCCCAGCTTCAAATGATGGTGCAGCGTCCCTTCTAGCTCGACATCATCTTCGGCAAATATCAGTGCCACGGGTCCCTTGCTCAGGATCGACCGATCGGATTTCAGAAGGTGATCAAGGGATTCGTACTGCATCATTGGTTTCGTTGCCGCCTTGCTGGAAATTCCCGCCAAATTCGGGTAATTGCGCCAGCATTGCAAGCGGCGTTCGATACGTATAGACGACGCCGACCCAGCGACTGCAAAGGCCAACCCATGTCTGAACCGAAAAAGCTGTTTATCAAGACCTATGGCTGTCAGATGAACGTCTATGACAGCGAACGCATGGCCGAAGCGCTGGGCGGACAGGGCTATGTCGAGACCAAATCGCCCGATGATGCGGATATGATCCTGCTCAATACCTGCCACATTCGAGAAAAGGCAGCTGAGAAAGTCTATTCCGAACTGGGCCGTTTCAAGGGCCTCAAGGCGGAAAAGCCGGACCTTAAAATCGGTGTCGCAGGTTGCGTCGCTCAGGCCGAAGGCGAGGAAATCATCCGCCGCCAGCCGCTTGTCGATCTGGTGGTGGGGCCGCAAAGCTATCATCGCCTGCCCGAGATGGAGGCGAAGACGCGCGCGGGTGAAAAGGCGCTGGATACCGAGTTCCCCGAAGAAGACAAATTCGAAAAGCTCAAGAACCGCCCCAAGGCCAAGCGCGGACCGACGGCATTTCTGACCGTGCAGGAGGGGTGTGACAAGTTCTGTGCCTTCTGCGTTGTGCCCTATACACGCGGGGCCGAGGTCAGCCGCCCGGCAGATCGCATCCTGCGTGAGGCCCGCGATCTGGTTGAACGCGGTGTGCGTGAGATCACGCTGCTGGGGCAGAACGTAAATGCCTATCACGGGGCTGGACCGGACGGAGACATGACCCTTGCCGGTCTGATCTGGGAATTGAACAAGGTCGACGGGCTAGAGCGCATACGCTTTACCACCTCGCACCCGAACGACATGGATGATGCGCTGATCGAAGCGCATGGCACCTGTGAGAAGTTGATGCCATATCTGCATTTGCCGGTGCAGTCGGGGTCGGACAAAATTCTGAAGCGGATGAACCGCAGCCATACTGCTGAAAGCTATCTGCGATTGATCGAGCGTATCCGAGAAGCGCGCCCCGATATTCTGATGTCCGGCGATTTCATCGTGGGCTTCCCGGAAGAAACGGAAGAGGATTTTCAGGCTACTCTGGATTTGGTCGAAGAGGTCAAATACGGCTACGCCTATTCCTTCAAATACTCGACGCGACCCGGCACACCTGCAGCAGAACGGCCACAGGTCGAGGCCGAAGTGGCGGATGAACGCCTGCAGCGCTTGCAAGGGTTGATCACGCGCCACCAGCGCCAGATTCAGGACTCGATGGTCGGAAAGACAGTTAATGTCCTGTTTGAAAAGCCTGGGCGGCAACCGGGCCAGATGGTTGGAAAATCCGAGTATCTGCATGCGGTTCACGTCGCGGACGCTGATATCGCGAGCGGCGACTTACGTAAGGTAAGGATAAAGTCGTCTGGCGCGAACTCGCTGGGTGGTGAGTTGGTCTGATCCCTTGTGGCTTGCCCGCAAAGGGTTTTCGCCTTGAAATTTAACCCTTGATTTATGGCTTGGAACTATGTTCCGAGGAAGGCTAGATTTTTCTGGGCCGAATTTTGGGTGTCGACAAACGCACCGACCCCGCCTGACGGCCCGCCTTTGCGGAGGGTACGAGTAGTGAGCTGGATACGTTTTCCGAGTGTAAACCTTTCCCGTGTTTTGTCGGCGACTGTCGTGTTGCTATCTTGCGCTGCCCCGACTTTGGCCGGCGATGTCGTCGGGGAAGTCACTGAGCCCGACGTAATCTCGTCTCAGCGTTTCGCGCGCGACGTCAATGCGTTCTATCTGGGGGTCAGCGCCGGACATGCCTCGGGCGGTTCGGACGAGTTTGGCCTGCGCGTGAACGACGGAGACACGTTTGCTGCGGGCGACCTTAAGCCAAGCGGAAATTTCGCAGGTTTTCGCGGTGGCTGGCGCGGTATTCTGCCAGCCAGAGGTGGGCGCGACTATGTGTATGGCCTGGAAGTCGGTTATGACTTTGGCACGCTCGATGACAGCACGTCCTCCCGGTCCGGTGGGGCAGAGGTCAGTGGCAGGTCCGCGATATCGGATGTATTGTCCATCCGCCTGCGGAACGGGCTGACGAACCGCAGCGGCAGTGTCCTCTATTTCGTGACTGTGGGTTATGTCCGCGGCGATATCACCACGTCAGGTTCACTAACTGATGCAAGCGGGACAAGCCGATTTGAGAGCGAGGACCGCCGACAAGGTTTCTCGGCCAGCTTGGGCGCTGAACACAAACTGAACGAAAATTGGTCGATCACCGGCGAGATCGAGTATCTGCAGTTCGAATCAAAAACGGTCGAACTGGGTCCGTCATTCTCGACCAAATCGACGCCAAGCTATCGCGGACTACGGATCGGGTTGAACTATACATTCTGATACCCGTGCGATTGGCGTTCATAGATGGCTGTTTCAGCGTTCATCGGCGCATTTGTCATGCGGTGTGCAAATTTTGAAACTGCCGCTTGCGTCTACCTCTACAGTTTGTCTACGCTCAAGATGAAACGCCAAGACAGGAGAACGGATTGGCCATCGGTGCCCTGACCCCACCGCAAGATGACATGCCCCAGCGTGAGGCGCTTGTTGAATTCCCCGACAACAGATTATTGATCGATTTATGCGGTGAATATGACCGCAACCTGACCGATATCGAACAGAAGCTCTCGGTGCAGATTGTGCGACGCGGCAATCAGCTTGTCGTGCTGGGTGACGAGGATTCGCAAAAGCAGGCGATTGAGGTTCTACAGGCCCTCTATACACGGCTCGAAGGTGGGCGTGATGTGGAAGCCGCAGATGTCGACCGCGAGTTGCGCATGGGCAATTCCGAGGTCGGAACTGGCACGCGCGATGGTGACCAGCTTGAGATGTTCAAGGGTGGCACGGTCGAGATCAAGACACGCAAAAAACTGGTCGAGCCGCGCACCGACGCCCAGAAGGCCTATGTGCAGTCGCTGTTCAACAACGAACTGGCCTTTGGCATTGGTCCCGCTGGCACCGGCAAAACCTATCTGGCCGTTGCGGTCGGGGTGTCCATGTTCATTGGCGGGCACGTTGACCGCATCATTCTCAGCCGTCCGGCGGTCGAGGCCGGTGAAAAGCTCGGTTACCTGCCCGGTGACATGAAGGATAAGGTCGATCCCTACATGCAGCCGCTTTATGACGCGCTGAATGATTTCCTGCCCGGAAAACAACTTGCCAAGCTGATCGAAGAAAAGCGGATCGAGATTGCTCCGCTTGCCTTCATGCGCGGTCGTACGCTGGCAAATGCATTTGTGGTGCTGGACGAGGCGCAGAATGCCACAACGATGCAGATGAAGATGTTCCTGACTCGGCTTGGTGAAGGTAGCCGGATGGTTATCACCGGCGACCGGTCTCAGGTTGATCTGCCGCGCGGTGTGCAGTCGGGTCTCAAGGATGCCGAACGGTTGCTGAAAACGATCCCGAATATCAGCTTCAACTATTTCACCTCGAAAGATGTCGTCCGCCATCCGCTTGTCGCCGCCATTATCGAGGCGTATGAGGCCGATGCGGGGCGCGAAACCGGTTAACTTTCAAGGCGCCGATTGAAGCTGGGCTCGGAGCCAAAGGTATGAATCTGGAAATCACGCTTGAGGATGATCGCTGGCGCGGGCTGGAGCCTTTGGCCACGCGCGCAATTGCTGCTGTTCTGGAGTATTGCGATCTTGAGGCGGATCAATGCGAAATCAGCTTGCTGGGCTGCGATGATGCACGGATCGCTGAATTGAATGCTGAATTTCGTGAAAAATCCACGCCGACCAACGTCCTCAGCTGGCCTGCCGAAGAGCTGGCCCCGGATCGGGCGGGAGACACTCCGCCGGCTCCGCAACCTGACTTTACTGGCGAAATCGTGCTGGGCGACATTGCGATCTCTTATGACACCTGCGCGCGCGAAGCAGCTGAAGCCGGCAAAAGCACCGACGATCACGTGACGCATCTGATCGTTCACGGTACACTACATTTGCTGGGGTATGATCACATTCGTGACCTCGACGCCACTTTGATGGAAAGGGTCGAGGTCGAGATACTTGGCAAACTGGGTATAGATGACCCATATAATGTATGACATGGGCACCTTTGCCCGATCATTTGGAACAGGATAATGGGCGAAACAGACGGCAGTTCTAGGGCGGCGCATGGCGCGCATTCTCAGAACAGCAGCAATGACAGCGACGAAAGAGGCGGGCTTTTTTCTCGACTCATCGACGTATTTTCTTCTCAGGGCGAAGAGACCAGCCAGCTAAACGGGGCAGAGGTCGTCAGCGCTCAGCCAAGGGGCATGATCAACCTGCGCAGAATGCGGGTCGAAGATGTTGCGATCCCAACAGCCGAAATCGTATCGGTCCCCTCGACAACCCCGAAAGACGAACTTGTCCAGATTTTCCGCGACAGCGGCTTGTCACGCATTCCGGTTTACGATGGCACTTTGGATACGCCCTTGGGGTTTGTGCATCTCAGGGACTTTGCGCTGACTCATGGCTTTAACGGCAACTCCTCCGAGTTCGATCTGAGGTCGATGCTGCGGACATTGCTGTTCGTGCCACCATCGATGCCAATTGGCGTTTTGCTGACCAAGATGCAGACAGAGCGTCGCCATATGGCTCTGGTGATTGATGAATACGGTGGAGTCGATGGTTTGCTGACTATCGAAGATCTGATTGAACAGGTTGTCGGAGAAATCGCCGACGAACATGATGCCGACGAAGATCAGCTATGGATACAAGAGAAACCCGGCTGCTACGTGGTTCAGGCGCGTGTACCACTTGAAGAGTTCGAGGCCGAGATTGGCCGCTCTCTGACCAGCCACGAAGATGTAGACGAAGAAGAGATCGACACATTGGGCGGTTTGGTCTTCATGCTCTCGGGGCGGGTTCCGGCGCGTGGTGAGGTTGTATGCCACCCCGAAGGGCCCGAGTTCGAGGTCATTGACGCAGACCCGCGCCGCATAAAACGGTTGCGTGTCATGCTGCCGGATATTGTTGCATGAACCCTGCCGAGGGGTGGCCCTTTTGGCTGCGATTGGTGCTGGCGGCGCTGTTGGGTGTCGCAGCGGCCAGTGGTCAGGCACCATTGGGATATTGGCCAATAAGCTTGCTGTCGCTGGTGCTGATAGCGCCGTTGTATCTGAGCACTGAGACAAATCGTCGAGCGGGTTTGCTGGGTTGGGTCTTCGCAACGGGCTATTTTGCGCACGCATTAAGCTGGATAATCGAGCCGTTTCTGGTTGATGTCCAACGCCATGCGTGGATGGCCCCTTTTGCTCTGATCTTCTTGTCGGGCGGGTTGGCCTTGTTCTGGGCGTTGGCCTTCGGAGTTTCGAAACGCATCGGTGGAGCGCCCGTCTTGCAGGGGGCTTTGCTGTCTGTCACGCTGACGCTGGTCGAGTTTGCGCGTGGCTACATTCTGACCGGATTTCCTTGGGCAGGCATCGCGCAGATTTGGGTGGATACGCCATTTGCCCAGACTCTGTCACTTGTCGGCCCTTATGGATTGGGAGCGCTGACACTGCTTGCCACAGTGCCATTGGGCGCAGCCTTGTTCAGCAATCGTACCCGAAGCGGCATCGTTGTACCGATCGCGTTGACCGCAGGCTGTGCGGTATTGGCTTTGATCTATGCAGCGAACCGACCTCCTGTCATGCCCTCTGGTCATATCGTGCGGCTGATTCAACCCAATGCACCCCAGGACCAGAAATGGGATCCTGCCTATGCGTCAGTGTTTTTCGCACGCCAACTTGAATTCACAGCGGCCGAGCCCCGCCCGGACCTGATCGTCTGGCCGGAAACCTCGGTCCCGGCATGGTTGGGCAGCGCGCAGCCCTATCTTTCAGCAATTGGCGAAGCTGCACAGGGCACCCCGGTAGTCCTGGGCATTCAGCGTGCCGATGGGCAGCAGATCTATAACTCGATGATCTATCTAAATGCGGAGGGTCAGCAAGACGGGCTATACGATAAACATCACCTGGTGCCCTTTGGGGAATACGTGCCATTTGGTGAAGTGATGGCACGGTTCGGTATCTACGGGATGGCCGCAACCACAGGGAATGGCTTTAGCGCGGGGCCAGGTGCCGCATTGATGGATGTAGGCGTGCTTGGCAAGGCGCTGCCGCTGATCTGCTACGAGGCGGTATTCACGCAGGATATTTTATCCGCGCCGGATCGTGCGGATTTTCTTTTGCAGATTACAAACGACGCTTGGTTCGGAACGCGTTCCGGCCCGTATCAGCACCTCGCCCAGGCGCAGATGCGTGCAATCGAACAAGGCCTGCCGATGTTGCGCTCGGCCAATACCGGAGTTTCGGCAATGATTGACCCAGCGGGGCAGATCACCGAGGCGCTGGTGCTTGGGCAGGCGGGGTTTATCGACGCCGAATTGCCGCGCCCACAAACTCCGACCGTTTATTCCCGAATTGGTGATAGTCCGGTATTAGTAGCTCTATTGGTGCTATTCGCGCTGCTATGGCGACACACCCGGCGCGTAAACGACCAAATTCCGATTGACCCTGTCAAACGCTAATCGTATTCGGTCGCACGCCTGTCACAACGGCTTCCTGACGTGGTGGGGTAAACTTAATGGAGCACATTCATGTCCCGACAGAATTATACTTTTACTTCGGAATCCGTTTCCGAAGGACACCCGGATAAGGTCTGCGATCGTATTTCCGATGCAGTACTAGACGCATTCCTGCGCGAAGAACCCGAGGCCCGCGTTGCCTGCGAAACTTTTGCCACCACGGATCGCGTGGTAATCGGCGGTGAAGTGGGTCTGTCGGATCAGGACAAGTTGCATGATTATATGGCGCATATCGACGATATCGCGCGGGCATGTATCAAAGATATCGGCTACGAGCAGGACAAGTTTCACCACGAAACCGTCGAAGTGACGAACCTGTTGCACGAGCAGTCGGCCCATATCGCGCAAGGCGTGGATGCTGCCGATAACAAAGACGAAGGTGCAGGCGATCAGGGCATCATGTTCGGCTATGCCACGACCGAGACGCCAGCGCTTATGCCTGCGCCGATCCAATACTCGCATGCTATCCTTCGCCGTCTCGCTGAAGTTCGCAAAAATGGCAGTGAACCCGCCCTTGGCCCGGATGCAAAATCACAGTTGTCTGTTATCTATCGCGACGGCACGCCAGTCGGTGTCAGCTCAATCGTGCTATCGACGCAGCACATGGATGAGGCGCTGACCTCTGGTGATATTCGCGCCATTGTCGAGCCCTACATCCGTGAAACCCTCCCCGACGGCTGGCTGACCGCCGAAACCGAATGGCACGTGAATCCCACCGGCAAGTTCGTCATCGGCGGTCCGGATGGTGATGCGGGTCTGACCGGTCGCAAGATAATCGTCGACACCTATGGCGGTGCAGCACCTCACGGTGGTGGCGCATTCTCGGGCAAAGATCCAACCAAGGTGGACCGCTCGGCGGCTTATGCGGCGCGTTATCTGGCCAAGAATGTCGTTGCTGCAGGGATGGCAGAGCGCTGCACCATTCAGTTGAGCTATGCGATTGGGGTGTCAAAGCCCCTATCGATCTATGCCGACACGCATGGAACTGGCCAGATTGCCGATGCAGTGATCGAAAAAGCAGTTGGGCAGGTGATGGACCTGACACCGCGCGGAATTCGCCAACATCTGCAACTCAACAAGCCGATTTATCAGAGGACCGCTGCTTATGGCCACTTTGGTCGTGAACCCGATGCGGACGGCGGATTTAGCTGGGAGCGCACCGATCTGGTGGACGCGTTGAAACAGGCGGTCTGATCAACAATTAGAAAAACGCGCCGGTTTCGGCGCGTTTTTTGCAAGTCGGCGACCACTTGCAACAATTTCAGCCCCGCAGTAAGGGCTGCGCCATGAGTACAAAGACCCCACAACGCCCGCGCAGAAATTTTTATGGCCGCTTTAAGGGCAAAACCCTGAAGCCCAGTCAAAAGACTTATCTGTCGGAAGACCTTGCTGCCTTGTCCCCCGGTGCGGTGGATTGGGACGGTAATCCTGAACGCGATCCGCTTGATCTCGACGGTCTATTCAGAGGCAAGCCTGTCTGGCTTGAGGTCGGCTTTGGCGGCGGTGAGCATTTGGTGCATCAGGCTCAGCAAAACCCGGATATCGGCATCATCGGAGCCGAACCCTATATCAATGGTGTCGCGATGCTGTTGGGTAAAATCCGTCAGGCCGGTGTTGAAAACCTTGCCGTACATCCCGGGGACGCGCGAGACTTGTTCGACGTTTTGCCTGAAGCCAGCATATCGCGCGCTTTTCTGCTCTATCCCGATCCATGGCCCAAAACACGGCATCACCGCCGTCGGTTTGTCACACCTGAACATCTGGAGCCTTTGGCGCGCGCGTTAAAGCCGGGCGCAATTTTTCGCGTTGCAACAGACATCCCTGACTATGTGCGCCAAACGCTGGAAGAGGTGCCGCGGGCGGGCTTCGAATGGCTGGCCGAGCGCCCCGCCGACTGGCGTGAGCCGTGGGATGACTGGATTTCCACGCGCTACGAACAGAAGGCGCTGCGCGAAGGCCGTACACCCCATTACCTGACCTTCCGCCGCAAAGACTGATTGTCGCTGGACCAACCGGCCCCAATTCGCTAATCGGCCTGAGGACTGATAGCGAAAACAGGAGCCCCCATGTCTGGACACGGCACGCCCATCCCGATGACTTCGCAGCCTTGCGGCCCGCTGACAGGCACCGCAGAGGTGCCCGGGGACAAGTCGATCTCGCACCGGTCCCTGATCCTGGGGGCAATGGCTGTGGGAGAAACCAAGATATCGGGCCTGCTGGAAGGCGAGGACGTATTGGACACCGCTAAGGCCATGCGTGCCTTTGGGGCCGAAGTAACGGATCATGGCGGTGGCGAATGGTCGGTGCATGGCGTAGGCGTTGGTGGTTTTTCCGAACCAGATCAGGTAATCGATTGTGGCAATTCGGGCACTGGCGTGCGCCTGATCATGGGGGCGATGGCGACTTCTCCGATCACAGCGACCTTCACCGGAGATGCGAGCCTGAACAAACGTCCGATGGCGCGGGTCACCGATCCGCTGGCGCTGTTCGGCACGCAATCTGTTGGTCGAGACGGTGGGCGACTACCGATGACCATTGTCGGGGCTGCGGACCCCACCCCGGTGCGCTATGAGGTGCCTGTGCCGTCGGCGCAGGTGAAATCCGCCGTTCTGCTGGCAGGGCTGAACGCTCCCGGCAAGACCATCGTGATCGAGAAGGAAGCGACCCGCGATCATTCCGAACGGATGCTTGCGGGCTTTGGTGCCGAAATCACGGTCGAGGACACGGATGAAGGGCGCGTCATTACGCTGACCGGTCGGCCCGAGCTGAAGCCACAAGTCATCGCCGTGCCGCGCGACCCGTCCAGTGCGGCCTTCCCGGTCTGTGCCGCACTGATCACACCGGGCTCGGACGTGTTGGTCCCCGGTATCGGCCTGAACCCGACCCGCGCAGGCCTGTTCACCACGCTGCGCGAAATGGGTGCCGATCTGACCTACGAAAACGAGCGCGAAGAAGGGGGTGAGCCGGTTGCCGATCTGCGTGCAAAATACTCGCCCAACATGAAGGGGATCAATGTCCCGCCCGCGCGCGCGGCGTCGATGATCGATGAATACCCGGTGCTGTCTGTTGTGGCCGCAAATGCGACCGGCACAACAATGATGGGCGGCGTGAAAGAGCTGCGCGTCAAGGAAAGTGACCGGATCGACGCAATGGCCCGTGGCCTGCGCGCCAACGGTGTGACCGTGAACGAGGGTGACGAATGGTGGTCAGTCGACGGTCTCGGCATCGGCGGTGTGCCCGGTGGTGGGACCTGCGAAAGCTTCTTGGACCACCGCATTGCCATGTCGTTCATGGTCATGGGGATGGGAGCTAAAAAGGCGGTTTCGGTGGATGACGGCGGACCGATCGCAACGTCGTTCCCGATTTTTGAGCCTTTGATGGCCGCGCTCGGTGCCAAGGTCGAGCGTACATGAGATTCACCGTAGCTATCGACGGCCCTGCGGCTGCGGGCAAGGGGACGATTTCCAAGGGCGTTGCCGCGCACTTCGGGTTTGCGCATCTGGATACCGGTCTTCTCTATCGCGCGGTGGGGCGTCGTATGCTGCAAGGTGACGAACCGGTTGCAGCGGCAGGGTCCCTGACAGCAGAAGAATTGCAGCAGGGTGATCTGCGTACGGCTGAGATCGCACAGGCGGCCTCGAAAGTTGCGGTCATTCCTGAAGTCCGAAGCGCACTCGTCGATTTTCAGCGGGGGTTTGCCCGTCGCGCCGGAGGCGCCGTGCTGGACGGGCGCGATATTGGAACCGTGATTTGCCCACACGCTGAGGTCAAACTGTTTGTCACCGCCAGCCCCGAAGTCCGGGCGGAACGGCGATATCTTGAGCTTTCGGCCAAAGGTTTGGACGTGTCACGCGAACAGGTGCTCGCGGATGTCAAAGAGCGTGACGAACGTGACGCGGATCGCAGCACCGCACCGATGAAACCTGCAGATGACGCCGTGCAGCTTGATACGTCAAACCTGAGCATTGAGGCCGCGCTGGCACGGGCGCTCGAAACAATTGAACAGAACCTGCCCGCAGCCTGAAGTGGATGCGGACAGGTGTCCGTTAACTACAATTCACCAACTGCGATGCTCTTGATGTTGGTCCACTGGTCATCTGCGGTTTTAGCGGTGCCGGTGACGTCTTTCAGGAAAGCAGCGCGGGTATCAGCATTCAGGAACAGATACAGCTTGCCGTCTGCGATCAGGTACTGATCCGGGTCGCCGTCGAACTTTTTGCCAACCGACACCCCGAACGAACAATAGCCACCGTGCTGGGGCAAGTAAGCCGCCGGATTGGCCTCGAACGCTTCAAGGTTTTCCGCGCTGGTGAAGTAATAGGATGCGCCGTCATAAGTCGCCGAATGATTGGCGAAGCCTTCGACCGGATTGCCATTGTTGACAAGCGCGACCAGATCGACGCCATGGGCTGCCAGGGGTGCACCAGCCGCCGACAGGCCTTTGGAGACGTTGATTTCGTCTGCGGCAAAAGCCGGAGCTGCCAGGGCCAGAGTTGCGGCTAATGCAGTAAGTGCGAGCGATTTCATAGTAGGGGTCCTTTCCCTTTTTGGTTCAAGGCTCGGGTCCGCCCCAAGCCGATGTAACTAAGTTAGAAAAGGTTATTCGGACGGGTAATCGCAGATAGGTCATGAGATTTTGCAGATCGTCCAAAGATCAGTGCGTTTTGCAAAAACTGTTCACATAGCTTTGTTTGGCCACCTCTCCGATGGCCGCCTAAGCTTGTTGGACAACCGTAGGAGTGGCCCATGATCAGACTAGCCCTGTTTTTGTTCTTTCTTGCAGGTAGCGTAGCTGCGCAGCAATCAGATACGCCGGTGCCCGAGGCCGAACCTCCGATGACTTACGAGCGTCTGGGAAAAATCATCTTTGCGCTAGATCCCGAGGCGCAACCGATCGGGCCGGGGTTTGAGTTGACGATATCTGATGTGACGGTGCTGGTTGTCACCGATACCAATGCTGATCGCATGCGGGCGATGGTCGCGATTGGCAGTGCTGCGGATTTGTCGCCAGCCGATTTGCAACGGATGATGCAGGCAAATTTCGACAGCACGCTGGATGCGCGCTATGCGATTGCAAATGGCACCTTATGGGCTGCGTTCATTCACCCGCTTTCGCTGTTGCAAAGGGATCAGTTGATCTCGGGGCTGGCCCAGACTGTGAATATCGCCAACACCTATGGCACATTGTACACCGGTGGTGCGGCGGAATTCGGAGGGGGCGACAGCCATGATCTGCAGCGTGAGCTGATCGAAGAACTTCTGAAGAAGGGTGAGGAAATCTGACACTTGTCCAAAGTTGGCGCATAGCCTGAATTCTGATGACGAATGTGCCTGCGACCATGGGTGTCATAGGCTCTAGCTGGATGCTTGAAAGCTGTTATAGTCTTCCCACAGCTAAATAAGGGAAAGCTGCTGTTAAATCCCCATCACTCAAAAAAAAGGGGAGGCAGCTACAAAATCCCAAGCCAACAGGGACAAAAAATATGAATAATCGTTTGCGTAAGATCACCATCGTGGGTGGTGGTACGGCGGGTTGGATGACTGCGCTCATCCTGGACATGGTGTTCTCCCGCACGTCAGCACCCAAGGATCGCCCACGCATTTGCTTGATCGAAAGCCCCAACATCTCGACTGTGGGTGTCGGTGAAGCGACGGTGCCGCGTATGCCGGTCACGCTCCGTCAGGCGGGCATATCAGAGCGGGATTTCTTCCGCGAAACCAACGCATCGTTCAAGTTGGGAGTTAAGTTCTGCAATTGGAACAACGACGCCAAGGGCAATCGGATCGACTACGTAAACCCGTTTGCCCATGGTCAATTGCTGGAGGGATTGGAGGCTGCCGAGTATTTTCTGCGTTTTGGTAACGGGGATCGGGATTTCACGCAGTCAATCTCACCGCATGATGATCTGGCCCGGTTGTGCAAGGGTGCGCGCCCGTTGGGTGCACCTGAGTTCGAACAGCGGTTTGGCTATGCCTATCATCTGGATGCCGTGAAATTTGCGGGCATGCTGACAAAGGTCTGCGCCAAGCGCGGCGTCGAGCATATTCAGGATGAGGTGCAATCGGTCGAACTGGACGAGCAGGGCAATGTCAGCCACCTGATGTTAGAGCGCAAGGGACGCCATTACATTGAGATGGTCATAGATTGCACCGGTTTCCGGGGGTTGATCATCAATCAAGCGTTGGGCGAGCCGTTCATGGACTATTCGGACTATCTGCCCAACGACCGCGCCATGGCCTTGCAGATCGAGCACCCTAACCCCGAAAAGATCGAAAGCGTTACACGCTCGACCGCGCTTGGTGCGGGTTGGACGTGGCGTGTGCCGCTCTACAATCGTGTAGGTACGGGATATGTGTATTCATCCGCGCATCGGACCGATGATCAGGCGGCGGACGAATATCTTGAGTGGTTGGGCGACAGCGGCAAGGGGCTGACACCGCGCGTGATCCCCATGCGTGTTGGTCGTGTGCGCAATGCCTGGGTTAAAAACTGCTTGGCGATTGGTTTGTCCGGTGGATTTATCGAACCGCTTGAAAGTACCGCGATCCACATGATCGATCACGCGATCCGCTGGTTTGCCGAGCATCTGCCGACCCGCGATATCGAGCCCGCGCTGCGCAACCGATATAACCGGCAGATGAACAAGCTTTATGACGAGGTATTGGATTTTATCTGCCTGCACTACCGATTGGGTAACCGCACCGATGATCAATATTGGATCGACGCCCGCACCGAGATGAAGATTCCGGATCGGTTGGCCGAGAACCTTGAGCTGTGGCAGCATCGTCTGCCGATGGAACACGATATCGAGTTTGCGACGCTGTTCAATTTCCGCGTCTATCAGACGGTTCTTCTGGGCAAACAGGTGTATGATACGGGGTATGGCGAAGGTATCCGTGATCGTCTGCGACCGCTGAAGAAACCGATTTGGTTCCAGTGGTGGAAGGGGGCAAAAATGGACCTTGCGCAGATCCTCAAGACCATGCCGGATCACAAAACCCTGCTGCGAGATATCCGGGGCGAGTTGGAGAAGCCTGCCTTTGGCAAGGCGGCAATGGGGCAGCCGACTGTCGCAATGCCGGGCGCGAAACCGGCACCCGTGGTGATCGAGAACATGCCAAACCTCGCTGAGATTCAAAGCGGCAAGAAGGATCTGCAACTGTTCTAGCGCCGCATGGTATCATTCGGCAGAACTGACAAAGAAGGCCGGGGATCGGATCGCTTTTGCTTTGATGCCCGGACCTGATGTTCGGATTTTGTGGGATTGGCCAGTGTTTAAGGGCTTTGCTCTTGCACATGACACGGAATCCGCCTATACGCGCGCTGTCTGAACAAGGGCGGTTAACGTCCGGATGACGTATCTGAGCAGGGCCGGGTTACCTCGGCCCTTTGTGTTTGTTAGCTCGGGCGCGTTCTGGATCACGCATTCAGGCATCATGAAACAAGACCGGCGGAGACAACCGCTCGGCCAGCAAAAACGTTATGTAAAGGAAAACAACGCCACATGGCTAACGCATCCATGGAGGAATTCGAAGCCCTCCTGAATGAAAGCTTCGAAATGGACACGCCCGAAGAGGGTTCTGTTGTCAAAGGCAAGGTTCTGGCGATCGAAGCCGGCCAAGCCATCATCGACGTAGGCTACAAAATGGAAGGCCGCGTTGATCTGAAAGAATTCGCAAATCCCGGCGAAGCCCCTGAAATCGCTGTAGGCGACGAGGTCGAAGTGTACCTGCGCGCCGCAGAAAACGCCCGTGGCGAAGCTGTCATCTCGCGCGAGATGGCCCGCCGTGAAGAGGCATGGGACCGTCTGGAAAAAGCATATGCCGACGACCAGCGCGTCGAAGGTGCAATCTTTGGTCGCGTCAAAGGTGGCTTCACCGTCGATCTGGGTGGCGCAGTTGCGTTCCTGCCCGGCTCGCAGGTTGACGTTCGCCCCGTGCGCGACGCTGGCCCGCTGATGGGTCTGAAGCAGCCGTTCCAGATTCTGAAAATGGACCGCCGCCGTGGCAACATCGTTGTTTCGCGTCGCGCTATCCTGGAAGAATCGCGTGCCGAACAGCGTGCCGAAGTCATCGGCAACCTGTCCGAAGGTCAGACCGTCGAGGGTGTTGTCAAAAACATCACCGAATACGGTGCATTTGTTGACCTGGGCGGCGTTGACGGCCTGCTGCACGTCACCGACATGGCATGGCGCCGTGTGAACCACCCGTCCGAGATCCTGACGATCGGCGAAACCATCAAGGTTCAGGTCATCAAGATCAACAAAGAGACCCACCGCATCAGCCTGGGCATGAAGCAGCTGCAGGAAGATCCGTGGGATCTGGTTGCTGCGAAATACCCGCTGGGCTCGGTCCATCAGGGTCGCGTCACCAACATCACCGACTACGGCGCGTTCGTCGAGCTGGAAGCCGGTGTCGAAGGTCTGGTGCACGTGTCCGAGATGTCCTGGACCAAGAAAAACGTCCACCCCGGCAAGATCGTTTCGACCAGCCAGGAAGTCGACGTCATGGTTCTGGAAATCGACGGCGCCAAGCGTCGCGTGTCTCTAGGCCTGAAGCAGACTCAGCGCAACCCATGGGAAGTGTTTGCAGAAACACACCCCGAGGGCACCGAGGTCGAAGGCGAAGTCAAGAACATCACCGAATTCGGTCTGTTCATTGGCCTCGAAGGCGACATCGACGGCATGGTTCACCTGTCCGACCTGTCCTGGGACGAGCGTGGCGAAGATGCGATCCAGAACTACCGCAAAGGCGACATGGTTTCGGCCGTCGTCTCGGAAGTTGACGTTGAGAAAGAGCGTATCTCGCTGTCGATCAAAGCCCTGGGCGGTGACAAGTTCGCCGAAGCCGTGGGCGGCGTGAAGCGTGGTTCGGTCATCACCGTCGAAGTGACCGCGATCGAAGATGGCGGCATTGAGGTCGAGTACGAAGGCATGAAGTCGTTCATCCGTCGTTCGGACCTGTCGCGTGACCGTGCTGAGCAGCGCCCCGAGCGTTTCTCGGTCGGTGACAAGGTCGACGTCCGCGTCACCAACGTCGACAGCAAGACCCGCCGTCTGGGCCTGTCGATCAAGGCACGCGAGATCGCCGAAGAGAAAGAGGCCGTGGAACAGTACGGTTCTTCCGACTCGGGCGCGTCGCTGGGCGATATCCTGGGTGCAGCACTGAAGTCGGGCGACTAAGTCCGGGGCTTATCCCAAACATGAAATTCGGCCTCGCACCATGGTGCGGGGCCGTTTTTGTTGCGAATCAATATCTTCCAAATAGTCGGCTTAATTTGCCTATCGTTCGCGCATGAAGTGTGGAAATCAGGCCAACAGGCAAAAATTCGCGTGAGATTGTCGCAAAATGCCGCCTTTGCTGGCAGAGTATCCGTTCCCCCGATCCGGGTTTTTTCCTATACTGTCAGAACAATAGGCTTGTCACATCGTCCGCCTGGGAGGGTATTGCGTATGATCCGTTCAGAATTGATTCAGAAAATTGCCGACGAAAACCCGCATCTCTATCAACGCGACGTCGAGCGGATCGTGAATACCGTTTTTGAAGAAGTGACCGACGCCATGGCACGCGGCGACCGCGTAGAGCTGCGCGGTTTCGGCGCGTTTTCGGTGAAAAAGCGTGACGCACGTGTAGGCCGCAATCCTCGCACTGGTGAGACTGTGCAGGTTGAAGAAAAATGTGTTCCATTTTTCAAAACTGGCAAGTTGCTAAGGGACCGTTTGAACGGTAAAGCCTAGCCTCATGATGCGCTACATTCGTTATGCTTTTCTGGCTGCATTGGGGATCGTTCTGGTCTCGGTTTCGCTGGCCAATCGCCAAATTGTTGAACTTAAGCTTATGCCGGATGCTTTGTCCGAGTTGCTGGGGTTCAACCTGTCAACCTCCTTGCCGCTGTTTCTGGTCGTGCTGGGTGGGGTTGTTGCCGGCCTGGTCATCGGCTTCCTGTGGGAATGGCTGCGCGAGCATAAACACCGCAAGGATGTGACCGTGAAGCAAGGCGAAGTGCGCAAGCTTGAGCGTGAAGTTAAGAAGCTCAAGAAAAAGCAGAATGAAGGTCAGGATGATGTGCTGGCCATTCTGGATGAGGCAAGCTGAGGCCCTACGATGCCCGCTGATATCCGAGTTAAAATCTGCGGCCTGACCGCCCCTGACCACGTGCGCGCTGCTGTGGATGCGGGTGCGGGATATGTTGGCTTTGTGTTTTTCCCCAAATCCCCGCGGCATGTTGAACCCCAGACAGCTGCGACATTGGCACAGCAGGTGCCTGCGGGCGTCGCCAAGGTGGCGCTGACAGTGAATGCGACGGACGAGGATTTGGATCACATTCTTTCGATCGTGCCTCTGGATATGTTGCAACTGCATGGCAAAGAAAGTCCTGAGCGTGTGCAGCAAGTGCGAGACCACTTCGGCCTGCCAGTAATGAAGGCCATTGGTGTGGCCGAGGCCGAAGACCTCGCGGCCATCGATCTCTATTCAGATGTGGCGGATCAGCTGTTGATCGACGCAAAGCCACCGCGAAACGCGGAGCTGCCTGGTGGTAACGGTTTGTCTTTTGATTGGCGCCTGCTGGCAGGTCGTAAATACTGGCGTAGGCCATGGATGCTGGCCGGAGGTCTGACCCCTGACAATGTCGCAGAAGCGGTGCGAATGACCGGCGCACAGCAGGTGGATGTCTCATCCGGCGTCGAAAGCTCTCCGGGTGTCAAGGATGCCGGGCTGATCCGCGCCTTTATCGACGCGGCAAGTTGATCTGATAAGCACGAAACTGCGTATCTCCTCAAAATGGGGGAGAGCATGCTGGCAGTGATCGGCGGAGTTTCACTTAAACGATGGTATCACGGGCCCGAGTTCTTCTGGCGCGCTCATCAATCCTTGCGGCAGGCACGCGGTGACGCGCTGTGCCTGCATGCCGAGGTATTTGTGCGTCAAGGCTGTTATTTTTCATACACAGTCTGGCATGATGTCGAAGCTATGCTGACATTCGCACATTCCGGCCCTCATCGCCGTGTAGTACGCGCGTCGACCCGTCTGGCCGATATCAATGTGTTCTGTCAATTTCCCTGCATTGCTGTTCCAAGTCGAGTTCAGGCACTTCAGGTGTGGGAACAGCGCGCTCAGGCGGCGGAATGATACGTTTTGCGATGGCAAATCACTCCGTCACCTCCTATGAACATCGGGTACGACGAGGGAGACTTCCATGGCCAACGATCTTTTTAATTCCTTCATGTCCGGCCCCGATGAACAAGGCCGCTTTGGCATCTTCGGCGGGCGCTTTGTCAGCGAAACGCTGATGCCGCTGATCCTGTCACTGGAAGAGGAATATGACAAAGCCAAGGATGACCCCACATTTTGGGCCGAGATGGACGATCTATGGGCAAACTACGTGGGCCGCCCTTCGCCACTCTACTACGCGGAACGCCTGACCGAACATCTGGGCGGCGCAAAGATATACTTGAAACGTGACGAACTGAACCACACCGGCGCACACAAGATCAACAATGTGCTGGGCCAGATCATTCTGGCGCGGCGCATGGGAAAGACCCGGATCATTGCCGAGACCGGGGCAGGGCAGCACGGCGTGGCCACCGCCACCGTCTGCGCCAAGTTCGGCCTGAAGTGCATTGTCTATATGGGTGCGCATGACGTGCAGCGTCAGGCCCCGAACGTGTTCCGCATGCGCCTGCTGGGGGCCGAGGTGATACCGGTGACAAGCGGCAGAGGCACCCTGAAAGACGCCATGAACGACGCGCTGCGCGATTGGGTGACCAATGTGCGTGACACGTTCTACTGCATCGGCACCGTGGCTGGCCCGCACCCCTATCCGGCGATGGTGCGTGATTTCCAGTCGATCATCGGCAAAGAAGCCAAGGAACAGATGCACAAGGCCGAAGGCCGTCTGCCCGACACGATCATCGCGGCCATTGGCGGCGGTTCGAACGCGATGGGCCTGTTCTACCCGTTCCTCGACGATAAATCGGTCAACATCATTGGCGTCGAAGCAGGCGGCAAGGGCGTGAATGAAAAGATGGAACACTGCGCCTCGCTGACCGGTGGCCGCCCCGGCGTGTTGCACGGCAACCGCACTTATCTGTTGCAGGACGACGACGGCCAGATCCTAGAAGGCTATTCCATCTCGGCGGGTCTCGACTATCCGGGCATCGGCCCCGAACATTCCTGGCTGCACGACATCGGTCGCGCCAACTATGTCTCGATCACGGACAAAGAGGCGCTTGAGGCGTTCCAGCTATGCTGTGCCACCGAAGGCATCATCCCTGCGCTGGAACCCTGCCACGCGCTGGCACATGTCATGAAGATCGCGCCGGAGCTGCCCGAAGATCATCTGATCTGCATGAATATGTGCGGACGGGGCGACAAGGATGTGCAGACCGTGGCGCGGTACCTGAACTTCGATATGTCAGATACCGAAGGTCGCGCTGCTGACTGATCAGGCCCAACAGGCTTTGCGCCTTTGAGGAACTGTGCCAGTTTGCATTGCATGTGCAGTGTTTCTTCAAAGGCCGGGCCCGACCGGCTTGACCAGAAATACGATCAGGCCGCTCCGGGCTGGGCAGACAAGATGCGTCTGCTGGGGTACTTCGATGCTTATCTGGGGTTCCTGTCCTCGGATCCGCAGACTGACTTGGGCCGCAATGCACTGGATATCGGATGCGGTACGGGCGCCTTTGCCGAAGCACGTGCCGTTATCCGGCCCGAAGGGCAGGTGACGCTGCTGGAACCTTCGACTCGCATGCTGTTATTGGCAGGGTCAGCGTTGAAAAGGCGCGGTGGTCACGCCGAAACTGTTCAATCGCGCTTGGAAGAGTTCCATCCGGAATCCCGTTTTGACTGCCTGCTGGCGGCGCATGTTCTGGAGCACTGCGCTGATCCGGTGGACGCTTTGCGCCGCATGCGCGATCTGGCTGAACCGGGTGCAACGCTTTGGCTGGTCGTCAGCAAGCCGCATTGGTGCAATGCGATTATCTGGTTCCAGTGGCGGCACCGAACCTATCGCCCGGATATGGTGGCGGAGATGCTCGCGCGTTCGGGCTGGGATCTGCAGGCCGAGCATGGCTTTCCAACCGGGCCGCCGTCGCGCACGTCTCGCGGATATCGGGCGATCGCCATCTAGTGCTCGTCTTCAGCGCGCTGCATTTTTAGAATATGGAGAGGTACGATATCCAATGCCCTCTGATGTGTGGCTTCAAGATGCACCTTGGGCGCGCATCCCTCGTCATGGGCCTGCAAAAAGCGCCCTGCACACAAACACCAGCGATCACCGGGTTTGAGCCCAGGAAAATCGAATTCGGGTCGGGGCGTGCTCAGGTCGTTTCCGACATATTTTGAATAGGCCAGAAATTCGGCCGTCATCACGGCGCAAACCGTATGGCTTCCTTGATCCTCGGGGCAGGTGTTGCAGGCACCATCGCGAAAGAAACCGGTTAACGGTTTGCGCGAGCAGGGGGCAAGCACACCGCCCAGAACATTGATGCTTTCTTGCTTCTGCATAGGGGTATCTTACAGGCTTTGCGCAATGTTTCGGAACATTTCGACATTCAGCTCGTTGACGCCGGGATCGCGGAACTTTCGGTCAGCGCCAGTTGTCACGATTAAAACCCCGCGTGGCTGGTCGAAATAGATATACTGGCCATAGATGCCGCGCGCCATGAATTCACCCTCATGCGCCCCAACAGGTATCCACCACTGATAGCCATAACCGATTTCGCCGGGGTCTGTCGGGGCGCTAGGCCAAGTAGATGTGTCGATCCAATCCGCGGGTACAATCTTCCGGCCATCGCGTTCGCCACCCTGCAATATCAACTGCCCAAACCGTGCAAAATCGCGCGTTGTGAAGTTGAGACCGCCCAAAACAAATGCAACGCCTGCGCCATCGGTGATGTAGTAGCCGTCCCGCTCCAACCCCAGCGGCTCGATCACTTTCTCGGTCAGCAACTCTGCAACGCTGCGTCCTGTTGCCCCCCGGATGACCATTCCGATCACATGAGTATCAATCGAAACATATTGCCACGTTTCACCCGGCGTGGTGAAACTATCCTGCAATGAGGCTGCGAAGTCATCCAACTCGCCCCCCAGCGCCACGACCCGGCCCATTCGATTGATGTCGGAGTTGTAGTCCAGATAATCCTCATCAAAAGTCACGCCGCTGGCCATGTTCAACACGTTGCGGATCGTGGCGGTTTCATAGGCGCTGCCCTTGAGTTCAGGCGCGTATTGCACAACCGGATCGTCCAGCGAGTTGATCGCGCCTTCGTCCAGTAAAATGCCGAACAAGGCAGACAGATAGCTTTTAGCAACTGACCATGAGATTCTGCGATCATCCGGCCCGGTGCCCAGATAATATTCTTCGAAGCGGATTTCTCCGTCCTGCATCACCAACAGGGATGTCACTGCACGATCTTCGATCCACCGGTCTGTTCCATCGGGAAGATCGAAGCCAGGCCCATACGGCAGCTCCCAGGTCGGACTATCACCGCGCGGCAGAGTGACCGTCAGAAAAGCCTCATCCATATGCGAAAAGTTGTGGACGATCTTCTCTTCTGAAAACAACGAGTTCACCGCCATCAGGCGTTGGATTTCCTCGCGTTTCCAAAAGCCGACAACGGCCGCTGCCAATGCCAAAGCCAACACGATCCGCAGCAGCCATCTGAGCGCTGTTTTCATTCGACACCTCCCTTTGCCCCTGACATTGGAAATGAACCTGACGCTTTTGTACAAGCGCGACGTTACGGAATGACTACTTGAATTTATCCAGCAGCTTTTGCATGGCCGAACGCTGATCGGGTGCAGAAACGGCCTCGGCAGCGGCTTTGGGGGGCGTTTCAGGTTTAACGGCCTGCTTCGATGATCTGGGTGGGGCAGTGCGCAGGGCAACGGCATTCATGAATTTCCCGCCTTCGTCTTCGGCAAGATAGGGGGCCCCGTCCGAGACGCCGCGCAGCACGTCATCCAACCAATCCGCATCCGCCTTTGCAAAGTCGCTTAGAACATAAGGCGAGACCATTTCCTTGCGGCCCGGATGACCGATGCCCAGCCGTACGCGATCATAGGCCGGGCTGATATGTTCGTGGATTGACCGCAACCCGTTGTGGCCGGCGTGGCCGCCACCTGCCTTAACGCGCACTTTTCCCGGGGCCAGGTCCAGCTCATCATGGAAGATAGTCACGTCAGTCGAGTCGAGCTTGTAGAAGCGCATGGCTTCCCCCACCGATTGGCCTGAGCGGTTCATGAAGGTTTGCGGCTTGACCAGCAGCACTTTCTGACCGCCTAAACGACCTTCGGCAATTTCCGCCTGGAACTTGGACTTCCATGGACCAAACCCGTGATCTTGGGCAATTCGCTCTAACGCCATGAAGCCGATATTGTGCCGGTTCCGAGCGTATTTTGATCCCGGATTTCCCAAACCGACAAACAGTTTCATCGCTTTGTCCCTTACAGTCTCGCGTCGTTATCTCATTGCATGGATCAGGGGATGTTTTCCAGCCCCGTACACGCAAAAGAAAACGGGGCCCCAGAAGGCGCCCCGTTTCAAATCTGGATTTGATCCGGATTTATTCTTCTTCCTGGCCGATGACTTCAACTTCATCTGCAGCCACTTCTTCCTCATCACCCTCTTCGTCGTCGCTGGTCGACAGACCGGTGGGTGCCGAGACGTTGGCGATCACGAAGTCACGATCGATGGTGGGCTTGGTGCCTTCGGGCAGCACAACCGAAGAGATGGTGACAACGTCGTTGATTTCCATGCCAGTAAGATCAACAGTGATCTTCTCAGGAATGTCACCGGCTGTGCAGAGCAGTTCAACCTCGGGGCGGACAACGGTCAGAACGCCACCTTTTTTGATACCGGGGGCTTCTTCTTCGTTGATGAATTCAACGGGGATGAACAGCGCGATCTTGGTGGTCCGACGCAGGCGCATCAGGTCCAGGTGGGTCGGCAGGTCTTTGACAACGTCACGCTGGACATCGCGGCAGATGACGCGCACGTCTTCGTGACCTTCGACTTTCAGGTTCCACAGGGTCGACTTGAACCGGCCTGCTTTCAGGCGCTTGAACAGTACGTTGAACGGGATCTGGATCGGCAGCGGCTCTTTGTCGCCACCAAAAACAATGCCCGGAACCATGCCATCGCGGCGTGCTTGACGAGCGGCGCCCTTGCCTGTCCCCGTCCGTTCCAGAGCTACGAGATCAGGAATCTCTCCAGCCATGATAATTCTCCAATGTTAGGGCGGGCATCCTCCAAGGCTGTATGCCCGCGTGAAGCCGCGTCCTTAGCTTGATTCAGTTGGTTTGGAAAGGGCTTTTTGTAGCCCGAGGAATTTTGCGAGGCTCTGCCTCGCGCTCCGAGGTATTTACGGCCAGATGAAGGACGGATCCTCTGCTTCATCTGTCTGCAAGTACCTTGAACGAGAGGCTCAATGGGCGGCCATGCGGCGTCTCCATCTACGTGGGAGGCGTAGGATCAAGCCTGCCAGCGACCGCCAAAGTCTTCGGGGACTAGAAGATTGTGGCGCCCAAGATCGGCTACGTTGCGTTCACCGCAAAGTGCCATCGTTGTATCGAGCTCTTTCTGGATCACTTCCAATGCTGTTGTCACGCCTTTCTGACCCATTGCACCCAGCCCATAGACAAAGGCGCGACCAATAAAGGTGCCCTTGGCCCCAAGCGCCAGAGCTTTCAGCACGTCTTGCCCTGAACGGATGCCGCTATCCAGATGCACTTCGACATCACTGCCGACGGCATCCATGATCTCGGGCAGAACCCGGATCGAACTGAGCGCACCATCCAGCTGCCGTCCACCATGGTTTGAGACAACAATTGCATCTGCGCCCAGCTTGGCAGCCATTTTGGCATCCTCGGCATCGAGTATGCCCTTGAGGATCACCTTGCCGCCCCATTGTTCCATCAGTTTCTCGACTTTGCCCCAGTCGAGGCTGGGATCGAATTGCTCGGCGGTCCATGTGCCCAGCGAGCGCGTATCTGTGATGCTATCGACATGACCGACGATATTCCCGAATTCTCGGCGCTTGGCACCTAGCATCTCGATGCCCCAGGCCCATTTCGTCATCAGGTTGGCGATGGTCTTGGGGGTCAGCTTTGGCGGCGCAGATAGGCCATTCTTCAGGTCCTTGTGTCGTTGGCCAAGGATTTGCAGATCAAGCGTAATGACAAGGGCCGAGCACTTCGCATCCTTCGCGCGCTGGATAAGTCGCCCGACATAGTCCTGATCTTTCATAGTGTAGAGCTGAAACCAGAAAGGGGCCGAAGTGTTTTCAGCAACATCTTCGATCGAATTGATCGACATGGTCGACAGTGTGAAGGGTACACCAAAGGCTTCGGCGGCTTTGGCCGCTTTGATCTCACCATCCGCGTGTTGCATTCCTGTCAGACCTACCGGAGCCAATGCAACGGGCATGGATACATCTTGCCCGATCATCTGCGATGCGGTCGAGCGCCCTGTCATGTCTACGGCGACCCGTTGGCGCAGGCGGATATCTTCGAAATCCGACGTATTCTCGCGGAAGGTTTGTTCGGTCCAGCTGCCGCTTTCTGCATAGTCAAAAAACATGCGCGGAACGCGACGCTCATAGATCCGTTTGAGGTCTTCGATATTGGTAATGACTGGCATTGATCAGGCTCTCGCAGGATTGGTTAAGTTTCTTTACCAATTATTTTGAAACACTGCAATGCCCGCTTGCTGCGGTTGGTTGCCGCGTGGTCAAAACAAAAAACACCGCAGTAGGCGGCGCGCCTGCTGCGGTGAAGAACCATCTGAAAATGGAAAGAAATTGTTAGGCGGAGTGCGCGCCATCTGACAGTGTTTTGACAAAATCCAGAACCTCGGTCACCGGTTTTCCGGAACCGATCTGGCTGACAATGGCAGATCCAACTACCGCGCCATCGGATACACTCGCGATGTTGCGAGACTTTTCTGGCGTATTGATGCCGAAACCGACGATCACGGGCAAATCAGTTGCAGCTTTGATCCGAGCGACCTCGGGCCCAACATCGGTTGCCTGCGCTTCGGCGGCACCGGTTATGCCGGTAATCGATACATAATACACAAAGCCGGATGTGTTTTGCAGTACGCGAGGCAGGCGTTGGTCATCGGTCGTCGGCGTCGCCAAGCGGATGAAGTTCAGCCCGGCAGCTTGCGCGGGCAGACAAAGCTCTTCGTCCTCTTCGGGGGGCAGGTCGACGACGATCAGCCCGTCGATCCCCGCTGATTTTGCATCTGCCAGGAATTTCTCGACACCTCGGCTGTAGATCGGATTGTAATATCCCATCAGCACGATCGGTGTGGTGTCATCGGATTCACGAAAGGCGCGGGCCAAATCCAGAGTGCGTTGCAATGTCATTCCACCATCCAACGCCCGTTGGCCAGCAGCCTGAATGGTCGGGCCATCGGCCATCGGATCGGTAAAGGGCAGGCCCAACTCGATGACGTCGACACCTGCGCCGGGCAAACCCTTCACGACCTCCAGCGATGTGTCGTAGTCGGGATCCCCGGCCATGACATAAGCTACAAATGCCTTTTTACCCTGTTCCTTCAGGGCGGCGAATTTGGCGTCGATACGGGTCATCGGAAATCCTTGCACTCGGGTTTGGATCTGATGTGCAGAAACTTTCGCTGAAAATCAATCCCGCTTGGTGGGCTTGCGATCAGAAGGCGTAATGGTATCTCAGCAAAAGTGCGTTTACACCTGGGTTGTCTTCCTGCGTGCTGGCGTTGGATATATGAGTGATAGCGGCAGACAGTTTGTTGCCGCTTTCCAGCGTATAGCCAAGGCCCAGTAAGCTGCGTATCTGAAAACTGCCGCCCAGATCATTCAGTTCGTTGGATTCACTATAGTATCCCGGCATGACACTGCCCTCGATGAACCAACGGTCCGCAAAAGTGTAAAGCCCGATCAGGCCCGCGCCAACATGCGTGTCACCGTCGGTATCAACAGACAGGGACGCACCCCAGGTGGCGCTGAAACGGGTCGCTTCGTAGAAAGAGCGATGCTGGTATTCCAGCGAAACAATCGCCTGATCTTCGCTCTCAGCGCTGGAATAATCTGCGTAGCCTGCTCCGAAAATGATGGATTGGGCCTGTGCTGCAGTAGCGGCTGTCAGCGCAAAAGCCAGAATAACAAGGGATTTCATTTTTACCTACTATGTCCGTCGTTCGTTGGTATTGGTTTTATTGAGGAATGTAGGTGCATGTTTTCAATGGACGCAAGAACACAAATCGATGTCGATTTTTTGATGTGGCAGAATAGACTCGCGGCTGTGTTCAGGCACTTTGCCTTGCGCATTGCACTGGACCTGCCTAGAAGCGGCGCTCGAATGGTATCAGGAGGCCGTCATGGGCTTTAAAATGGGAATCGTGGGTTTGCCGAATGTTGGCAAGTCGACTCTCTTCAACGCACTGACCAAAACTGCGGCAGCTCAGGCGGCGAATTTCCCGTTCTGCACCATCGAACCCAATGTGGGGGATGTCGCCGTTCCTGATGACCGGCTGGATAAACTGGCGGCGATTGCGTCCTCGAAACAGATTATTCCAACCCGCATGACCTTTGTGGATATCGCGGGGTTGGTGAAAGGGGCCTCGAAAGGCGAGGGGCTGGGCAACCAGTTCCTGGCAAACATCCGCGAGACCGACGCAATCGCCCATGTGCTGCGTTGTTTCGAAGATGGTGACGTGACCCATGTGGATGGCCGCGTTGATCCGGTGGCCGATGCCGATACGATCGAAACCGAGCTGATGCTGGCCGATCTGGAAAGCATCGAAAAGCGTCGCGCCAATCTGGTGCGCAAGCTGAAGGGCAATGACAAAGAAGCGCAACAGCAGGACCGCCTGCTGGCCGAGGCGCAGGAGATGCTGGAAAACGGCAAGCCAGCGCGTCTGGTTGAAGTGTCTGATGAAGACGCCAAGGCATGGAAAATGCTGCAACTTCTGACCACCAAGCCGGTGCTTTATGTCTGCAACGTGTCCGAAGAAGAGGCCGCCGAAGGCAACGAGTACTCTGCCAAAGTCGCTGAGATGGCTGCCGCGCAAGGTAATGCTCATGTCATTATCAGTGCCAAGATCGAGGAAGAGATCAGCCTTCTGGAAGACGGCGAGGCACAGATGTTCTTAGAGGAAATGGGTCTGGAAGAGCCCGGCCTCGACCGTCTGATCCGCGCGGGCTACGACTTGCTTAAGCTGGAAACCTATTTCACCGTCGGCCCGAAAGAGGCCCGGGCCTGGACCATCCGCACCGGCACCGCCGCACCACAGGCCGCAGGTGTCATCCACGGAGACTTTGAGAAGGGCTTCATCCGCGCCGAGACTATCGCCTATAACGACTACATCGCTGCCAATGGCGAACAAGGTGCCAAAGAGGCGGGTAAGATGCGGGCCGAAGGGAAGGGCTACATCGTCAAGGATGGCGATGTGATGCACTTTTTGTTCAACACCTGAGAAGCCACCAAAGCAGTCACTGCTCAGCTTATAACCTCGGATTTTCTGCGAAGAACGGGCCGATATCGGGTTGCTCGTGCGTGAATGCCATTGTCCACTTCATGTTGTGGTGGGCTACGTAGATATCCGCGCCAAAAGATGTGAAATCTGGATATGTTTCTGAGACGCAGCGATACGACCATTTGATATCTTCATCAAAGATAACATACGCGGCAGGCCACTGGTTCTTATAGGCATTTAAAGCGTCATCGCCCGCCCGCGCGATTTGAAACCCGTAACTGAAACCATGCCAGCGGAAGCGATTGTGAATCCAGGAACCGGTTGATTTCTTTACGTTCCCGGCGAATGTCTGATGCCAGCATTGAACAACCTCACCACCTTCTTTGGAATTGAGAGGATCAAAATCGACGCATTCACGCACCAAGAAGTCCTCAATTTGGTTTCTCGCAGGGTTCATGGAATAATTCGGTTCTATGTTGTTGTTGAACCGGCATATCGCGCGTTAAGGCGAAGTGTCAAAACCGCTCAGGTGGCAAGATGCGATCCTGTTAGTTTCATTTGGGCTGGAACAGCAGTTCGGCAGGCTCAACCACCCGAGTATTGCATGTATCTGAAGCGCCGATCCTGTGGCAGCCAACAAATTGACGATGCTCGCAACTCGCACATTTCTCTTGTGCAGAAATGTGGTTAGTTTGGATTTTGACCTGATACTTGAGACAGCTCTAGATGATCGAAATCCGCGACCTGCAATTGCTCAGCGCATTGGCGCGGCATCGTCATTTCGCTAAGGCAGCTGAGGAATGCGGGATTTCACAGCCTGCGTTCTCGATGCGAATCCGAAACCTGGAGGATCGGCTGGGTGTCTCCATCGTTCGCCGTGCAAACCGATTTCAGGGGCTGACCGAAGAGGGCGAGATGATTGTTCAGCGCGCGCGGCGCATTCTCGACGACACCAAGGCTTTGGAACAACAGGTGCTCGCTGCAAAGGGTGAGATCACCGGCACGCTTATTTTGGGTGTGATCCCTACAGCGATTGCCTTCACCGGGCGTCTTACGAAGCGGTTGCGCGATGCGCATCCACGTATCGTGACCCGGATTGAAACAATGTCTGCAACGGCCATTCAGCACCGGTTGGACGAAGGAAGTCTGGATGCTGGCATCACTTATGGCGACAGTATCGGTACCGATCTACGGCAAGTGCAGCGCTTGTACGAAGAAACTTATGTCCTATTGGTCCCGTCGCATATGACCGATGAGACAGGCCCGATCCCATGGGCCCGCGTGGCCGAGTTTCCCCTGAGCCTGCTGGAACCACAGATGCAGAACCGGCGGATTTTGGATCGGATATTCGCCGAACAGGGCTTGCACCCGGATATTGTAGCCGAGACAAGCGGATTCACAGCCTCGATGGTCATGGCACGCGAGGGGCTAGCGGCCACCGTGATTCCACGCGTGCTGGTGCGGGCGCTGGGCGACCTGAAGGACACAAGGGTGCTGTCCCTGATCGAACCCGTGGTGAGCAAGCCGATTTGTCTGGCCACACTCACTCGTGACCCGGAATTGCCCACGGTCGCGGCCTTGCGCACAGTGATGGCGTCTTTGCGGTGATAAATTGTCGTTATCGTGCGATTGAAATATGCGATTTGACGATATGCTAGTCTGATGAGACACGGGGCCTCAATCGGAGGGCATCATGGCACCATTAGACACCAAGCCATCAGGCGCGCCAAAGGGCGTCTGGAAGTCAGGTAAAGGCAAGGGGCGGCACACGCCCAAAGGCCGTCAATTCTCGGACGAGGCACAAGCAGAAATTGCAGGTCTGCTGGGCGACCGTCCGCGACGTCGCGATCTGCTGATTGAATTTCTGCATTTGATTCAGGACGCACACGGCCATATCAGCGCCGACCACATCGCCGCCCTAGCGGTTGAGATGCGGATCGGGCAGGCCGAGATTTACGAGACCGCCACCTTCTACGCCCATTTCGATGTGGTGAAAGAAGGCGAGACGCCCCCTCCGGTGTTGACGATCCGCGTGTGTGATTCGCTGTCCTGCGAAATGGCCGGTGCCCAGCAGCTGCAAAAAGCGCTGGAAGAGGGTTTGGATGCCTCGCAGGTCCGCGTTGTCCGTGCGCCCTGCATGGGACGCTGCGACACCGCTCCAGTGCTGGAGATCGGTCACAACCACATCGACCACGCGACCCCCGAAAAGGTGCAGGCCGCGATTGCGGCGAATGACACCCACGCCCATCTGCCCGATTACGAAGCCTTTGCGGTTTATGAAGCCAATGGCGGCTACGCCAAACTGAAAGAGCTGCGCGAGGGCGGCGATTGGGAGAAGGTGCAGGAAGACGTTCTGTCCTCGGGCCTGCGTGGTCTGGGCGGCGCTGGCTTCCCGTCGGGCAAGAAATGGGGCTTTGTTCGCATGAATGAAGGCCAGCGTTATCTGGCTGTCAACGGCGATGAGGGCGAGCCTGGGACATTCAAGGACCGCTACTATCTTGAGCGCACGCCGCATGTCTTCCTCGAAGGGATGCTGATCGCCGCTTGGGCCGTCGAGGCAGAGACCTGCTTTATCTATATGCGCGACGAATACCCGGCAGTTCTGGAAATCCTGCGTCGTGAGATTGCCGCGCTCGAACAAGCCGGGATCGTCGAAGAAGGCTATATCGACCTGCGCCGTGGTGCTGGCGCTTACATCTGCGGTGAAGAATCCGCGATGATCGAGTCGATCGAAGGTAAGAAAGGCCTGCCGCGTCACCGCCCTCCGTTCGTGGCGCAGGTTGGGGTCTTTAACCGTCCGACCTTGGTGCACAATGTCGAGACGCTCTATTGGGTGACCAAAGTTTGCCGTGAAGGGCCTGAATGCCTTAACAGCACCGAAAAGAACGGTCGCAAGGGTTTGCGTAGCTATTCGGTCTCGGGTCGTGTCGCAAAGCCGGGCGTTTACCTTCTGCCCGCTGGCTCGACCATTCTGGACGTGATCGAGGCTGCCGGAGGCATGGCCGGGGGCCAGACCTTCAAGGCTTATCAGCCGGGTGGTCCATCCTCGGGTCTGTTGCCTGCATCGATGGATGACATCCCGCTGGATTTCGACACGTTGCAACCACATGGCACCTTCATCGGGTCCGCTGCGGTTGTGGTTCTGTCCGATCAGGACACCGCCCGCGATGCGGCACTGAACATGCTGCGCTTTTTCGAAGACGAAAGCTGCGGCCAGTGCACGCCCTGCCGCGCAGGCTGCGAAAAGGCGGTCAAGCTGATGCAAGCCGACAAATGGGATCAGGACCTGCTGGAAGACCTGTGTCAGGTCATGGGCGATGCCTCGATCTGCGGTCTGGGGCAGGCGGCCCCGAACCCGATCCGCCTGGTCATGAAACATTTCGCTGACGAAATCTGAGGGAGACAGCCATGCTTGATGCAAGCCCAAACAAGACCGTCACCTTCAACCTGAATGGCGAAGATGTCACCGTGCCCGAGGGCTGGACCATCTGGGAAGCCGCAAAGGGGCAGGGGTTCACTATCCCTCACCTGTGTCACAAGCCGCAACCCGGTTACAAACCCGACGGCAATTGCCGTGCCTGCATGGTCGAGGTAGAAGGCGAGCGCACGCTGGTCGCCTCGTGCATCCGTCCGGCAGCCGACGGCATGGTGGTTAAGACCGACAGCGACCGGGCCGAGAAATCGCGCGCGATGGTCATGGAGCTGTTGGTCGCGGATCAGCCTGAGGAAGCGCACGACACCTCCAGCCACTTCTGGGATATGGCCAAGCTGAACGATGTCAGCGACAGCCGTTTCCCGGCGAAAGAGGCCGAGAAAATCCCGCTGTTGGATGACAGCCACGTTGCGATGCGCGTCAATCTGGACGCCTGCATCAACTGCAACCTCTGCGTCCGGGCCTGCCGCGACGTGCAGGTCAACGACGTGATTGGTATGGCCGGTCGTGGCCACACAGCGCAGGTGGTGTTCGACCAGAACGACCCGATGGGTGCTTCGACCTGTGTGGCTTGTGGTGAATGCGTGCAGGCCTGCCCGACCGGTGCTTTGATGCCAGCAACCGTACTGGATGACCAGCAGCGAGGCGACAGCAAGGACTACGACTCGGAAACGGAAAGCGTCTGCCCGTTCTGCGGCGTGGGCTGTAAGGTTTCGCTCAAGGTCAAAGACGGTAAGGTGAAGTATGTCGAGGGCATCAACGGCCCTGCAAACGAAGGTCGTCTGTGCGTCAAAGGCCGCTTTGGCTTTGACTACATTCACCATCCGCATCGCCTGACCAAGCCGCTGATCCGTCGCGAGGATGCTCCAGCCAAGGGATTGAACGTCGATCCCGGCAACCTGGATACCCATTTCCGTGAAGCAACGTGGGAAGAGGCGATGGATCTGGCCGCCACCAAGCTGATGGACTTGCGCGACGAAGACCCACGCAGCGTTGCAGGCTTCGGCTCGGCCAAGTGCACCAACGAAGAAGCCTATCTGTTCCAGAAGTTCATCCGTCAGGGCTTCCGCCACAACAACGTCGACCACTGCACCCGTCTGTGCCACGCGTCATCTGTTGCGGCCCTGATTGAGAATGTGGGCTCGGGCGCTGTGACCGCGACCTTCAACGAGATCGAAAACGCGGATGTGGCGATCATCATCGGGGCCAACCCGATTGAAAACCACCCTGTCGCTGCGACCTACTTCAAGCAGTTCACCAAACGTGGTGGCAAGCTGATAGTTATGGACCCGCGCGGCGTTGGGATGCGTAAGTTTGCTGATGAGATGCTTCAATTCCGTCCCGGTGCGGATGTTTCGATGCTGAACGCGATCATGAACGTGATCGTCGAAGAAGAGCTCTATGACAGCCAGTACATCCACCGCTGGACCGAAAACTGGGAAGCCGAAAAAGAACACCTGCGCCAGTTCACGCCTGAGGCTATGTCGCCGATCTGTGGCATCGAACCGGATCAACTGCGCCGAGTGGCGCGCACCTTTGCGCAAGCCAAGGCCGGTCTGATTTTCTGGGGTATGGGTGTCAGCCAGCACATCCATGGCACCGACAACTCGCGCTGCTTGATCTCGTTGGCTCTGATGACCGGCAATGTTGGTAAACCCGGTGCAGGTCTTCACCCTCTGCGCGGGCAGAACAACGTGCAAGGTGCCTCAGACGCGGGCCTGATCCCGATGTTCCTGCCGGACTATCAGTCCGTTACCGACGACGGCATTCGGGCCAAGTTCACCAACGTCTGGAATGACGACCGCGACTTCTCGAACGAGAAGGGGCTGACCGTCACCGAGATCATCGATCAGGCTTATGCGGGCAACATCAAGGGTATGTACATCCAGGGGGAAAACCCTGCTATGTCCGACCCCGATGTGAATCACGCGCGCGACGCACTGGCCAAGCTGGAACTGATGATCGTGCAGGATATCTTCCTGACCGAAACGGCGAACTATGCCGACATCATTCTGCCCGCCTCAGCGCTCTATGAGAAGAACGGCACCGTGTCGAACACCAACCGTCAGGTACAGCGTGTGCGGCCCGCCGTGACCCCTCCGGGTGAGGCGCGCGAGGATTGGAAGATCACCGTTGAGCTGGCGCAGCGGATCGGTTTGAACTGGGATTATTCCGATGTTTCTCAGGTCTTTGCTGAGATGAAGCTGACGATGAATTCGCTCGACAACATCACGTGGGAACGGCTTGAGACGGAGACGATCACTTACCCGTCACTGTCCGAGACAGACCCAGGTCAGGCGATTGTGTTCGGCGATGGTTTCCCACGTGCGGATGGTCGCGCCCGGTTCACGCCAGCCAGTGTCATCCCACCGGATGAGGCCCCGGATGATGAATACCCGATGATCGCCACTACAGGCCGCCAGCTGGAGCATTGGCATACCGGGTCGATGACGCGCCGGTCCAACGTTCTGGATGCCGTGGAACCTGAAGCGAACTGCTCGATGAACCCGCGTACATTGAAACTGATGGGGATTGAGCCGGGCGATATGATTCGTCTGACTACTCGCCGCGGTTCGATTGAAATCATGGTGCGGGCCGACCGGGCGATTGCCGAAGATATGGTGTTCATCCCGTTCGCTTATGTCGAGGCGGCGGCGAATATCCTGACCAACTCGGCCATCGATCCTTATGGCAAGATCCCCGAGTTCAAGTTCTCGGCAATTCGCGTCGAAAAGATCGCAGACGCCGTCGCGGCGGAATAGTCTTCAATCAACTGAAAAAAGGCGGCCCTTTGGGGTCGCCTTTATTTTCAGTAGTCGCGTTCGAAAAAGATACCCAAACCCGTCTCGCCTCGGCCATCCACGGTGCCGCGAACCGTGAAGCTGTCGGTGACGTCGAGGTTCAAATTCACCTCGGTGTCACCTTCGGTATTGACGGTGAAATCGGTGTAGAGATTGTCGCTTAGATATGCGCCCGCACCAAGGCTGCCCCCACCGCCCTCAGTCGCGCCAAGGTCGATAGTGTCCAGGCCCGTGGCCTCGCGCACCCCTTTGGTAGTATCCCCGCCGGCGCCGCTGAGTTGGGCCAATGAGGCCGCCATCTGCGCAATGACAAACGGTGACAGTTCTGAGAACCGGTTGCCGAACAAGAGCATTGCTAGCGCTTCCTCGGTCGGGCGTTCAGGATCTGAGAATACGTCGACCTCGGGTGAGTCCAGCGGCCCGGCGATCTCGATCGTTGCGGTGCCGTCCGAGGTGCTGGAGGACGATTCAAACTCGATATATGGCGTCAGGTCACCCTGCAGGGTGACCACACCCTTAGTCAGCGCAAGGCGGCGACCAAGGATATCGATATTACCGCGGATAAGCTCAATCTGGCCTGACGGCACAACAGAAGTTGTAGTTCCACCAATCTGTATGCGACCGCCCAGTTCCGCGTTCACGCCGCGTCCTCGGACAAAGACTGCCTTGGGTGCAAGCAATCCGATGTCGAGCGACATGCGCGAGTTGCTTTTAGTCTCATCCTCGGTTTCCACCAGATTGGCGCGTTCCCGCGTTACGAAACCGGCACGGCTTTCGTTCAGGTGTTGGATCGTCGGAATTGGTGCTGCGCCGACTGCTCCTGCGGCGGCTGCAAGATTGATGTTGGTTTCGCCAAAGTTGATCTGCCCGGCCAGCGAACTGTTCCCGGCCAATGCCCCGGTCAGGGCGATCTGACCGTTCAATGTGGTTTCATAGAGCAGCTTGTCTGTCAGCACGAGATTGTTGAGCGCTGTGGTTATCTGGGCGTTGAAGGGTGGCGTCAGATCAATCGGGCCGTTGACGGTAAACCCTCCGCCCGCGCGTAACCCACCCTGCAGTGCAATCGTGGCGCGGCTTTGCGCGATGTTTACGGAACCCCCGATGCCAGTGATTGTCTGTCCCACATCGGGCAAGGCCATCGACGCGCCGGATGTTGAAATCGTTCCGCTAAGCGCATCCAGCGCAGGTGCCCCTTTCAAGGCCAGATCGAACCGGGCAGTACCGGCCAGATTGTTGGGAGAGATAAATGCATTGGCGATACCGATGTTGACACCGCCCTGCATCTTCAGGTCCGCTTCGCCGCTGGTTTCGTTAAAGGTCCCGGCAACCGTTGTATTGATATCGGCGGGGCCATTAGCCTTTGCGTCGATGGTCCACATCCCGGCGTCGCGGCGGGCGGTACCACTGGCGGCGACGGTTCCGGGGAAATCGGGCACAAAACGTTCGACCCGATTCAGGCGGGCGTCAAAATTTAGATCCGCGGTGCCACCGGTTTCTACGGTTCCGGTTAAATTGGCGTACGAGCTATCAGGTCCCTGCAGGCGCGCATTGCCTTCCAAACCGGACCCTGTCGGGGCGACGTTGCCATCCAGCGTGAGCGGCCCGGACAATGTCGAAGATAGACGGCCGATGTCGTCCAGCATGGCCGAGAAATCGAGGCCACCGGCCTCCCGATCCAATCGGCCCGATGCATCTGCGGTCAGCGCGGTTCCGTTCAGACTGAAAGTGCGGATGTTCAGCCCCTGATCATCGTTGGCGGCATCCACGTTCAGCGTGGTTCGTCCCTGTACCAACGCATCTACGGCTTGGATACCCGTGGCAAGGTCGTCTGCGCTCAGGTTGCCTTTGATATCAAAGGCCTTGCTGCTTTGCGCGGCCCGACCGGTGACGTCGGCATCAATCGACCCGGCCAGATCAAGCCCGGCGAGGCCGGAGAACAAAGACAGGTCGGGGGCGTTCAGCTTGGCGCTTCCATCCACCGCGATGTTTCCGGTGGGGTCATCGATGGTTGCGCCTACCTCAGCAGTAATCGCAGCACTTTTGACCGTGGCGTTTCGAATAACGATTTGGTTGCCCGAATGCGCACCGTCCAGATTGATTGATGTCCGGCCTTTCAACAGCGGGTCGAACTCGCTCATCCCGGTTTCGATATTTGTTCCGATCACGCTGGCTTGGCCGTCGAATTCCAACGTCTGTACGGTGCCTTTGCCATCCAGCCGGGCCTGTAATGCGCCCGCCAGATCACGCTGTGCGATGCCTGAGAACACCGCCAGATTTGGGGCGTTCACGCTGGCCTGACCGTCAATCGTCAGATTGCCATTTGGCGTCGTGACCGTGCCGCTGGCCTGCGCTGTCAGAGCGTCGCCATTCACGGTGAAATCGCGAATTGTTACCCCATCGGTGTCGCGTTTGGCATCCAGAACGATTTCGGTTTCACCCGTGATCATTGGATCAATATCGTCACGCCCGGTCACCAGATCACGCCCATTCACCGTGACCTTGCCGTCAAAGCTGCGTTCCAGTGGCGAGCCCTTTCCAGCCACCTGGACCGAAGCCTCGCCACCAAGCTGAAGCTGTGCCAGGTCCGAGAACCGCGACAGGTCGGTCGCCTGCAGCAGTGCCGTGCCATCAACCTGCAACCCGGTCGCAAGCCCGCTGATCAACGCATCAGCGTCTAGGGTATAGTCGCTGCCGACCAGTTCGACCCCGGACAATTGCAATGTCTGGTCGCTGCCGTACTCGAACTGTCCATCCAGTGTGATCTGATTTCCGACGGCGGCATTCAGTGCGACATCTGTCAGATCAATGCCATCGAGCACAGCCTGCAGATCGCCATCGACCGACAGCCCGCTGGATTGATCTAGCGTGCCTTGCCCGCTGATCCGTGCATGATCGAGGTTCAGGTTGGGGGTTTCAATCTTGTTGGTCGTCAGGCTCAGGTCCCAGAGATTGCCATTCTCGGTATTGTACAAGGCCGAAATCTGAGCCGCGCCGATTGACGTATCGCCGCCGCTGACGGGCAGAACGACCTTGTCACCTTCCGGCGGTGTAATACGACCTTGCAGGGCGACCAGTTTCAGAACACCACCCGAAGCAAGGCTGAGTTCGCTTTTGAGGTCCAGCGCTTCCGAGGTAATCTCGATATCCGATATATCCAGCGCCCCGTCAGAATGGGTGCGCCCATCTACAAACAGCCGTGTGTCGGTACCGAAGAACGTGTCCATCTCTTCGGCCAGAAACGGCGTCAGGTCGCCTCCGACATCGGCAGTAAACGCGATTCCATCGGAGGCGTTGCCACTCTCTTCGGCCGTGCGCAGTCGTACCTGACCGGACACGCGAAGCTGCTGATCGCTGCTTAGACCGATATCAGCATTAAAATCCGTTATCGGCCCCGAGCCTTTTGCAGTCAGCTCAAGCGGCGGGGCATCGGGGATGGACAGGGCCGTTGCGATCAGACCGCCTGATGCTTCGGCTACGGTCAAGTCCAGATCGATCTGGCGGCTGTCGTTCTGAAAGCCTGCTTTCAGATCAATCGTGTCCCCGGCGCGGTCCAGTCGGTCGATATCCAGCGTAGTATCCAGTGTTCCATCAGCCAGCGATAGGTTGCCGTTCACGGCAAGTTCGGCAGCGACGCCGATCAGCGGCTCACCCAGAGACAGGTCATCGACACGCAGCTCTCCGATTTCGATCGAGACCGGAAGTTCAGGCAGTTGGAAGGGTTGGGTTTCGGCTGAAGGGGGCGGTGCGTCCTTAGTTGTTGGACCAGGTGCGCGGGCGATATCGATTTCCTGCGCCGATAGTGTGTTGACCGAGAACCGACCGCGCAGCAGTGCCAATCGGTTCCAGTCCAATTCAGCGTTTTTAATGGTGAGCCAGACGCCGTCGTCATCGGCGACTGTGATTTCCTGAATAGTCGCACGCGAACTCAGAGCACCTTCAAGGCCGATCACCCGCACATTCTGATCATCACCGGACAGGGTATCTTGCAGAAACTGCTCGATCATGCTGCCGCCCTCGTCCTGAGCGGTCGCCGCGATGGGAACGGTGATCGCTGCTGAACTTAGCAACAGGGGATATACAACGCGACGCATCAAAAGGCCTGCCCGATCCCGAGGTAGAATTGCAGCCCGTCACCCGTATCGCCCTGAACCGGCACCGCAAGGTCAAAGCGCAAGGGCCCGAAGCCGCCCAGATCATAACGGATCCCAAGGCCCGCGCCAGAATGCTCTTCCGCGCCGCTGCCGATGAATGAGGACGTGTCGACCACACCGTAGTCATAAAACCCAACCAACGAGATTGCGTCAGTGACTTTGCCTCGGACCTCGGCTGAGAGCCCCAGAAAAGATTTGCCACCGGCGACACCATCCCCGACGGGGATACCTAGGCTTTCAAATGGCTGACCCCGTACTGTACCGGCACCACCCGAGAAGAACAGGAAATCTGGAGTCACACCATCTGCCGGAGGTCCGAGGACCGATCCCAACTGCACCCGGCCTGCCAACACCAGCCGACCGGCGGTGCCCAGATCGTTATAGGCGCGACCGTCAAAGAACATTCTCAGGCCGGTATCCGATCCGGAGAACCCGACAAAGGGCATGACTTGCGAGTCCAGATAATAGCCGCGCGTCGCGCTGACCTTGCTGTCGCGTTCATCCCATTCTGACCGGAACGGAAGAATGAAGTATCGAAACTTGCGCCCATCGCCATAGGCGTCATCTGCGTCCGACCATTGGAAACCTGCCGAGGCTTCGGCGTAGAGGCGGTCAGAGAATGTGCGGCGTGCACCATATGCAAGCGAGGCGACGGTGACGTTGTAGTTTTCGGTATTGCGCCGCTCCAACAGTGCGCTCCAGAATGTATTGTCGTCAGGGCCCAGACGATCAGGTTGATCCAGCCGCAGACCAATGCGTCCATCGATATCCTCGGCACCGCCGATATTGCGGATTGCCGCCTCGAACCGCAGCCTTTCGGCTCGCCGGAAAACGTTTCGATGGGTCCACGTAGCGGTAAGATCAACCCCGTCGCGCGAGGCAATCTCGGCTCCAAAGGTCAGGCGGCGCGGTGGCAGGTCTTCAAACGTCGCGTCGAAATCAAGCGTGCCATCCGGGTTGGGTTCTTCATGTTCCTTGAGCGAAACCGTAGCGAATGTGCCGGTGCGCCGCAGGCGGGTGCCAACCTTTTGGACCTGTTCAGGCGAATAAACCTCACCCGACGGGAAGCCTGCGACTTTCTCGATCGATCGATGGCGGACATTTGTATCGCCCTGAATGATCATTTTACCGAACCGCAGCCTTGGCCCCGGAGCCAGATCAATTGTCGCGTCCAGCCGTGCCTGCGCATGGCGCGCTATCACTTTTTGATCTTCCACTTCCGCCTTGGCATGGCCTGTATCGCGCCAGCCCTGCACCCCCGCCGAGGCCGCCTGTTGGATCGCTCCGGTGGTCGCGGTCTTGCCCGTGGCGAACTCTTCGGGCAATTCCGAGCCCGGTGCCAGCGGTTGCACGACAGCCGTTCCGAACTTGAACTTTCGCCCTGGTGTGACAAGGATAGTCGCCCGTTTGAATTGGGCTGGAACGTTCAGCGAATTGATTTTGGCGGCTTCCTGCCCGTCAAGCTTGATGCTGACGACGGGGCTGAAATAGCCTTCGTCGTACATGATCTGAACGATGGTGCGGTAGTCGGACAAAGCTGCCGACAGTATTTCCAGTGACGTATCAAGACCACGCGATTCCGAGGTGAAGATGGATGAAGTCTCTTCCAAGCGGTCGACCAGATCTTCAGATGCACCAGGGGCGGATAGGGTCGTTTCTAGCGCGGTAGCAAGATTGGGGGACAAGGCCACAAACGCACCAAAAAGCCAGCCTCTCAGATCGCTGCGCGGTCTGCTCCCTGTCATTGTCTGGCTCCAACTGCCCCAAGTCGAAATCGCTATGGCCGCGAAACAAAACGAATGCGGCGTGTTGAATTCATTTAGAGCATCTGACGGCGCTTAGGGGAAGAACTAAACAAAGTTCAGGTGTTTTTATTGGCAAACTCGTGTGCCAATCCGCTACAGACCGGCATTTCGGAACCAGCGAACAATCGCATCCCGGTCTTCAGGTTCCATATAAGTCACGTTCGCGGGAGGCATGGCATGTGTGACGCCGGATTGCAGATAAATCTGTTGCGCGTTCTGAGCAATGTCAGCTTTTGTTTCCAGCAGGACACCTTTGGGGGCCCACAGGATGCCTTCCCAGACAGGCTCGCGCGCGTGGCACATAGAACAGCGACCCAGAACTATGTCCTGTGCTTCTTCAAAGCCATCCGCTGATGCGAATTTCTGTTCGTAGGGCGTTAGTTGCCGTGCTTCGGCCTCTTCCAACGGGTCGTTCATCGAAGCGGTCGACAACCACATGATTGTCATGAACAGCAAAGCCGTTACCAACCAGGTCCAGGTTGGGTTTCCAGCGCGCGCATGGCGGGTGTTGAAATAGTGCCGGATCGTGACACCCATCAGGAAGACCAGCGCGGCGATGATCCAATTGTACTCGGTCGCAAATGCCAGCGGATAGTGGTTCGACAACATCAGAAACACGACCGGCAATGTCAGATAGTTGTTGTGGGTCGAACGCAGCTTGGCGATCTTGCCGTATTTCGGATCAGGTGTGCGCCCGTTCTTTAGATCGTCCACCACAATGCGCTGGTTTGGCATGATGATGAAAAACACATTTGCGGTCATGATTGTGGCCGTGAAGGCCCCCAGATGCAGCATCATCGCGCGACCGGTGAATATCTGGTTATAACCCCAGCCCATAATCACCAGCAGCACGAACAGAAGAACCATCAGCAATGTCGGACGCTCGCCCAATCCCGACTTGCAAAGAAAATCGTAGACCAGCCAACCGACAGTCAGCGAGGCAGCCGAGATCAATATGCCTTGCCATAGCGCCAGATCCGCCTTTTGGGCATCGATCAGATAGAGCTCTCCGCCTACCCAGTAGACGATCATCAGTAGCGCGGCACCGCTGAGCCATGTGGCGTAGCTTTCCCATTTAAACCAGGTCAGGTGGTCGGGCATACGCTCCGGAGCGACGAGATATTTCTGGATGTGATAGAATCCTCCGCCATGGACTTGCCATTCCTCGCCGTCCGCCGGTCCGGGGATATCGCGGTTCAAACCAAGATCCAGCGCGATGAAGTAGAAGGATGATCCGATCCAGGCAATCGCGGTGATAACGTGCAACCAACGCACGCCAAAACCAATCCAATCCCAGAACACGGCGAAGTCGTACATGCTTATGTCTCCGATTGCGTTGCGCCACACTAGGCAAACGGGCTTTTCTTCGGTATTCCCGTATATTGTCAAACTGTATCAAAAAAAACGATAAGATGTCCTATCTCGACAACATTCGAACCTTTGTCCGGGTCTATGACTTGGGCAGCATGTCAGCCGCCGGGCGGGATATGAGAATTTCACCTGCGGTGACGTCGGCGCGAATATCGCAGTTGGAGGATCATCTGGGAGTGCGCCTGTTTCAGCGCACAACCCGGAACCTGACACCAACGGAACAGGGGCGGGCGTTCTACCCCGGCGCGGTTGCGGTTCTGGATGCAGTTGATGAGGCAGAAGCCCAAGTCACGCATCTGACCGAAGCCCCCCGCGGGTCTCTGTTTGTTGCCGCGCCTTTAGGTGTCGGGCGCCGGTTATTGGCGCCTCATGTACCTGATTTTCTGTCAGAATACCCTGAGATTGATGTGCGTCTAAGACTGACAGACCGCTCGGTTGATCTGACCACCGAAGGCTTGGATCTGGCTTTTTTCATCGGTCAGCCCGAAGATAGCACATTGCGTATTCGCAAGATTGCGGATTGCCAGCGTGTGCTATGTGCAGCCCCTGATTACGTGAGCCGATGTGGGATGCCAGAAGCTGGATCCGATCTGATTTCAGGCAAGCATGAATGCTTGAACCTGCGCTTCCCCGGCGCGGCAGAGTTTCAGTGGATGCTGGAAACACCCGATGGCCCGAAACGATTTGCTGTCTCGGGCAGGTATGAATGTGACGATGGTGATGTTTTGACCGATTGGGCGTTGTCCGGGCAAGGTATTGCCATGAAACCCGTTTTTGAGGTGTCAGAGCACTTGAAGGCGGGGAGGCTGATCCCGGTGGCGATGAAGACGCCTCCGGTTCCCGTGCAAATGGCCTGCCTGTATACGCATCGCCGCCATCAGGACCCGAAGGCGCGGCTGTTTATGGATTTCATGATTGACCGGATCGGCAAAGTGGTTCGAAGCGCCGAAGTCTAGGGCTAGCTGCCCCGGTAAGTCGAATAGCCGTAGGGGGACAACAGCAGCGGAACGTGGTAGTGCGCGTCCGCATCGGACATGCCAAAGCGGATCGGCACCTGATCCAGAAACAGAGGATCATCGCCATCCTGACCCGTCGCGCGCAGGTAATCTCCGGCGAAGAATATCAGCTCATAAGTGCCGGTTTTAAAGTCGTTCTGCGGTAAGATCGGGCTATTGGTTCGGCCATCCGCGTTGGTTTCCATCTCGACCAGTTTACGGTGCGAGTTCCCTGACACTTTGTAGAGCGCGATTTTCAATCCCTCAGCGGGGCAGCCGCGCGCCGTGTCGAGAACGTGGGTTGTCAGATAGCCAGCCAAGGGTCTCTCCTATGTGTTTCTTTTGGTGTGCCACAGTCTGGGCCAAACCGCAAAATGGTTGAAATGCCGAAAGAACTGGAAACAGTGTTCGGATTGATTTGATAATCAATAGACCGTTTCTGCGGTAAAGCTGTCAAAACACCTAATCGGACTGGAAGACCCTATGCAGCCGCCTCGTTACCCCCGCGATATGATCGGATACGGAGCCAACCCACCTGACGCCGCATGGCCCGGCGGTGCAAAACTGGCTGTGCAGATTGTGTTGAACTACGAAGAAGGCGGCGAGAACTGTGTCCTGCACGGGGACGCTGCGTCCGAGGCGTTCTTGTCCGAGATCGTTGGGGCGGCGCAGTGGCCGGACCAGCGTCATTGGAACATGGAATCGATCTATGAATATGGCTCGCGGTCGGGGTTCTGGCGCCTGCATCGCTTGATGAAAGACCTACCGATTACCGTTTATGGTGTGGCTACCGCGTTAGCGCGTTCGCCTGATCAGGTTGCGGCGATGAAGTCGGCCGGGTGGGAGATTGCCAGCCATGGCCTGAAATGGGTCGAGCACAAGGATATGCCCGAGGCGGAAGAACGGGCCCAGATCGCCGAAGCGATCCGTCTGCATGCCGAAGTTGTAGGGGATCGCCCGCGCGGCTGGTACACTGGGCGCTGTTCGGACAACACCGTGCGTCTGGTCGCCGAGGAAGGTGGCTTTGCTTATGTTGCCGATACCTATGCAGACGATCTACCCTACTGGATGCAAACCGGTGGTCGGGATCAGTTGATTGTTCCCTACACGCTGGATTGCAATGACATGCGCTTTGCGACGCCACAGGGGTTCAACGCCGGGGATCAGTTCTATTCGTATCTGAAAGACAGTTTCGACGCGCTTTATGCGGAAGGCGAGGCCGGTGCACCCAAGATGCTGTCGATCGGTTTGCACTGTCGCCTGATCGGGCGACCGGGACGCGTCATGGCGCTGAAACGGTTTCTGGATTACGCGCGCGGGTTCTCGGACGTGTGGTTCGCGACGCGATTGCAGATTGCCGAGCATTGGGCCGAAAAGCACCCGGCGGCTGAGCGTCCACAACCCTCGCAAATGGGCCGCGAAGAATTCGCCTCTGCGTATGGAGGTATCTTCGAGCATTCCGCTTGGATCGCTGAGCGCGCCTATGATCTGGAATTGGGCGCGGCGCATGACACGGCAGGCGGATTACACAATGCTTTGACCCGCATGTTCCGGTCCGCCTCAACCGAGGAACGGTTGGGCGTTTTGACGGCCCACCCTGATCTGGCAGGCAAACTGGCGCAGGCTAAGCGGCTGACACAGCAAAGCACGTCCGAGCAAGCCTCGGCAGGGCTTGATGCGCTGACGGATGAGGAACGCGCCACCTTCACCGAACTGAACCAGTGCTATACGGAAAAATTCGGCTTTCCGTTCATCATTGCCGTACGGGACCACAACAAAGCGTCGATCCTAAACGCGTTCGAACGGCGCATCGAACAGGATCGCGAAACCGAGTTCGCCGAGGCCTGCCGACAGGTCGAGCGGATTGCCGAGTTCCGTCTTCGCGATGTGCTGCCCTCATGACACGGATTGTCGCTGAACCGATCTCGGCCGAAGCTTTCGCACCGTTTGGTGATCTGATTGATGTGTCAGGTGAGGCCGACAAGATCATCAACCAGGGCCAGTGTGGGCGGTATCATGATCGGGCAAGGCTGGATTTCGGTGATGCCCAAGCGGGCATCAGCCTGTTCAACGCCAACCCGCGCGAACTGCCTTATCAGCTGGACATGGTCGAGCGCCATCCCGACGGCAGCCAGGCGTTCATTCCGATGACTCACCAGCCCTTTCTCGTGATCGTCGCCCCGGATGAGGAGGGGCAACCGGGTCGTCCTCGCGCGTTCATTACACAGCCAGGACAGGCGGTGAACTATCACCGGGGAACATGGCACGGAGTTCTGACACCTTTGCATGGGCCCGGTCTGTTCGCAGTCGTTGATCGGATCGGGGAAGGCCCGAACTTGGAGGAATACTGGTTCAGCACACCGTACGAGGTGGTCAACCGCTGAAACCAGAACCGAAGCCGCCGGAGAAGCGGTAAGAACCCCATTGGATCTTAGGGAGGACAATGAGATCATGGCTGTAACTTCGATAGGGACGCCCGAACAGCTTCGGGACCCAAACTTCACACCCGCCTTGCACAAGGCGATACCGCTGGGCATTCAGCACGTTTTGGCGATGTTCGTCTCGAACGTGACACCGGCCATAATCGTGGCGGGTGCTGCCGGGTTTGGATTTGGGTCGAACTCCCCGGATTTTCCCGAACTGCTGTACCTGATCCAGATGTCGATGCTGTTTGCAGGGCTGGCGACACTGCTGCAGACTATCACGATTGGCCCGGTTGGAGCGGCTCTGCCGATTGTACAGGGAACGAGCTTTGCGTTTTTGCCCATCATGATCCCTCTGGTCGCCGGAAAAGGCGTGGATGCCTTAGGGGCGCTGTTTTGCGGTGTCCTGGTTGGCGGCTTGTTTCATGCCTTTCTTGGCCTCTTCATAGGCAAGATACGGTTTGCGCTTCCGCCGCTGGTCACTGGACTTGTCGTAACAATGATCGGTTTGGCGCTGGTCAAGGTCGGCATACAATACGCCGCTGGTGGTGTGCCTGCGATTGGAACTCCTGAGTATGGATCGCTGCTCAACTGGTCGGCTGCACTGGTTGTGGTTGTTGTGACGCTTGGCCTCAAGTTCTTTGCACGCGGTATGCTGTCGGTGTCTGCCGTACTGGTTGGTTTGGCCATCGGCTACGTCTATGCCCTGATGGTCGGGATGGTGACGTTCGAGGCCATTGGCACAAGTTGGTCACGCGCCTCAGCTTTTGCTCTGCCCGTACCGTTCAAATATGGGTTTGAGTTCTCTCTGGCCGCCGTGATCGGCTTTTGTCTGATGTCTTTTGTCTCGGCCATCGAGACCGTCGGAGACGTATCGGGTATCACCAAAGGTGGTGCAGGTCGCGAAGCAACCGACAAGGAAATCGCTGGCGCGACCTATGCCGATGGTTTCGGAACAGCGATTGCCGGTATGTTTGGCGGGTTTCCCAATACGTCCTTCAGCCAGAATGTCGGTTTGATTGCGATGACGGGCGTCATGAGCCGCCATGTCGTGACCTGTGGAGCTATCTTCCTGATCCTGTGTGGCCTTGTGCCAAAAGTCGGGGCAATTATCCGCACCGTGCCTATCGAAGTGCTGGGCGGTGGTGTGATCGTCATGTTCGGCATGGTGGTCGCGGCAGGTATCTCGATGCTGTCAGACGTGGATTGGAACCGTCGCAACATGGTGATCTTTGCGATTTCGCTGTCGATCGGTCTTGGGTTGCAACTGGAACCCGGCGCGGTTCAGCACCTACCTGATACACTTCGTATCCTGATGACCAGCGGCCTGCTGCCCGCAGCGCTGATCGCCATTGTACTGAATTTGGTCCTGCCAGAAGAATTGGCCGAAGAATCGACTGAAGAGGTTTCAGGGGTATGGCCGGTCACGGGGCGGGTAGCCTACCTCACGATTGAAGTCTTGAAGTAATCCGCAGCGTGCTTCAGCGCTGCGGATCACCCTGCTTTCGCCATCAGGCGTGCGACATCCAGCATGCGGGCTGAAAACCCCCATTCATTGTCGTACCAGCCAAAGACCCTGATCTGCCTCTCTCCAATCATGCGCGTCTCGGGCCCCGCCACTACCAGTGACTCAGGGCGGGACCGCAAATCAGATGACACCAAGGGCAGATCGGTCCATCCCAGCACGGCAGAAGCTGCGACCGCGTCGCGAAACGCTTGTTCGAATTGATCTGCGCTCATGCCACGTTCAAGCGAGGCGACAAGATCAACGGCAGATACGCTGGCCGTCGGAACACGCACCGCGGCCCCCGACATACGACCGGCCAGGTCTGGCAAGACGATATCAATCAAATGCGTCGCGCTCGAGGTCGTGGGCACCATCGACAATGCCCCGGCGCGCGATCGGGCCAAATCCCCGCGTGGCGCATCGACCATCGGCTGGCTGTTTGTATAGCAGTGGATGGTGGTCATGTGCCCGGACACAAGCCCGCCGATTTCATCAATCAGCTTGACGAGCGGTGCCAGACCATTGGTGGTGCAGGATGCATTTGAAACGATCCGTGCGCTGCCCAATTGATCTTCGTTTGCCCCCAGCACCAGTGTGACTTCGGCAGCGGGTGAAGGGCCGGAAATCAACACTTTATCCGCCCCAGCAGTCAAGCCCCGGCTGGCCACGTCGGATGTCCGCGCGATGCCGGTGCAATCGAGCATGACATCGACGCCGGACAGATCGACCTGTGCCAAATCGGCGCTGTGAGACATCAGAATAACGCGGCCATCGATATTCAGTGCTTCACCTCCGGTCGTGACCGAACCCTGATAGGGGCCAAACGTGCTGTCATATTTGAACAGGTATGCGCATGTTTCCAGCGGTGCGATATCGTTGATCAGCACCAGTTCTACATCCGAATGCTGCGGCAGGCTTAAGACCTGACGCAGAATGGTGCGGCCGATACGGCCGAATCCGTTGATCGCGAGTTTCATGCGCAAGCTATGGCAGGCAGATCAGGCGATCTCAATCAAAGTATTGTACCAATTTCAGTTGCAGCTGACCTGCGAAAAGAACTGGCCCGAAATGTTCTGATACATGCTGGAATAGATCGCCTTGCAGCCAGTCGCCTTCTGTATCGCGGCCATTGCCTGGATGGTGCGAAGACGTGGCGGCGGGCCAAAGGGGTTCAGATTGTTATTATCCCGCGTCGCCCGATAAACCACAGGCGCGTCCGAGACCTGCGTCACCGCCCATGTGCGGCTCATGACGAAAACGGATTTGGTTTCTTCCTTGGCTGCGACCGGGGCGGCGTTGAACGCCGAAAGGCCAAGGGTGGCAACCAGTGCAATCATCGTACCGCGCAGTAACATCGAACAATCTCCAGTGCTGAAAACTCATTTGATTTCATCAGATTCCAGCGATTCTGTGAACCCCTTTACCAGAACTTGACCCGGTAAAGCCCCGATCGTCAGCTACCTAGACGGTACAGACAACGGCATGTGCCTATTCACATCCTTGTACAACAGATAGCGAAACCGTCCCGGTCCGCCTGCGTAACAGGCCTGCGGGCAGAAAGCGCGCAGCCACATGTAGTCGCCGGCCTCAACCTCGACCCAGTCCTGATTGAGACGATAAACGGCCTTGCCCTCAAGCACATAAAGGCCGTGTTCCATCACATGGGTTTCGGCAAAGGGAATCACGCCACCAGGTTCGAAATTGACGATGTTGACATGCATGTCGTGACGCAGGTCCTGCGGATCGGTGAAGCGGGTGGTAGACCAGCGGCCTTCGGTGCCGGGCATTTCGTTGGGTACCACGTCGCGTTCATTGGTGATGATCGGGTCAGGGGCGGGCAGGCCGGGCACTGCATCATAAGCCTTGCGCACCCAATGGAACCGGGCAGCTGAATCGCCATGGTTGTGCAGCGTCCAGTCGCTGCCCGGGGGGATATAAGCATATCCACCGATCTCAAGAACATGATCCGCTTCGTTCAGGGTCAGCGTGACGCTGCCCTCGACCACGAAGATCACCCCTTGCGCATTTGGGTCGGTTTCGGGCGTATCGCTGCCACCGCCGGGCTGCACCTCCATTATGTATTGCGAGAATGTCTCGGCAAAACCACTCAGAGGCCGGGATAAGACCCAAAGACGTGTATTCTCCCAGAAAGGCAGAAAGCTGGTGACGATGTCGCGCATCGTGCCTTTGGGGATTACCGCATAGGCATCGGTGAACATGGCACGGTCGGTCAACAGTTGCTCTTGCCCCGGATGTCCGCCTGTCGGTGCATAATATTTAGGATGTGTCATCAAATGCCTCTGCTTCGTCTGGGGACAATATGAGGCGATCTCACGGGCGGACCTAGCGCCTGCCTTGCGAAAGGTTTGTTCGGGATAATTTGAAGGTGGCCAAGTGGGGCTTGGCCGCACACGCATAGAGGTATATCTATGGACGTGAAAGTCATTCAAATCGGCGAGGCCCTTTGATGAAAGCCTTTGTTTACACAGCGCTGGTTGCTGCACTTTTTCTGGGGGTGGGTGGAATAGCACAGGCTAAACCACTTTCCCGAATCATCGCGGAAATGGGGTTGAGCCCCGCTGACTTTGAGGTGTTGAACGACACCTCAAACGCGTTGCTGTCGACGGGCACTCCATCCGTGGGGCAGGAGAGGGCTTGGCTCAATCAGGACACCGGCTCGAAGGGGACAATCCGCGTGCAAAGCGTTCAGGGCAATTGTGTGATACTTCAGCACTTTGTGCAGCCTGAAGGTGCTGCACAGGCCCGCGATATCAGAACGCGCCGCTGCAAGACCGCTGATGGGAACTGGATCCTGACACCTTAAAGGCCGTTGCACTGGCCAGCACCCGAACTAGCACAGCTGCAACCTTGTGATTTGCTCCAGCTAATTTTACCGCAGGCCCCCTGCTGGGCATCGCATTGATGCTGGACCGGGCTCAATTTGCGTGAATGACGTTCCGTCACTTAGCTGGACACGCTCATGGCCACTAAGCCATCCTCGGACCAAAGCCAAAGACCCGCATTGCGCCACAGGGAAGGAATAGACATGACCATGACTTTCGGATTGCGTGAGGAAAACCGCGCCCTGTTACAGCGGGTGAGGGATATGATTCACGACGAGGTCATGCCGCTTGAAGATGAGTATCAGGCAGAAATCAATAAAGGCGATCGTTGGAAATATACCGAGCGACAGGCCGAGATTCTCGAGGGGCTGAAAGCCAAGGCCAAGGCGGCGGGGCTTTGGAACTTCTGGCTGACAGACAGCGACAAAGGTTTTGGCCTCAGTACAGTTGAATACGCCTATTTCGCCGAGGAGATGGGCAAGACGCCCTTGGGGGCCGAAGTTTTCAACTGCTCCGCGCCCGATACAGGGAATATGGAGGTGTTTGAACGCTACGGGTCAGGCGCAATGAAAGAACAATGGTTGAAGCCGTTGCTTGAGGGGCAGATTCGCTCGGCTTATCTGATGACCGAACCCGATGTGGCCTCATCGGATGCCACCAACATTTCGATGTCCTGCGTGAGGGACGGGGCCGAATATGTTCTGAACGGCGAGAAATGGTGGTCGTCTGGGGCGGGCGATCCGCGTTGCAAGGTCTATATCGTGATGGTCAAAACCGGCGGGGACGATCTGCCAAAGCACCAGCGCCAGTCGATGATCGTGGTCCCAGCAGACGCGCCCGGGATCGAAGTGCTGCGCCCGATGGAGGTCTATGGCCACGACGATGCGCCCCATGGACACATGCACATCCGTTTCACAGAAGTTCGGGTCCCAGCCGAAAACATTCTACTGGGTGAAGGGCGCGGGTTCGAGATTGCGCAAGGTCGCTTGGGGCCGGGCCGTATTCACCATTGCATGCGCGCGATTGGTCAGGCCGAGTCTGCGCTGGAGCAGATGTGCAAGCGTTCACTACAGCGCCAGGCGTTTGGGAAGAAACTGGCGCAGCTGGGGGCAAACTACGACATCATCGCCGAATGTCGGATGGAGATCGAAATGGCCCGTTTGCTGTGCCTCAAGGCCGCCTGGTACATGGATCAGGGCGATGCAAGGGCGGCGGCCCCATGGATCAGCCAGATCAAGGTCGTTGCCCCCAAGGTCGCGCTGAAGGTGATCGATGAGGCCGTGCAAATGTTCGGCGCACAGGGGATCAGTCAGGATACGCCCTTGGCAAATGCATGGACCCATGTGCGCACCCTGCGTCTGGCGGATGGGCCGGACGCAGTGCATCGCCGTCAGGTCGCGCGTGCCGAGTTGAAGAAATACACGCAAGAAAAAGTCTGAGGCGACAGAACCACAATGACATCGGATGTGTTGGGGCAGGCGTATTTCCACCAAAATGCGCAGGGTGTGTTTGTCGGAAATGACCCCGCGCGCGGGCCTTGGTCGGCCGATCATTGCCATGCTGGGCCAGTCAGCGGATTGATCGTGCGGGCGGCAGAAACCGAAGTCGGCCCTGAGAAGATGTTGACCCGGTTGACCGTCGATCTGCTGCGTCCATTGCCTCTGGCTGGTTTGCGAGTCGCGGCAGAGACGACACGCCATACCAAGACGCTGGCGACCACACGGGTCACCGTACATGATCTGGACGACACGCTTTGCGCCACCGCCACAACCATGCATATGGTGCGCAAAGACCTTGGGGCCGTGCCTAATGTCAAACTGCCCGCGCCCAGGGTCGAAGATATGGTCGATGGCCCGTTCCCGATCGGTGAGATGCGCCATCAGTTGCCCGGTTTTGCCCATCACTCCCAGATCGGCTATCCCGCTGATGGCAACCAAGGGGCAGGTCCGAAAACCGTCTGGATGCGCACACCTGCCTTGCTGGAAGGAGAGGACCCATCGCCGATCCAAGCGCTCTGCCCGCTTGCAGATTGCGGCAATGGCATATCGTGGAACGCGCCCACATCTGAGATGGGTTTCATGAATACCGACCTGACTGTGCAAGTCCACCGCGAGCCTGTCTCGGACTGGCTGGCCTCTGACTCGATCTCGCACTGGCAACCCTCGGGGATCGGTATGTCGCAGTCAGTTCTTTTTGATACACAGGGGCCAGTTGGGACGGCTTTGCAGACATTGGTCTTGTTCCCGCCGGAGTAAATGGCGGGATTCTGCAGCCTAGTGTTTAGTCGGATTGCCGATACCCGCTGCGCATTCTATCTTTGCAACATGCGCTGGCTTGCCTTCTCCTTGACCTGCCTTTTGCCGATACCGGCACTGGCCCATCCCCATGTTTTTATCGACACGGGGCTAGAGTTCATGGTCGATGACGCAGGCAACCTGACCCATGTGCGTGTGACCTGGGCCTATGATGAGTTCTATTCATTGCTGGTTCTCGAAGACATGCGACTGGATCAGGATGCTGATGGCGTGCTGACCGAGGCCGAAGAGCAGTTTTTAAGCGGCTTCGACGCGCAGTGGGTCGAAGGTTACAATGGCGATCTGGTCATTCGCCTGGGCGAAACCGTGATCTCGCTATCCGGCCCGCTTGAACCGCAGGCCACGACCGAGGATGCCCGCATCGTGACCACACATCTGCGCGCGATTGAAGGAGACCCCGTTCCCGCGGATGCGCTGTCGATCAAAGCGTTTGATGAGAGCTTTTATACCGCATACGAAGTGACCCGCCCGGTTCTGGTTTCAGGCCCCACGACCTGTAATATCGAACGCAGCGATCCGGATATCGACAACGAACTGGCCCAGATGCAGGCTTTTTTGCTGACGCTGGATGCCGAGTATGACCTTGAAGAAAACGATATCCCTCTGGTCGGTGAGAAATTCGCAACCGAGATTCGGCTTTCATGTCCAAATACCTGATCGTTCCCGTTGCCATCGCCTGCGGGGTGCTGCTGTGGTTCTGGGGCAGCGGTGGTTTTGACCATCTGGCCGCTTGGGCTGCCGGAGAGCAACGCGAATTCCAGAACCAGATCGCCCGCGCCCTTCGCGCAGCACGCGCCGAGCAGCCCGAAGCTGTGGCAACGCTACTGACGGTCTGTTTTGCATATGGGTTTTTCCATGCCATCGGACCGGGCCATGGCAAGGTTCTGATCGGAGGATATGGGCTTGGCCGTCGTGTTGCGTTTTGGCGACTTTCTGCAATCAGTGTCCTGTCGGGCCTAGGGCAAGCAGTGACGGCGGTTGTGCTGGTTTATGCCGGGGTATTGGTATTCCAGATGTCACGCGAGTCGCTTGTAGGCACGACCGAACAGGTCATGGCACCGATCAGCTACGGCGCAATTGCCGCTATAGGCCTGTGGCTGGTTTTCCGTGCCATCCGCAGTTTTGCGCGGCGTCACAAAAACCAAGCCTCTCAAATGCACGACCACCATCACCATGCGCATGATCACGACCACCATCATCACGACCACGAGGTTTGCGCTGACTGCGGCCACCGCCACGGCCCGACGGCCGAAGAAGTCGCTCAGGTCGGCAGCTTTCGCGAGGCGTTGATCCTGATCGCTGGTATAGCCGCACGCCCCTGTACGGGCGCGTTGTTTGTGCTGATCCTGACATGGCAGATGGGTATCGCAATGGTCGGCATCGCAGGCGCATTCGCCATGGCTTTAGGCACCGCAACCGTCACCACTTTGGTCGGTTGGACATCCTTTGGGTTGCGCGGCGGGTTGCTGGCCTCAGCCTCGGCTACGCGCTTTGCATCGGTACTGGCCCCGACCATCGAACTGGTTGCGGGTCTTATCATCGCCGTGATTGCAAGCGGGCTGCTACTGCGGGCCTTGTAGACTTAGCCAAACACCGGTTCGGGATATCCTACCCGTGCCAGATACAATCCTTGCGGCGGGCATACCGGCCCACAGGCCGCACGGTCAACCGCCTCAAGCGCATCGCGAACGTCCTCAGGCGTCCATGCCCCAGCCCCCACACGCTCCAACGTGCCAACAAAGCTACGTACCTGATTGTGCAGGAACGATCGGGCGCGGACGTGGAAATGGATTTCGGGGCCAGAGAAGCCTTGGACCTGTTCCACCCGCAACTCATCTAGTGTTTTGACCGGGCTGGCGGCCTGACAGATGGAGGAGCGGAAGGTGGTGAAGTCATGCCGCCCGATCAGCATATCCGCCCCGGCCTGCATCGCCGCGACGTCAAGGGAACGATTGATCTGCCAGACCTGCCCCTTGTCATGGGTAGCGGGCGCGCGGCGCATCAGGATGCGGAACAGATATTGCCGCTCAAGCGCCGAAAACCGCGCGTGCCAGTCATCATCTACCCGTGCGGCTTTCACGATGGCGACAGGCTGCGGCTTGAGATGATAATTCAACGCCTCAGATAGGCGGAACGGGTCCCAGTCCTTGACCAAATCGCAATGCGCCACTTGCCCCAGCGCGTGCACCCCCGCATCCGTACGACCGGCGGCGGCGATAGTATGGTCTCCGGGTTCGATCCGCGACAGCGCCAGTTCGATCGCGCCCTGAACCGATGGCAGCTCTTTCTGCCGCTGCCATCCGGCAAACGGTTCCCCTTGGTATTCGACTTGCAGCGCGTATCTGGGCATGGCGCGCTGGTATCGCGCCTTGGTCGGACGGGCAAGGGGGCGAAAGCTCTGGCAAGTGCCGCAACCGCTACCTATCTTGGGCAAAACGATAATTGCGGGGCGACAGCTTGGTCATCTCATCATTGGCAGACAGTCTGGTGCGCGGCGTCGAATCCGTGGGTGACCGTGTGTCCGAGACATTCTTCGAACCGGTCATCCGGCTGGGCGTCACGGGATTGGCGCGGTCGGGTAAGACAGTGTTCATCACATCACTGGTCGCCAACCTGCTGGATCGGGGCCGCATGACCGGTCTTGTGGCGCAGCAAGAGGGGCGTGTCACCGCCAGCTATCTGCAGCCGCAACCCGACGACACCGTGCCCCGGTTCGATTTCGAATCCCATCTGTCCGCGCTGACCGGACCAGCGCCGCACTGGCCGGACAGCACGCGTGCTGTTTCCGAGTTACGCCTGTCCTTCAAAGTCCAGCCCGCAGGTCTGCTTTCGGGATTGCAGGGCCCTCGAACATTGCATCTGGACATTGTGGACTATCCGGGTGAGTGGCTGCTGGATCTGGCCCTACTGGACAAATCCTATGAAGATTGGTCGCGGGACACGCTCGAACACATATCCAGTCGCCCACAAGCAGGGGCATTTCTGGCAAAGGTTCAGGCGACCGACCCAACCGCGCCACATGATGAGCCGCAGGCGCAGGACCTCGCCCGCAGCTTCACCGATTACCTGAATGCCGCGCGTGATGCCGGTTTCTATGACTGCACTCCCGGACGGTTTCTTCTGCCGGGCGATCTGGCCGGGTCTCCTGTGCTGACATTCGCGCCGCTCCCGGTGTCGGGGGCGTCAATTCGGCGTTCACTACACCGCGAGATGGAGCGGCGGTACGAGGCGTACAAATCGCGTGTGGTCAAACCTTTCTTTCGCGATCACTTTGCCCGGATCGACCGGCAGATCGTTCTGGTAGATGCGTTGGGGGCAATCCATAAAGGCCCGCAAGCGGTCGAGGATATGCGCCGCGCGATGGCCGATATCCTGTCGGCCTTCCGCCCCGGTCGCAACGCATGGCTCAACAGGCTGCTGCTTGGCAAACGGGTCGAGCGTATCCTGTTTGCGGCTACCAAAGCGGACCATCTGCACCATCTGCAGCACCCGCGCCTGACCGCGATCATTGAGGCCCTGACCCGTGAGGCCCGCGACCGCGCCAGCTTTGCCGGGGCTGAAACCGCGGCCTTATCGTTGGCTTCACTTCGGACAACGACGGAAGAGATGCGCAGCCATAACGGCGTGGAATTGCCTTGCGTGCGCGGTACTCTACTAGATAGCGGTAAGCAGGCGGCCTTTTACCCCGGTGATTTGCCCGAGGACCCTGCACATCTGCTGGGCCCCGCGCGCAATGGGGCCGAGGGATGGCTGGGCGAGGACTATGGCAATATGGCCTTTGCACCCGCACATTTGACCCTGAATCCCGGTGACGGTCCGCCACATATTCGGCTGGACCGGGCTGCGCAGTTTCTGATCGGAGACCGGCTGTGAACCTGATCCTTCGCCCCGCTCGCAGTACCGATGCCGGAACCACAGGCGCTATTCTGCATGGGTTCGCCCGCGAAAACGACTGGATGCCTGAACTGCATTCTGAGGCCGAGACCATTGCGTTTTGCGGCAAGATGATTGATCTCGGCTGGGTCACGGTGGCCGAAATGCAGGGGCAGGTGGCCGGATTTCTGGCGTTGAATGGGGACGAAGTGCAGTCGCTCTATCTGGCGGCCTCGGCGCGCGGGCAGGGGATCGGGCAGCAATTGCTGGATCGCGCCAAAGCGCAGCGTCCCACGCTCAACTTGTATGCGTTTCAGGCCAATCCTTCCGCATGCCGGTTCTATGAGCGTAACGGCTTTGTCGAGGTCGCACGCGGCGATGGGTCCGAGAACGACGAAAACCTGCCCGACATCAGATATGTTTGGACGCGCGAGGAGTTGGTCGATGGCTAAAGGCCCCGTTTTGATTGATCTGGAAGACGATGCCTCGGCAGTTGATGTCTCGACCGCGCCTCCTGTTCCAGACATCGCGCCTCCGCAGGGACAGGCGATGCAGGCAGCGGTACGGTTTGTAGCGCGGAAACCTTCGGTTTTGGCGCGTTGGTTCTGGGGGCTGGCATTAGCCGTTGTGGGGGCGGTGGTCTCGGTCGCCGCATGGGATTTTGCCATCTCTCTGCTGGAACGCGCACCAATTCTGGGTTGGATTGTTACCGGCCTGATCGCCGCTCTGCTGCTGGTCGTGCTGATCATTGCGTTGCGTGAACTGGCTGCAATCAGCCGCCTATCCCGCGTAGACGGGTTGCGTCGCGCCGCTGATGCCGCATTGGCGGATGAAGACCTGTCGCAAGCTCGCGCCGTCACCAATCGCCTGATCACATTTTACAACGGACGCGACGAAACGCGCTGGGGTCGAGATCGCCTAAAGGAGCGGATGGGCGAACAATTCGATGCGGCAACCCTGCTGACCTTGGCCGAAGACGAGATTCTGGCCCCGCTGGATGCTGCCGCCAGCCGCGAGGTCGAGGCCGCAGCGCGGCAGGTCGCGACCGTGACCGCTCTGGTCCCGCTTGCTCTGGCGGATGTAGCGACGGCGCTGGCAAGTTCATTGCGCATGATCCGGCGGATTGCGGAAATCTATGGCGGTCGCGCAGGTTTCTTGGGCAGTTGGCGCCTAACCCGCGCCGTATTCGTGCATCTGATTGCAACTGGCGCGGTGGCAGTGGGGGATGATCTTCTGGAGCCGATTTTGGGCGGCTCGGTTCTCAGCAAATTGTCGCGCCGGTTCGGTGAGGGGCTGGTCAACGGCGCGCTCACCGCCCGCGTGGGTGTCGCTGCGATGGAGGTCTGTCGACCTTTGCCTTTCTCGAAACGCCACCAGCCCTCGACCCGTGGCATGATCAAACGCGCGCTCAGCGGGTTGTTCTCCAGGACTTGATCTGGCGCAAGGCCGTGCCTGAACCTGTCCTGCATAAACAGGACGGAGCCAGCCATGACCGAACACGGCCACAGCCAGCAAGAGATTTTCGAACGGATCAATGCGCCTCCGGGGCGTGGGGTTCTGCGCGATGTGGTTTATGGCGGCATCGATGGCTCAGTCACGACATTCGCGATCGTTGCCGGGGTTGCCGGGGCAGGTTTATCGCCTTTTGTCATCGTGGCACTTGGGTTGGCCAACGTGCTGGCGGATGGTTTTTCGATGGCGGCGGGCAACTACTCGGGAACCAAGGCCGAGCTCGATAACATCCACCGTATTCGAGCCATCGAGGAACGGCATATCAAGTTGTACCCGGATGGCGAGCGAAAGGAGGTGCGCGAAATCCTCGCACAAAAAGGCCTTTCAGGCAGCGTTCTGGATGACGCGACGGCTGAAATCACTTCGAACCACGACAATTGGGTCGACCTTATGATCGAGGGCGAATACGGGCTGGGCAGCGTCGACCCGCATCCCCTCAAAGCCGCGATGGCGACGTTCTTTGCCTTTCTGATCGCGGGGATGATTCCGTTGTTGCCGTTCCTCTTATCCGTTGCAAATGCGTTCACGGTATCAGCCTGGATGACTGCGGGCGTATTCTTTGCCATTGGCGCGATGAAAAGCCGGTGGTCGCTTGCCCCCTGGTGGCGATCAGGCGGAGAAACCCTGCTGATCGGGGGTGCGGCGGCAGCTATCGCCTTCTGGGTTGGCTCGTTGTTTCACCCCTGAATGGTGCTGTTGTCGCGGACGGGGTGATCAGGCTGATCCTCAGAATCTGATCCGCTAGGGTGTTGTAAACCAATGCGAGGCAACTCGTGGCAACGGATCGTCCTGAAAAAACTGTTTTGGTGCTGGGCGCTTATGGCTTCATCGGTGCTGCGGTCGTTCGGTCGCTGCATGCGGATGGCGCCTGTGTGAAGGGGCTTGTGCGCAGCCAGAAGACGGCTGAGAGGGTCCTTCCGGATATTGCGCTGATCTCGGGGGATCTACGTGATTTCAAGTCGGCGGCGGATTGACGGGGCTATCGCGGGCAGCCGAGATACTCTCGCGCAATGGTTGGCCCGTTGGGATTGCCAACGCGAGCGTGGTGTTTTGGTCGATGATCAATATCGCGCTGGGGCTGGCAATCTTGTGGCTTCCGTGGGCCGCACGCGCTTGCCTCGCGCAGGCTGCAATCGCCGCTTTCTATCTGATCGCCGCCACGTTGACGGTGCCTGAACTGTGGCTCGACCCTTTGGGGCCGTTGGTCAAGATAGCGCCGGCTTTGATGCTATCACTGATCGCGCGACCCATGTTGGAGAGCCGCTGATGAACCCGGACCTGATCCTGCGTTGGCTTCACGTGATCGGAGCATGCGTTCTATTGGGCACTTGCGCGGGGATCGCCTTTTTCATGCTGATGGCGCACCGCACGGCAGATGCACGGGTGATTGCTCATACGGCGGGAATCGTGTTGCTGGCCCGGCGACTGGGCTGGTCGCTGTCGGAGGGGTGGATCGCGATATCACTGCTGCTTTACGTACTGACTGGCCTGTTCTGGCTACCGGTGGTTTGGATTCAGATTCGGCTGAGGGATTATGCAAGGAAGGCTGATCTGGCTGGTGCGACCTTGCCAAGCAAGTACTACAAACTGTTCCGCACATGGTTCGTTTGCGGTATTCCGGCCTTTGCCGCAGTGCTGGCGATCCCTTGGCTGATGTTGGCACGCCCTCACATTCTGCTTTTCTAGGCCGATTACCTGTGCAGCAGGCGGTATCCATGTGGATTTCCAGACTATAAACCAGCCTGTCTGCACGGTACGTTTGGCGCATCGCATCCCGGAGGTCTCGGTTGGAATCCTTGCTTGTCCTCGTTGGTCTGATCGTTCTGGCCATTCCTGTTTCGATCATCGCTTTGCTGATTGGTCAATCGCGGTTGCGTAAGCGCGTCGAACAGCTTGAGCGGCAATTGGCCAGGCAAATACCGGAAAGCGGCGCCGAAGCCTCCAAGACATCAAGGCCGGAGCCGACGACGACGCAAACCAAGCATGATCCCTGGGCCGCGGCGAAAACCTCATCTACCAATTACGAAAGCCCATCGGATGCGCCGCAGGCCGTTGAGGCCGCCGATCCTCCTGCCACCATCGTTTTTCGTGAGGAAAAGATCGCCGCGCTGGGCGCGTGGTTGCGTGAGAACTGGTTCTATGCGGTTTCGGCGTTGTCACTGGCGTTGGCAGGGATTTTTCTGGTTCAGTACGGGGTTGAGAACGGGCTGTTGCCACCCACCGCGCGGGTCGCCGCAGCCCTGATCTTTGGCCTTCTGCTGATTGGGTCAGGTGAAGTGATCCGCCGCCGTTTCGGCGATGACGAGGACGCGTCGACCGCTTATCTACCATCGGTCTTCTCGGGCGCAGGTCTGGTGACCCTGTTCGGTGGGGTTCTGGCCGCGCGCCAGCTTTATGATCTGATCGGCCCCGAGGCCGCTCTGGCCGGTCTCGTTATCATCGCTCTGTTTGCGTTGGTCTTGGGATGGTTCCACGGGCCGCTGCTCGCCGCCGTAGGCCTAATCGGAGCCTTTGCCGCGCCCTTTATGGTTGGAGGCGCATCGGACGATCCCAGTTGGCTTTATGGTTATTTCTTTATCATCGCCATTTTGGGCTTGGGTATCGATACCGTCAGGCGTTGGGCATGGATTTCTATTCTGACGCTAGTGGGTGCATACGGGGCGGCGTTTTTGCTGGTGCTGTCTTCCCCCTCTACGGAACCGGGGTATCTGACCTGTGTGACAGCACTGGCGCTGATTGCGATGGCGATACCCGTACGCAGTATCTGGCCCGACCACACCGGCCCGATGATTGCTGAAGTCATCCGGCGACGGAAAGGGATTCCATGGCCCGTGTTTCCAACCCGAATTGCCTTTGGTGCGGTTCTCACCAGTTCCATCATCCTGTCGCTGCATTGGTCGGATTCAAGCGGTGAGTTTTGGCTGGGCGTTGCACTGTTTACCGCTTTGATACTGGCGCTGATCCTTTGGACAAAAGCTGCGCGTGCGTTGCAGGATGTGACGGTGCTGCCTGCGTTGGGTCTGATCTGGTTTGTTCTGCTGCACGGGTTGGACGGTGGCTCCGCGTGGCGCGGCTTTGCCGACACATACGTGGAAACGGCCGAGGCCGATTATCCTTGGGTAGTCACGCTATTGGTTGCCCTCGGGGCCTTGATCAGCGTGCTCGCTGCGTGGCGGTCCTTCCACGCCGGGCGCTACGCTGTGGTCTGGGCCGGGGGTGCAGCCCTATATGCTCCGACGCTGGCGATCGCGCTTGAAGTCGGTTGGCAGCCTGCAAACGTGATCGGAGCTTATGCGTGGGCCTTACACGCAATCGCATTAGGCGCGATGATGGTGGTTTTGGCCGAACGGTTTGCGCGGGCCGATGGTGAGAAACGGATGCGGCCTGCCCTGGCAACTCTGTCTGCGCTATCGTGCCTTAGCTTTGCCTGCATCATCGTACTCAGCTCTGCCGCTTTGACCGTAGCACTTGTCGCCATGATCGTTGTGGCCGCGGCGCTGGACCGGCGATTTGTTCTGGCTCCGATGAGTTGGTTCATTTGGGCGGGTGTGTTCACGGTGACCGTACGGCTGGTGCTCGACCCGGGGCTAGATTGGGCCGAAACCGCGCCGTTGATCGAAATGACCTTGGTCTATGCGGTGGCGGTTGCCGGGTTCATCATGGGGTGGGCGTTGCTAAGGTCCTTGGACCGCCCGATTGCCTCATTGCTGCTTGAAAGCGCGGCCTGGGCAACGGCGGGAATACTGCTATCGCTCTTGTTGCTGCGCTGGCTGGAAAGCTTCGGAGAAGGCGGCGCGACAGACAGCCATTGGGGGCTGGGGCTGCTGGCGGTGATCTGGCTGCTGCTGGCTTTTGCACAAATACAGCGGTTCGAGCTTGGCGGTAAGCTGAACTACGCGCGTTACGCGCTCGCGGCGTTCTTTGCGGCACACGGCATGATGCGTCTGGTTCAGGCTTTGTCTGAGGCTAACCCGTTGCTCGACCCATTTGCCGATCCCGTGTTCGGCCCGCCGGTGCTGAACACGTTGGCGGTGGCCTATCTGTTGCCTGCGCTGGCCATCGGCTTTTCGGCTTGGCGCGTCGTGACGCAGCCCGTGCTACTGAAGCAGATCAGTTATGGGGTCGCCGGTGCCCTGATCGCTTTTTGGCTGGGGCTTACAATCCGTCATGTCTGGCAGGGGGCGGGTGGCATGTATGAAGGCAACGGCGTCACCCAGCCCGAGCTTTATTCATACACCATCACCTTGTTGGTGGTCGGCGCAGGGTTGTTCTACCAGTCGCTGGCCCGCCGGTCCGATTTGATGCGCAAGGCCGGTTTGGCCGTGATTGGCCTCGCGGTGGCCAAGGTGTTTCTGATCGATATTGCCGGATTGGGCGGGCTGATCCGGGTGTTTTCGCTGTTGGCGCTCGGTCTCGCGCTGGCGGGTCTTGCATGGCTCAATCGCTGGGCCAAGCTGCGCCATTCGTCGCAAGACCCGGAACCTCTGGACCATTGAGAGCAGGCGTCCTATAAGCGCGGCCATGTTTGACCGGCTGGCCATCATTATTCGAATTATATCCCCGGCGCTCTGATATCGCGAGACGCCGGGCAAAGGTGCTTGAGTTATCGCACTGACCGCTTCGATCCATACACGACCAGAACATCCTGAGGACGCCGCAAATGTGCGCCGAAACACCTGACTACAAAGACACGCTGAACCTGCCGAAAACCGAATTCCCCATGCGTGCAGGCCTGCCCAAGCGCGAGCCAGCATGGCTGGACCGCTGGGAAAAGATCGGCGTCTATGACCGCCTTCGCGAGAAAGAGGGTCGCAAACCTTTTACCCTGCATGACGGCCCTCCTTACGCGAACGGCCATCTGCATATCGGCCACGCACTGAACAAGACCATCAAGGACATGATTGTTCGGTCCCATCAGATGATGGGCTACGATTCACGCTATGTACCCGGCTGGGACTGCCATGGCCTGCCCATCGAATGGAAGATCGAGGAACAGTACCGCAAGAAGGGCAAGAACAAAGACGAGGTGAACATCGTCGACTTCCGTCAGGAGTGCCGCAAGTTCGCCGAAGGCTGGATCGACATCCAACGCGAAGAGTTCAAGCGTCTGGGTATCACCGGCAACTGGCCCGATCCTTACATCACCATGGACTATCACGCCGAAGCCGTGATCGCCGACGAGTTCATGAAGTTCCTGATGAACGGTACGCTTTATCAGGGCTCGAAACCCGTGATGTGGTCGCCCATCGAAAAGACGGCTCTGGCCGAGGCCGAGGTCGAGTATCACGACAAGGAAAGCTTCACCATCTGGGTGAAGTTCAAGGTTGTGAACACCGGCGATGTGACGCTGGACAACGCTTATGTGGTGATCTGGACGACGACCCCATGGACGATGCCCTCGAATAAGGCCGTGGTCTATGGCGAGGGTATTTCCTATGGCCTCTACGAAGTCACTGGACGCCCCGAGGAGTGCTGGGCGCGGATCGGTGAGCGTTACTTGCTGGCCGATGACCGCGCCGCAGATGTGTTTGCGCGCGCGCGTCTGGATGACACGATGTATCGCCGTCTGTGCGATGTAACGCAGGAAGATCTGGCCAAGATCCAGCTGACCCACCCGCTGGCCGGGGCCGAAGGTGGCAACGGCGAATGGGACGACATTCGCGATTTCCGCGCCGCTGAGTTCGTGACCGACACCGAAGGGACCGGTTTCGTCCACTGTGCACCTTCGCACGGGATGGAGGAATTCGAGCTTTATCGCGATCTGGGCATGCTGGAGCAGGTCATCACCTATAACGTGATGGATGATGGCAGCTTCCGCGCTGATCTGCCGTTCTTTGGTGGCAAATACATCCTGTCTCGAAAGGGCGGTGAGGGTGATGCCAACAAGGCCGTGATCGACAAGCTGGCCGAGGTCGGCGGGCTGCTGGCGCGCGGCAAGATCAAGCACAGCTATCCGCATTCGTGGCGCTCGAAGGCGCCGATCATCTACCGCAACACGCCGCAGTGGTTTGCCTCGGTCGATCGCAAGCTGGAGGACGGCATGGGCGAGATGGGCGACTCCATCCGTGAACGTGCTCTGCGCTCGATTGATGAACTGGTGAAATGGACGCCGCAGACCGGCCGCAACCGTCTGTATTCCATGATCGAAGCACGCCCGGACTGGGTCCTGTCGCGCCAACGCGCCTGGGGCGTGCCGCTGACCTGCTTCACCAAGAAGGGGGCATTGCCGACCGACGCGGACTACCTGCTGCGCAATGACGAACTCAATGCCCGCATCAAAGCCGCGTTTGAGAAGGATGGCGCAGACGTCTGGTACACGGACGGGTTCAAGGAGAAGATCCTCGACGGTATCGCGAACCCCGACGACTACGATCAGGTTTTTGACGTGCTGGATGTGTGGTTCGACTCTGGCTCGACCCATGCCTTTGTGCTGCGTGATCGTGAGGACGGGACCGCGGACGGCATCGCTGACGTCTATATGGAAGGCACCGACCAGCACCGCGGGTGGTTCCATTCGTCGATGCTGCAGGCTTGCGGCACCAAGGGGCGTGCACCATACCGCAACGTAGTGACCCACGGATTTACGCTGGATTCCAAGGGCAACAAGATGTCCAAATCGCTGGGCAACACCATCGTGCCGGAAGAGGTCGTTAAACAATACGGCGCCGATATCCTGCGCTTGTGGGTGGCTCAGACCGATTACACCGCCGACCAGCGGATCGGACCGGAGATCCTGAAAGGGACAGCCGACAGCTATCGCCGCCTGCGCAATACCATGCGGTTCATGCTGGGCTCGCTGGCGGACTTCACCAAAGCGGATCGGGTTGCGCCTGAAGATATGCCGCGCCTGGAACGCTGGGTGTTAAGCCGAATGGCCGATTTGGATGAGCAAGTGCGCAAAGGTTATGCAGCATTTGACTTCCAGGGTGTATTCAGCGCCGTATTCACATTCGCCACGGTTGACCTGTCATCGTTCTATTTCGATGTCCGCAAAGACGCGCTTTATTGCGACGGTGACAGCCTACGCCGCCGTGCCGCGCGGACTGTGCTGGATATCCTATTCCACCGTCTGACCACATGGCTGGCCCCAGTTCTGGTCTTCACTATGGAAGAGGTCTGGCTGGAACGGTTCCCGGCCGATGATAGTTCGATCCATTTAATGGATTTCCCTGAAACGCCCGCTGATTGGCGCCATGAAGAACTGGAAGCCAGCATGGCCAAAGTCCGCCGCGTGCGCCGCGCCGTGACCGCTGCGCTGGAAATTCAACGTCAGGACAAGGTGATCGGATCCAGCCTTGAGGCCGCACCGATCGTGCATGTCGAAGATCAGGAAACCCGCGATCTGCTTGCGACCTTCGACGTGGATGACATGTGCATCACTTCTGGTCTGGCCGTCACAGGCGATCCGGCCCCGGCCGAGGCGTTCCGAGTGCCGGAAATCGAGGGCGTAGCTGTAGTGTTCGAAAAAGCCCAAGGTGACAAATGCCAGCGCTGCTGGAAAATCCTTCCTGATGTTGGGCTGCACGCCCATCCGGGCGTATGCGGGCGCTGTAACGAGGCGCTGAGCTGACATTCGAACGGAGCGCGAGAGAGAGATCGCTGATGCGAGGCTCTGCCTCGCGCTCCGAGGTATTTTTGGCCAGATGAAGAGGCGGATCGTCAGGATTCGGGTTGCAGGTGAGGTGAAACATCTGCAACCGTTCTCTTATGCCGATGATCGCCGTAGAAACTCAGTTTGGTTGCCTTGGTGTCGAAGAGACCAGCGGCGCCATCACGCGTCTTGTCTGGAATGGCCGTGACGAAGGTCTAGCCACCCCGGTTCTGCGAGAAGCGGCGGCGCAGTTGCGTGCCTATGACGAAGGGCGTTTGCAGCAGTTCGAACTGCCCTACCGGATCAAGGGATCGGAATTTCAGCGTCAGGTGTGCGATGCAATGTATGCTATCCCATTTGGTGATACGCGCACCTATGGCGAGTTGGCTAACGACCTTGGCTACTCGGCGCAGGCGGTTGGGCGCGGATGCGGGGGAAATCCCATCCCCATCATTATTCCCTGTCACCGGGTTCTGGGTGCAGATGGGAAGATGGTTGGGTTTTCAGGCCACGGCGGTGTTGAGACCAAAGTGGCTCTGCTGCGTCACGAAGGTGCTGCCAGCCTGTTGATCTGATCGGTACTTATCTGTTGCAATCGGAGCGGCACGGCCCCAACCTATATCGAATAGTGAATTTGAAGGACCGAATTGAATGACCGGCCAGACAGACCCCGCCGCACGCAAGAAAGCCATCATCGATCATCTGATGTCTTTGGAAGAACAGGAACTGGCAACCGCACAGGCACATTATGATGCCTTCCTTAAGGACTCGCAGTTGGATGACCGAGAAGGGCATGACAAGGACGACATCGCTGCCTCGCGCGAGAATGCAGATCTGGCGGCCGCCTTTGATGCGCCTGTTCATGCGCATCACGCCAAGATTGACGTGATCGAGAACACCGATTTTGGCCTCACGGATACGGTGCAGCCCGGCGCCGTAATCAAGTTCAACAATCGCCGCTTCGTCGTATGTGTCTCAACGACTCGATTTGAAGTGGACGGCAAAACCTACATGGGAATTTCGACCCAAAGCCCGATCTATCTGGCTATGGTTGGCCTGCAAGAGGGTGACGTGTTCACCCATAACGGGACTGAGTTCGAGGTTCAGGAAGTCTTGTAATCCCGGGCCTTGCGCGGCGGAATGATCTGCTGCGCAATACCGGCCGAGACCAAATACAAGCTGGTGATCACCAGCCCCCAATGGGCCCAGCTTTCGGGGTGAAAGTCGACCCAGGCGGCCCAGCCTGCAAAGAATGTCCACGCAAAAGCCATAGGCAATGACAGGGTGCGCCAACGCTCGGTCCGGACTGGGTGAATGAATTTCAGCGGCAGGAACATTGCGACAGACAGCAAGGTGACCAGCAGCAGGATGACCCAGAAGTTGGGCTCCAGGGCGAAGATCACAATGACGAACATGTTCCAGCAACCTGGAAAGCCAGAGAAGGAATTATCCTTGGTTTTCATACGTGTATCCGCAAAGTACATCGCACTTGCAAAGGTGATGACGATGATTGCGAACCAGCCGGTCCAACCGTCCATCAGACCCGATTTGAACAGGGCAAAGGCAGGGATGAAAACATAGGTCAAATAGTCGATGATCAGGTCCAGCAAGACTCCGTCAAACTCGGGTGCGTTCTTCTTAACGTGATAGTGCCGCGCCAGCGGGCCATCGATGCCATCGACGATGAACGAAACAACGAGCCAGAGATACATCAGGCTCCATTTCTCTTCGACTGCTGCCAACATGGCGAGCATTGCGAAAACGGCACCTGTGGCGGTGAAGAGATGAACGGAAAGCGCTTTGAATCTGAGTGTCATGGTGGTGTCATGACGGAAGCAAGGCGCAGATGCAAAGCAAAAAGGGTCTTTGCTTCAGGCTTTTGGGTGCGTGCGGTTATAGACTTCCATCAACCGGGCCGTATCGACTGCGGTATAGGTCTGCGTGGTTGAAAGCGAGGCGTGACCCAAAAGCTCTTGGATCGCGCGCAGGTCGCCGCCCGCAGACAGCAGATGGGTGGCAAAGCTGTGGCGCATCGCGTGCGGGGTGGCTGTTGCGGGAAGGCCAAGTTGCATCCGTGCCTTGGCGACCACAGCCTGAATGATTCCGGGGTTGAGCGGGCCGCCCCTGACACCTCGGAACAACGCCTTATCAGGGGATTGCGGATGTGGGCAGAGGTGAAGATAGCGATCCACCGAAGCCCGAGCGGCAGGCAAGACCGGTACGATTCTTTCCTTATCGCCCTTACCCGATATGCGCAGCGTTTCTGGCAGAGGAGCGTCCACACCGGTCAAAGACAACGCCTCGGAAATCCGCAACCCGCACCCGTAGAGGAGCGTCACAACTGCAACATCCCGTGCAGCGACCCAGTCCGATGAGGATTGTAGCTCGACCGTGTCGATCATTGCGCGCGCGGCATCTTCGGCCAGAGGTCGGGGCAGTTTCTTGGTAAATTTGGGCGCTCGGGTGGACAGCACCGCAGTAGGTTCGAACCCCTCGCGTTCGGCCAACCAGCGATAGAAGGTTTTGACGGCAGAAAGCTTGCGCGCCAGAGATCGCGCGCCGACATCAGAATTGCGCTGCTCTGCCATCCAGGCCCGCATGTCAGAAACGCCGATGCGTTCCAGCGCGGCCAGCCCTTGGCGCTCGCTGTGATGCAAGGTCATGAAGGACAGGAATTCTGTCACGTCGCCGCGATAGGCGTTGAGCGTATTTTCAGACCGCCCCGCCAGCGCCCCCAGACTGTCCAGCCAATGCTGCAGAGCATCGCGGCAGGCTGGGGAAATCAGGCTCACGACAGCCAGTGGCGCATAGAGCGTTCGAACACGCCGGCAAAGAAGGCAAGAAGATCAGTGCCAAGCTGAGGTGAGAAATGCCTCGGGTCGCGCGCGCCCATGACAATCATGCCGGGTAGGCGGCCAGTGCCAAGATCGAGTTTCAGGCAGGCCTCGGATCGTAGCTGATCGGCTTGTTTACCGTAAACTTGCGGATTGGGATGGCGGATTTCGCGCAAGGTAACCTCGCGCGGCTGACCGTTGCGGTCAGCGGTTAGATAGCTATCGATAAAGCCGGGCTCAGCCACAGTCAGCACGCCGCCGAGCTGGTTCACTACCGGATCATCGCGTACGACGGTTGTTTCGAGGACCAGAGTGATGTGATCGACTCGCAGGATTTCGGCCACGTCATTGCCTAGCGCGCGCAGGAAATCCTCGAACACGGTTGGCTCCAACAGGCGAAGAATGGCGCGATGCACCTGATTTGTGCCCGCCAAGTTCTCATACGCCGCCGCGATGACTGAGCGATGAGTGTCCTCAAGGCGGTCAAGACGCGCCTCAAGCCGCTGCATGGCGATACCGCGCAGGTCGATAACGTTGTCACCACGCGCCTGCTCATTTGCAGCCACCAAGGCCTGCATCAGGTCTTTGTCATCCAGCACGGCGTCAGGCTCAGCCAGAATTGCGGCGCGGAGATTGTCCTTGAGTTTAGGATCGCTGCTCATGTCCCGTCCGGTCGTTTTTTTGTTTGGCGGGCTTATAACATGGGTTGCTGGATTTGCCTTGGGAAAAATGCACGCGAAAGGCGAATTTCGTCGTTGCTGTGGCGGGCGCTCCCGCCTGCCCGGCGCTGATCAAAGATCAGCTTTTGCCGTTGGGCCGGGCGCGGTGCCTGATGGCACCGCGCGGCAATGCTTGGGATCAGAGGATTTTCTGACCTGTCTTGGCCCAGTCGGCCAGGAAAGTTTCAAGGCCTTTGTCGGTCAGCGGGTGGTCGGCCAGTTTTTTGATCACGCCCGGAGGTGCTGTAATCACGTCAGCCCCGATGCGGGCACTGTCGGTCACGTGGTTTACGGTGCGGATCGAGGCGGCGAGGATTTCGGTCTCGAACCCGTAATTGTCATAAACTTGGCGAATATCTGCGATCAGGTCCATGCCATCGAGGTTGATATCATCCAGACGTCCGATGAAGGGCGAGATGAAGGTCGCGCCCGCCTTGGCGGCCAGAATGGCCTGATTGGTCGAGAAGCACAGGGTCACGTTGACCATCTGGCCTTCGTCGGTCAGTGTTTTACAGGTTTTCAAACCAGCCCATGTCAGCGGTACTTTGACTGCGATGTTGGGCGCGATCTTGGCCAGCTTACGGCCTTCGGCGATCATGTCGTCGGCCTCGGTGGCGACAACTTCGGCCGAGACGGGGCCGTCGACCAGATCACAGATCTCTTTGGTGACCTCCAGAATGTCGCGGCCCGATTTTAGGATCAGCGAGGGGTTAGTGGTTACGCCGTCCACCATGCCCAGATCGTTCAGTTCGGCGATGGCGTCGATTTCGGCGGTGTCTACGAAGAATTTCATGAGGGCAGTCCTTTGATGGGTTGGCCTTGGTCGCGGATGGCTTTACCTCAAAGAGACCCATGCTGGAACCCCCTGCGAAGGATATACCGTGAGCGCTAACGGATTTTTCGACGAAGGAGAGCTGGTTGCGGTGCTGACCACACAGCCGCTGGACCGGACGTTGGATTACAAAGCGCCCGAGGGCGGGTGCTTTCTTGGGGCGTTTGTCGAGGTGCCCTTGGGCCCGCGCAAAGTCTTGGGTGTGGTTTGGGGGCCGGGGCAGGGTGGTTTTGATCTGGCCAAGGCGCGATCGGTGAACCGGGTGCTTGAGGTCGCGCCGATGCGTGAAGAAATGCGGGTGTTTCTGGGGAAAGTGGCTGACTACACCCTGACGCCGATGCCTGCGATGCTGCGGCTAGCAACGCGCGCGCCGGGGTTGGGCGATCCGCCCTCGATGCGCAAGGTTTATCGTTTGGGCGGTGGTCAACCGGACCGAATGACCGACGCACGAATGCGGGTACTTGAAGTTTTGCGAGACTATGGCGGCTTGGCCTTTACGCTGAAGGAACTGGCCGAGCAAGCGGGGGTCACATCTTCGGTCATCAAGGGGTTGGTCAAACAGAACGCTGTGCGTGAAGAGGACAGCCCGCGTGATCTTCCCTATCCTCATCTTGATCCTGAATTGCCGGGAAAGGACCTGACCGAGGATCAGGCGGAGGCCGTGATGCGGCTTCAGACCGGGCAACGGACGGGAGATTATGGAACGACTCTTCTGAAGGGAGTGACGGGTTCGGGCAAGACCGAGGTTTATCTTGAGGCGGTCGCCGAGGCCCTGCGCGTGGGGCGGCAAGCACTGGTCTTGCTGCCCGAGATCGCGCTGACGGCTGAATTTCTGACCCGTGTCGAGGCGCGATTTGGTGCGCGTCCGGCTGAGTGGCATTCGGGCGCGACCATGACCGAACGTCGCCGGGTTTGGCGGATGGTCGGTCAGGGTGATGCGCAACTGGTCGTTGGGGCCCGGTCAGCACTGTTTCTTCCATTTCGCGATCTTGGTCTCGTAGTTGTCGATGAAGAACACGACACCTCGTACAAACAAGAAGATGGGGTGCATTATAGTGCGCGGGATATGGCCGTTCTGCGTTCGGCCATCTGCGGAGCGCGGGTGATTCTGGCCAGCGCGACGCCTTCACTGGAAAGCTGGGCCAATGCCGAGGCGGGTAAATACGAGCGGCTGGACCTGAACTCGCGTTTTGGTGCAGCAGTCCTGCCCGAAATGAAGCCGATCGACATGCGCGCCGAGCAGATGCAGGCCGGGACTTGGATTTCCCCCTCGCTGCGGCAGGCGGTGCAACAGCGTATCGAACGCGAAGAGCAGTCACTGCTGTTCATCAACCGCCGTGGCTATGCGCCCGTGACACTATGCCGGGCGTGCGGGGAGCAGATTGCCTGCGATCATTGCGACGCGCGAATGGTTGAACACCGGTTCCTCAAGCGTCTGATGTGCCATCAATGTGGTGAGACCAAGCCAATGCCAGAGGCCTGCCCATCCTGCGGGGTCGAGGGTAAACTGGCACCGGTCGGACCCGGGATTGAACGGCTGGCAGAAGAAGCCGAGGCGGCGTTCCCCGAAGCCAAGATCGCTATGCTCAGCTCTGATCTGTTTGGTTCGGCTCGTGCCCTGAAGGCCAAGATCGAAGAGATTGCCGAAGGCGATGCGGATATCGTTATCGGGACGCAGCTGGTGGCCAAAGGACATAACTTTCCAAAGCTGACACTTGTAGGGGTGATCGATGCGGACCTTAGCCTGCATGGGGCTGACCTGCGCGCGGCGGAACGAACTTTTCAATTGATGCGGCAGGTAGCGGGCCGGGCAGGTCGTGCGGAAAAACCGGGGCAGGCGTTGTTGCAGACATTCCAGCCGGAACATCCGGTGATCCGGGCGATTCTATCGGGCGATGAAGAAGGGTTCTGGAAGGCTGAAGCCGCCGGGCGTCAGGCCGCCGGGGTGCCGCCTTATGGTCGAATGGCCGGGATTGTCCTGTCTGGCCCCGAGGTCGGGCCGGTCTTCGACATCGGCAACGCCATGGCGCGAAACGATGCGCCGTTGCGCGATGTTGGTGCTCAGGTATTTGGCCCGGCTCCAGCCCCGATCGCGCGCATACGCGGGCGTCACCGCGTCCGGCTGTTGGTCAAAGCCCCGAAAGGCGCGCCTATTCAGGACGCCATCGCCCGCTGGATCGCCCCGTTGAAGTTGAAAGGCGATATCCGCCTGACCGTGGATATCGATCCACAAAGCTTCTACTGACCCCTGCATCAGTGCAGAGCAGCTGTGCGCCGGCCGCTTTCCCCTCGCCAAAAAGTACAAATGGGCGTAGAGCATCCTCATGCTGAAACCTATGCCCTTGTCTGAGGCGCAGAGTCTTCCGCTCTGGCGCCGCCCTATGACGCTCTTGTTCGTGATGGCGTTGACCATGCCGATCGCGTTTAACGCGTGGAGTGCATTGCTGAACAATTTCGTCATCGAGGCGGCGAACTTCGACGGGGCGGATATCGGGCTTTTGCACACGGTACGCGAGATTCCGGGCTTTCTGGCCGTTGGCGTGATTGCGGTGATCATTTTCATCCGCGAACAGGTACTGGCCATGATCTCATTGATGATGTTGGGCGTGGCGACGGCGGTGACGGCCTGGTTTCCCAGCCTTGGCGGGCTGCTGTTTGTGACGCTGTTCAGCTCGATCGGGTTTCACTACTATGAGACGGTGAACCAGTCACTGCAGCTGCAATGGCTGCCAAAAGACCGTGCGCCGCAGGTGCTTGGCTGGCTGGTGGCTATGGGCTCGGCTGCGACGGCTGTGGTCTATGGGTTGATCGTTCTGACATGGGACCGCTTCGACCTGTCCTATAACTTCGTGTTCATGGCGGCGGGCGGCGTGACGGCCTTGCTGGCATTGTTTTGCCTGATCGCTTACCCGCAATTCGACGCGCCGACGCCGCAGACCAAGAAGCTGATCCTACGCCGCCGCTACTGGCTGTATTATGCATTACAGTTCATGGCGGGCGCGCGGCGGCAGATTTTTGTCGTGTTCGCCGGTTTCATGATGGTCGAGAAATTCGGCTTTGAAGTGCACGAACTGACCAGCCTGTACTTGATCAATCTGATGATCAACATGATGGCGGCTCCGCTGCTGGGCAAGGCAGTCGCGCGGTTTGGCGAACGCCGCACGCTGATCTTTGAATATGCCGGGCTCGCGATCGTTTTCGCAGCCTATGGCGGCATCTACTGGTTTAGCTGGGGCGTGCTGCTGGCGGCGATTCTCTATGTGATCGACCATGTGCTGTTTGCTCTGGCGTTGGCTTTGAAAACTTATTTCCAGAAGATCGCCGACCCGGCGGATATTGCGCCCACTGCGGCGGTGGCATTTACCATAAACCATATCGCCGCTGTTTTCCTGCCAGCACTTTTAGGTCTGCTATGGGTCGTTTCGCCCGGCGCAGTGTTTGGTTTGGCCGCTGCAATGGCGATCATCTCGCTTCTGCTGTCACTACTGATCCCGCGTCATCCGGAACCGGGCAACGAAACCATCCTGTCGAAATACGCCCCCGCGCCCGCCGAATAAGCGACTCCGCTTGACCTTGGCGGTCGGTGCCCCTAGGCGCTGTTTCGATCGAAACAGGAGGCCCCCATGCCAACATTCACTGCTCTGACCACTTTGAACGGCAAGAAAGCCGCCGAAGGATTGGGCGAGGCGATGGAACGGCTGGACCCGGAACCAACCGGCGTCGGCGTGTTCGAGGTCGAGGATGGCTCGGGCCTGTGGGAAGTCGGCGGCTATTTTACCGAAACCCCGGATGAAACCGCGCTGGCGGTTCTGGCCGCCGCGTTCGAGGCCAAGCCCTTTGTGGTCTCGGAACTGCCCGAAACGGATTGGGTCGCCCATGTCCGCCGCGAACTAGCCCCAGTCGAGGCCGGTCGGTTTTTTGTCTATGGAAGCCATGATGCCGACAAACTGCCCGAAGGCCGCATTCCGCTGCTGATCGAAGCTGCGATGGCCTTTGGCACAGGGCACCATGGGACAACGCTTGGTTGCCTCAAGGCTTTGGACCATCTTCTGGATGATGGGTTTACGGCCAGCAAGGTTGCCGACATCGGCTGTGGCACCGCCGTATTGGCGATGGCCGCAGCGCGGGTCTGGGAGGGCGATATTGTCGCCAGCGACATTGATGAGGTTGCCGTCGACGTGGCCGAGGCCAACCTTCGGGCGAACGGTATGGCGGGTGCGGTTAAATGCGTTGAAGCGGCAGGTTTCGATCACCCGGATCTGAAGGCGCGTGCGCCTTACGATCTGATATTCGCCAATATCCTAAAAGGTCCGCTCGTGGCCCTTTCGCCTGAAATTTCGGCGAACCTGCGGGGGGGTGGACAAGCGATTCTATCGGGAATCCTCAATGAACAGGCCGATGACGTGATCTCGGTTTATCTCCAAAACGGCTTCAATCTGGTTCGCCAGGATCGGATTGGTGAGTGGACGACGCTAATCTTAAGCAAACAGGGCTGAATTTAGGCCATTTACGGGAGTTTTGTGGATTTTTGCCACGTTTTTGTCGCATTCTCTAATTACCGTCTTTCAATGCACTCGGGGGGCGGTTTTCGGAGGCTGCCATGACAGGAAAACAACTCGAATTCGATCAACGCATCTCGCGTTTGAACAAAAAGCACCAGAAACTCAGCCGCGGCTATCGCGCCACGTTGCGCTCAGACGGGCTGGTGGTGATGAAACCACAGCGTATGCGTTCAGCAGTTCCAGCGAGGGTTTTGTTGCTGTGTTTGGTTGGCTTCTTTGCCTTCAAGGCCTTTTTACTGTCTCATCTTGGCCCGACTGCGTACGAAACGCGTGTTGAAAGCCTGAATCAGGGCACGCCGGTTGAGAAAGCTGGCGCCTGGATCATGCAGGCCGATCAGGTGACCGCGTTTTTCTCGAGCCAACTGAACAAGGTATGGTTCTAACCGGATATCTTGCACCCTCCTAACAAAAACACCGCATGCCTCACGGCGTGCGGTGTTTCTGTTTGCCCCACAGGGAGGAGGAAGGGGCGTATGCGGTAGTCCGTTATCTCAGTAACGGCGGCCTTCGGCGACAACGTCGATGTCGCCGCGGCATAGTCCGATATCGTCCAGTTCGCGGTCAGAAAGACCGTTCAGCGCGTTACGGGTTGCGCGGGCGTCATTCCATTCAACAACGGCGTTTACAACCGATGCAAAAAGTGCGCCGATACGGCCGACGAGGCCGAATGAGCCAGTGGTGGTGCGGGTGGTATCCAGTGCAGCCATATCCTGTTTCCTTCTGGTTTGTGTTAAACTCTGATCTTGCGATCTGAGCGGCATCTAGTGATGAGTTTCGCCGTGCGCAAGCTCAGAAATTGCATGTGTCCTATGCATTTTTTGCAACGCTCGAAATTGATGAAAACCCCTTAAATCATTGGTTAAAGTTCGATCGGAAAAGCGTCGAAAACGAACCTAACCCGGTCGCAAACAGGCCGCGAGGAACCAGAGGCGACATGGATGTCGGTTTTGGACCCTGAGTTGATTTCCTTGGAAAATGTTCACGCTTCGTGCTAGTCGATAAAAAAAGATCACACAAACCCGAGCAGGCCGAGACAAAACATGCGAATTCTGGGCATTGATCCAGGGCTTAGAACCTTGGGATGGGGCGTCATCGAATCGCATGGCAGCCGCCTGAGCCACGTTGCGAATGGATTGTGTAAATCCGATGGTGATGATCTGGGGGAAAGGCTGCTGTCGCTACACAATCAAATCGTCGAAGTCATCGCCGAGCACAATCCAGATCAGGCGGCAATTGAACAGACCTTCGTCAACAAAGATGGGGCCGGAACACTGAAACTGGGTCAGGCGCGTGGTGTTGCGCTTCTGACGCTTGCGCAGGCGGGTTTGCCGGTTGGCGAGTACGCCCCCAACCGCGTCAAGAAAACGGTGGTGGGCGTCGGGCACGCCGAAAAAGAGCAGGTTCTGCATATGGTCAAACTCCAACTGCCCGGTTGTTCCCCCAAAGGGGCGGATGCTGCGGATGCATTGGCGATTGCCATCTGCCATTCCTACTATGGCGCCGCACCGCAGGCACGGATGAAAGAGGTACGCGCATGATCGGCAAGCTCACTGGACGGCTGGATTACCGCGCGGCGGATCACGTTCTGATCGACGTGCGGGGGGTCGGCTATATCGTCTATTGCTCGGACCGGACCATGGCGGCCCTGCCGGGGGTGGGTGAGGCAATGTCGATCTACACCGATATGGTCGTGCGCGAAGACCTGATGCAGCTTTATGGTTTTCTGTCCTTGGTCGAGAAGGAATGGCACCGTCTGCTGTGCTCGGTTCAGGGTGTGGGTGCGAAGGTATCGCTGGCCATTCTTAGTGCGCTGGGGCCTGATGGTGTCAGCCGCGCGATTGCCTTGGGTGATTGGGGGGCCGTGAAGGCCGCAAAGGGTGTCGGCCCCAAGACCGCGCAACGGATCGTTCTTGACCTCAAGGACAAGGCCCCGGGTGTGATGGCGATGGGCGGCACGGTGACCGAAGCGATGGATGGCCCGGCACTTGAAGTGGTTGAGACGACCGAGCCTGCGCCTGTTCCGAAACGGGTGGCCAAACCGGCCTCGGGCGCTGCCGCTGCTTCTGCGGATGCGCTGTCGGCGTTGGGCAATCTGGGCTATGGACCGTCCGAGGCGGCATCGGCCGTGGCCGAGGCAGCGGCTAATATGCCAGATGCGGGCGAGGCCGATCTGATACGCGCCGCGCTGAAGCTACTGGCCCCCAAAGGCTGAGCGAAAGGGTAAATGAATGGTAGACGCTGATCCCGCCCTGCGACCCGAGCCGATGCCCGAGGACAATGACCGCGCCCTGCGCCCGCAGGGGCTGGATGAATTCATTGGTCAGGCCGAGGCGCGGGCCAACCTGCGCATCTTCATCCAGTCGGCCCGCCAACGCGGTGAGGCGATGGATCACACGCTGTTCCATGGTCCACCTGGATTGGGTAAGACCACGCTGGCGCAGATCATGGCGCGCGAGTTGGGAGTGAACTTCCGCATGACCTCGGGGCCGGTTCTGGCCAAGGCGGGGGATTTGGCGGCAATTCTAACCAATCTGGAATCGCGGGATGTCTTGTTCATCGACGAGATTCACCGTCTGAACCCGGCGGTCGAAGAGGTGTTGTACCCCGCGATGGAGGATTTCGAGCTGGATCTTGTCATTGGTGAAGGTCCGGCGGCGCGGACTGTACGGATCGAGCTGCAGCCATTTACGCTGGTCGGGGCGACAACGCGGATGGGGTTGCTGACCACGCCGTTGCGCGATCGGTTTGGCATCCCGACCCGGCTGCAGTTCTATACGGTCGACGAGTTGCACGAGATCGTCACCCGCAATGCCCGCAAACTGGGCGCACCTGCGGATGACGAAGGCGCGCGTGAGATCGCGCGCAGGTCTCGTGGAACACCACGGATCGCCGGTCGTCTGCTAAGACGCGTGGTGGATTTTGCCATCGTCGAAGGCGATGGGCGGATTACGCGCGACTTGGCGGATGGGTCACTGACCCGGCTGGGGGTCGATAACCTTGGTCTGGACGGGGCCGACCGCCGGTATTTGAAGCTGATTGCCGAGAACTATGCGGGCGGGCCAGTGGGGATTGAAACACTCTCGGCGGCGTTGTCCGAAAGCCGGGATTCGCTGGAAGAGGTGATCGAGCCTTATCTCCTGCAGCAAGGCCTGATCCAGCGCACTCCGCGCGGACGGATGCTGGCGCAAAAGGCATGGACGCATCTGGGGATGGCTGCACCCAAAGGACAGAGCGATCTGTTTGGTTGAAGTGGGGCGCATTAGATTTTAAGCCTCAGGCAGTCGTATCTAAATCGAGAAGAAGGACTGGGGCGTGACACCCGATGAGATTGAGGCGCTGTTCACACGCGATAGCGGTGAGTTTCTGTTTGCGCGCTGGGGCAGACCCATCGTGCCCATCGTGTTTGGTGTCGAGGATGAAACGCTGTCGACCGTAAAAGGTGCGTTCGAGGCGGTTGTCACTCTGGCAAATCACAAGATGGCCGAGACGGATCCCGAACTGGGTGCCAATTGCATGGTGTTCTTCTTCCGTGAGTGGCAGGAATTGTTGGACGTGCCCGATCTGGATCGCCTGATCCCGGATCTGGCCCCACTGGTTGACCGGCTGGTGGCTGCCGATGCCAATCAGTATCGCATATTTCGGTTCGAGGATGACGGCGCTATCCGCGCGGCATTTGTGTTTTTGCGCATGGACAAAGAGCTGTCGAAAGTGCCGGCAGAAACGCTGGCGTTAAGCCAGGTTGTACAAACGATCCTGCTTTGGTCCGACACAGCTTTTCGCAGCGCCTCACCTCTGGCGATTGCTGGTGACGCGACGATCTTGCGGCCTGATATTGCGGCCTTGATCCGCGCCGCCTACGATCCTGTTCTGCCCGGTGCCGCGCAGGACCCCTCTCATGCGTTGCGCTTGTTCGCCAGATTGGAGCCGTCGCAATGAAGCATCACTACCCGGTCCGTGTTTATTACGAAGACACCGACATGGGAGGCGTGGTCTATCACGCAAATTATCTGAGATTCATCGAACGCGCCCGGTCGGACTGGGTGCGTAAACTGGGTAATGATCAGAACGCGATGCGAGACGCAGGCATTGTCTGGGTCGTGCGGCGGATCGAGGCGGATTATCTCGCCGCCGCTAGGTTTGAAGACGAGCTGATGGTCGAGACCGAGATGGTTTCGCTATCGGGCGCTCGGTTGACAATGTCGCAATTGGTCAAGCGTGGCGAGACCGAGATTTTCCGCGCCGAGGTAACGGCTGTCTGCATGAATGCGCAGGGTAAGCCCGTTCGTCTTCCGGCAGAGATTCGCGCATTGATGTAACATTTTCAGCCTCCGGGGTGGTTCTGTTGGCTTTTCATCTCCATCTGCGTTAGCGTTTGGCAAAACAAGGCCAAATGGCCATCAGGCAAAACAAAGAGCAGGTTCATGGAAGCTGAAACGCTGGCGCTGGCGCAGGAGATCGATTTCTCCATGTGGGGGCTGTATGCCCGCGCGACCTTTATCGTCAAACTGGTGATGTTGATGCTGATCGGTGCATCCATCTGGTCCTGGGGCATTATCATTCAGAAACTGATCAACTACCGAGCCGCGCGGCGCGAGGCGCAGGTATTCGATGAAAGCTTCTGGTCTGGCAATCCGCTAGATGAGCTGTTCGAGCAGATCGGAACCCAACCCGATGGCAGTTCCGAGAAGATTTTCGCGGCGGGGATGATCGAGTGGCGACGCTCGCACCGCACCGATGGCGGCTTGATCGCGGGGGCAACGGCGCGGATCGATCGCTCGATGGATGTGGCGATCGCGAAAGAGGCTGAGGGGCTGCAGAAAGGGTTGCCGATACTGGCCACTGTCGGATCGACTGCGCCGTTTATCGGCCTGTTCGGCACCGTTTGGGGCATCATGAATGCCTTTATCGAGATTGCCGAGCAGCAGAACACAAACCTCGCCGTTGTGGCCCCGGGTATTGCCGAGGCGTTGCTGGCCACCGGTCTTGGCTTGCTGGCCGCGATCCCGGCGGTGATATTCTATAATAAACTCAGCGCAGACAGTGACCGCATCGTCGGCGGCTACGAGGCCTTTGCCGATGAATTCGCCACTATCCTGTCGCGTCAGTTGGATAGCTGACGATGGGTGCGGCAGTTCAGCAAAGCTCGGGCGGGAACGGACGTAGGCGCGGACGGCGGCGCGGGCGCGCCCAACCGATGGCCGAGATCAACGTGACGCCCTTTGTTGATGTCATGCTAGTGTTGCTGATCATCTTTATGGTGGCGGCCCCATTGTTGACCGTCGGCGTACCTGTCGATCTGCCCAAGACTGCCGCAAGTGCCTTACCCGGTGACAACGAAGAGCCGCTGACTGTGACCCTGACCGCAGATGGGCGCGTGCAGATCCAGACCACGGATGTGCTGCGCGAAGAACTGATCGGTAAGCTGCGCGCGATCGCAGCTGAGCGCAGCAGCGACCGCGTGTTCTTGCGTGCCGACGGCGCGATTCCATATGCGCAAGTGATGCAGGTCATGGGTGCTTTGAACGCGGGCGGGTTTTCCAACGTTGGCCTTGTGACCGATACCGGCGGGCCAACGCTGGACGAAGGGTGAGAGTGAGGCTGCGCGGTGGATACCGGCACCAAGATTTCGGCAATTGCGCATGTCAGCCTGATTGGCTGGGCGCTGATCGGCGGGACCTTCCGGTCCGAGCCGCTGCCGATGGCTGTACAGGATGTCTCGGTGATCTCGGCTGAGCAGTTTGCGGCCATGACCGCGCAACGCGAGGCACCCGAGGTGCCGACTGACCCGGCTGAACTGCAACAGCCTGCAGAACCTGATGAGATCGAAATACTGGACCCGACGCCGGAAGATACGCCCGAACCTGAGCAGGTTGCTCAACCCGAACCGGATCCGGAACCGGAACCAGAACCAGAAACAGTGGAAATCCCACCTGAACCCGAACTGATAGAACAGCCTCCAATGCTTGAAGAGCCCGAGCCTGAGCTGGCGGCGCTTCCTGCGCCTCCGGGCCCAGAGGCCGAACCAAGCCCTGCGGATAAGATCGCGCCCGAGCAGATTGCTCCTCCTCCGCCCGAGGCCAAGCCGGATGACATTGAAACCCCTCCGGTTTCGCTGGATGAAGGGGCGGAAATCCAACAAGAACAGCAGGATCAAACGGCACCAGAAGAGGCCGCGCCCGAGATCGTGACCGAGGCGGAAGAAGTCGAAGATCCGGCCCCGCGAACCTCTCCTCGTCCGCGCGTACGCCCGAACCGACCGGCACCCCAGCCAGAGCCTGAGGTTGCAGAAACGCCCGAGCCCGCGCCGACTGAACCTGCGCAAAACGAGCAAGCGATAAATGACGCCTTGGCCGAAGCATTGGGCAATGGCACCGAACCTTCGGGGCCACCACTGACAAGCGGTGAAAAAGACGCGATGCGGGTTGCGGTGTCGCGGTGTTGGAATGTCGGGTCCCTGTCGACGGATGCGCTGGAAACCGTGGTTGTTGTCGGGTTTTCGTTAACCAGAGATGGCAAAGTGGTTGGCGGCAGTTTGCAGCTACTCGACAGTACAGGCGGCTCGGCCGCATCAGCAAAACAAGCCTACGAAGCCGCGCGGCGCGCAATTTTGCGCTGTGGGTCTAAAGGATATGACCTACCTGCTGACAAATACGATCAATGGCAGGATATTGAGATTACATTCAATCCCGAGAGGATGCGGATCAAATGATGAAACTTCTGACCAGCCTCTTAATTGGCCTGACCCTTCTTTCGACCTCGGCCTACGCCCAAAGTGGCCCGCTGCGTCTGGAAATCGATGAAGGGATCATCGAGCCGATGCCATTTGCGGTACCGAGCTTTGTGCCGGACGGACCTTCGGCCGCACAATATGCGCAAGACATCTCGCGCGTGGTGGTATCGGACCTGACGGGAACGGGTTTGTTCCGCGAAATCTCGTCGGATGCATTCATCAGCCGGGTCAGCAGTTTTGATGCCCCGGTGCAGTTTGCCGATTGGAAAGCGATCAACGCGCAGGCACTGGTGACAGGGGCGGTCAATGTTTCGGGCAAACGGCTGACGGTGCGGTTCCGGGTTTGGGACGTGTTCTCGGGTCAGGAACTGGGCAATGGGTTGCAGTTTGCGGGCACCACCGACGGCTGGCGTCGCATGGCGCATAAGGTGGCCGATCAGGTCTATACCCGGATCACCGGCGAGGGTGCTTACTTTGACAGCCGAGTCGCGTTCGTGTCGGAAAGCGGCCCTAAGGATCAGCGGCGCAAGCGGTTGGCGATCATGGATTATGACGGCGCGAATGTGCAGTATCTGACCGACAGTGCCGCCATCGTGTTGGCTCCGCGCTTTTCGCCAACCGGCGACCGGCTGCTGTACACCAGCTATGAAACCGGTCAGCCGCGTATCTATCTACTGGATGTAGGCCGTGTGAAACGGCAGGAATTGCCGACGCAGGAAGGCACCATGAGCTTTTCGCCACGTTTCTCACCCGATGGCCGTTCGATCGTTTATTCTCTGACCCAGGGCGGAAACACCGATCTGTGGAAGATGGACCTGGCCTCGGGCCAGAGCGTGCGGCTGACCAACACGCCGGCAATTGAAACTGCCCCCAGCTATGCGCCGGATGGCAGCCGGATTGTGTTCGAAAGCGACCGGTCGGGCACTCCGCAGCTTTACATCATGCCCGCCAACGGAGGCGAGGCAACGCGGATCAGTTTTGGGCAAGGCCGCTATGGCACGCCGGTCTGGTCTCCGCGTGGTGACTTGATTGCCTTTACCAAGCAGAACAAAGGTCGCTTCCACATCGGTGTTATGCGCACGGATGGCAGCGAAGAGCGCCTTTTGACCGCCTCGTTCCTGGACGAAGGTCCCACTTGGTCGCCAAACGGGCGGGTCATCATGTTCACCCGCGAAACGCAGGGTGCAAGCGGTCGATCGACGCTTTACTCTGTGGATATTTCGGGCCGTAACTTGCGTCCTGTTAGAACGCCGGATGGCGGTAGCGACCCGTCTTGGGGGCCACTGCAGAATTGATCGGAACAGACAGCAGGTAAAGTTCACAACAAACCCGCAATGTGATAGAAGCGCGGCAATAAACAACGAAACACGAGGCACTTGAGATGAAACTGTTGAGCAAAGTCGCGGCAATTGGGGCGCTGACCCTGATTGCGGCCTGTTCCAATAATGATCCGTCGGCTCTGGGTGGCGGCGCTGGTGGCAGCGGCGCGCTGGTTCCGGGCTCACCCAGTGATCCACGTTCGCCAGCCTATTTCCAGCAGACAGTTGGTGACCGGGTCCTGTTCGCAGTCGATCAGTCCACGCTCAGCCCGCAGGCGCAGACGATTCTGCAAGGGCAGGCCGATTGGCTGCTCGCCAATCCGGATTTTGTCGCCAATATCGAAGGCCATGCGGACGAGCAGGGCACGCGCGAATACAACCTTGCGCTTGGAGCTCGTCGGGCCAATGCGGCGCGGGAGTATCTGATCTCACGCGGGGTGGCAGGCAACCGGTTGACCACCGTAAGCTATGGCAAAGAACGCCCGATCGAAATTTGCAGCACCGAGGATTGCTATTCGAAAAACCGCCGCGCGGTGACGGTGCTGACCGGTTCAACCTTGGGGTAAGATGATGCGAATTGCAGGTTTGGTTCTGGCAGCGGTCGTGACCGTCGCTGGTATGGCACAGGCTCAGGATCAGCAGACTTTGGCGGATATCCGTCAGGAGCTGACGGTGCTTCACGTGGAAATCCAGCGCCTCAAGCGCGAGTTTTCAACCACTGGGTCCCCCGCGCCAAACCTGTCCGGCAGTTCCGTGCTTGAGCGCGTTGATGCGATCGAGGCCGAACTACAGCGCCTGACACGTCAGACCGAGCAGTTGAACCAACGGGTGCAGAATGTCGTGACCGATGGCACCAACCGTATCGGTGATTTGGAGTTTCGTCTGGTTGAACTTGAAGGCGGTGATCTGAGCGCGCTGGGCGAAACCTCAACGCTGGGTGGTGAGACATCGACCGATGTGGCTGTGGCACCCACCCCCAACCCTACGCAACCCACGGTCACTGATCAGGGGGAGCTTGCAGTCGGTGAACAAGCGGATTTTGATGCCGCTTCGCAGGCCCTGGTGGATGGAGATTTCCAGACCGCGGCCGATCTGTTTGCGCAATTCGACCAGTCCTATCCGGGCAGCCCGCTGGCGAGCCAAGCCAACCTGCGGCGCGGGCAGGCGCTGAAAGGGGTGGGTGATACACGCGAAGCGGCGCGCGCCTTTCTGGCCAGCTTCACGGGCGACTCCGAAGGGCCTCTGGCACCCGAGGCGTTGTTTGAGTTGGGCGCAGCTCTTGGACAGCTGGGCCAAACCGATCAGGCTTGCATCACTCTCGGCGAAGTTGGCGTACGATTTCCGGCATCGGCACCAGCTGCTTCGGCCACACAGGAAATGGCAACGCTGGGCTGTTCTTGACCTCTGACGCCGATACGCTTCGGGCCAATTTGCGGGCGGGTCTGCCGGATCCACCACCGCGCCGGCTGGGGGTGGCGGTATCAGGGGGCAGCGATTCGACCGCCCTGTTGCATTTGCTGGTTGATATTGCGCGACAAGAGAATATCGAGTTGTTTGCAGCGACCGTTGACCACGGTCTGCGACCTGAATCTGCGTCAGAGGCCTTGGCTGTCGCAACCCTGGCGCAGCGCTTAGGCATTCCTCATGAAACGCTGAAATGGCAGGGGTGGGATGGATCCGGAAATCTGCAGGATCAGGCGCGGCGTGCGAGATACCGGTTGCTGGTCGCGTGGGCCGAATCGAAGGGCCTAGAGGCAGTTGCGCTGGGCCACACGGAGGATGATCAGGCAGAAACGGTACTGATGCGACTGGCCCGTGCTTCGGGCGTTTCGGGGCTTTCGGCCATGGCTATATCGCGAAAAGAAGGTCGGGTCACATTGCTGCGCCCATTGCTGTCCACGACACGCTCCGACCTTCGGGAATATCTGACTGTGCAGGGTATTTCGTGGATTGATGATCCGTCGAATCAGGACCCACATTTTGACCGGATCAAAGCACGCCAGGCACTTTCCGGATTAAATCAAATCGGGATCACGGCAGAGTCATTATCACGGGTCGCTGAAAATATGGCACAAGCGCGTGAAGCATTGGCGCAATACGCGCAGGAATCCGCTCTCCGGTTCTTCACGGTCACGGATGGCGATCTTTGCATTGATCGCGATGGGTTCGAAACTCTGCCCGAAGAAATCCGTCGTCGGCTTGTAATTGCGTCTGTTTCATGGATCGCAGGGGGAGAGTATCCGCCACGACATAAAGCGGTGGATCAGGTGCTGGATGCGATATCGTCTGCTAAGACCGCCACCCTGGGGGGCTGCATTTTAATCCCGGAAGGCAAAAAAACTTGGATTTGCAGAGAGCTAAACGCCGTCACCAATCAGCGCGCGCGACTGTCAGAACCATGGGACCGGCGGTGGATTCTTTCCGGGCCCAAAACTGAAGATGCAGAAATTCGGGCACTTGGTGAGGATGGTATTTTGCAGCTGGAAAACTGGCGCTCTGCGGGAAAACCTCGCGCTGCCGTGCTGTCGACGCCTTCGGTCTGGGTTGAAGGCACGCTAGTGGCAGCACCTCTGGCCGGTTTTGCAAATGAATGGCGGGCCGAACTGCTTCCAGAAAGGTCTGACTTCGATGCGGTGATTTTATCTCATTGAACCTGCCACAATCCTCTCTATTTTAAGGAACAACCCCGGCAGGTCCCCACCTGCCGAAACCTTTCGGGAGATTTTCCTTGGGCAACGCTCGCAACATCGCCTTCTGGGTCGTTCTGTTTCTGCTGATCCTGGCACTGTTCAACCTGTTCAGTGGACCCAGCGGGTCGCTTCAGAACAATGAACGCACCTATTCCGAATTCGTCAGCGCCGTGGACGCCGGAGATGTCACCAGCGTGACGCTGGATGGCGAACAAATCCGCTATCGCACGAATGAGAATCAGGACTTTGTCACCATCAAACCCACCGATGCCGAGGTGACGAAGCTGCTGATCGACAAGAACATCCCCGTACGTGCTGAAAAACAGCAGCAGTCGGGTTTCCAGTCGTTCCTGATCACGCTGCTGCCCTTCCTGCTGCTGATCGGCGTCTGGGTCTATTTCATGAACCGGATGCAAGGTGGCGGCAAAGGCGGCGCGATGGGCTTTGGCAAGTCTAAGGCCAAGATGCTGACCGAAAAGCATGGCCGCGTGACCTTTGACGACGTTGCGGGCATCGATGAAGCCAAGGAAGAACTGGAAGAGATCGTGGAATTCCTGCGCAACCCGCAGAAATTCTCACGACTCGGTGGCAAGATACCAAAAGGTGCGCTGCTTGTTGGCCCTCCGGGTACTGGTAAGACGCTGCTGGCTCGCGCCATTGCAGGTGAGGCGGGCGTGCCGTTCTTTACCATTTCGGGCTCGGATTTTGTTGAGATGTTCGTGGGTGTTGGTGCATCGCGTGTGCGTGACATGTTCGAACAAGCCAAGAAGAACGCGCCTTGTATCGTTTTCATCGACGAAATTGACGCCGTAGGGCGCCATCGTGGTGCTGGCTATGGCGGCGGTAACGACGAACGCGAACAGACCCTCAACCAGCTGCTGGTCGAGATGGACGGGTTCGAGGCCAATGAAGGCGTGATCATTCTGGCGGCCACCAACCGTAAGGACGTGCTGGACCCTGCGCTGCTGCGTCCGGGCCGGTTTGACCGCAACGTGACCGTTGGCAACCCCGATATCAAAGGGCGTGAGAAGATTCTGGGCGTTCACGCCCGCAAGACACCACTGGGCCCCGATGTCGATCTACGCATCATCGCGCGCGGCACGCCGGGCTTTTCGGGTGCCGATCTGGCGAACCTCGTGAACGAGGCAGCTTTGATGGCCGCGCGTGTGGGTCGTCGCTTTGTCACCATGGAGGACTTTGAGAACGCCAAAGACAAGGTGATGATGGGGGCCGAGCGCCGTTCGATGGTGCTGACGCAGGACCAGAAGGAAAAAACTGCCTATCACGAGGCCGGCCATGCCGTTGTGGGTCTGGAACTGCCGCTGTGCGATCCGGTCTATAAGGCGACCATCATTCCGCGCGGTGGTGCGCTGGGTATGGTTGTGTCACTGCCCGAAATGGATCGTCTGAACTATCACCGCGATGAGTGTGAGCAGAAGCTGGCCATGACTATGGCAGGCAAGGCCGCCGAGGTGATTAAATACGGCGAAGATCACGTGTCGAACGGCCCTGCGGGCGATATCATGCAGGCCAGCCAACTGGCGCGCGCCATGGTGATGCGCTGGGGCATGTCGGACAAGGTCGGCAATATCGATTATGCCGAGGCGCATGAAGGCTATCAGGGCAATACTGCCGGTTTCTCCGTTTCCGCTCATACCAAAGAGCTGATCGAAGAAGAGGTGAAGCGCCTGATCCAGCAAGGCTATGAGCGCGCGCACAAGATCCTGACCGATAAGAACGAGGAATGGGAGCGTCTGGCGCAAGGTTTGCTGGAATACGAAACCCTGACCGGCGATGAGATCAAGCGCGTCATGAATGGCGAACCGCCCACCGAAAGCGATGATGAGGGCGACAGCCCCGATGAGGGCAACGCCCCCAGCGTGACTGCCATCCCGAAGACCAAGTCCAAGAAATCGCCGCCAGATGGCGGGATGGAACCAGAACCCACCGCATAATTGCAAAACCCGGAGCCAGCCTCCGGGTTTTCTCTTTTCATCAGGGCGTTGCCGGGCATTATGCCTACAAACCTGCAGATGAATGGGGGCATCTCATGCCGTTCTTATGTGAAACTGAATATTCGGCCGAGGTGGTATGGCTGGGCCATGTGCCAGCAGGCCAGTCTTTGCGGGCCAAGCCTGTCAATGTTTTGGACCTGAGCTTCGATGGCGTTCAGGGGGAACGGCATCAGGGGCTCAATCGGGCGTCCTGTGTTCGGGTAGCGAATCTCTATCCAAAGGGCACCGAGATCCGGAATGTGCGGCAACTGTCAGTGCTGTCGGCAGAGGAATTGGGTGATATTGCGGCTGAGATGGAGTTGGCAACGCTTGATCCGTCTTACCTTGGGGCTTCGATTGTCCTGAAGGGCATTCCCGATTTCTCTCATATCCCTCCATCTTCGCGGTTGCAGGCCGAGCGCGGTTTAACGATCACTGTGGACATGGAAAACGCCCCCTGCGTTCTTCCGGGCCGTGAGATCGAGGCGGATCACACTGGTTACGGGGCGGCATTCAAACCTGCGGCCAAAGGGCGACGCGGGATAACGGCTTGGGTCGAACGCCCGGGGGCTCTGAAACGCGGCGACAAGATGCAATTGTTTGTGCCGGATCAGCCCCTTTGGAACCCATAGGTTCAATCCGTTTCCGATTTGCGCATTACGATTTCTCGCAACGCCGTTTCGCGGCATGAAAATGTCGGAATCCTTAGCCATCAGAGTTGTGTACGTCAGTATATGTTGCGCAGCGCCGACGCCCGTGCGTCGGTTTTGCACGGAATTCAATCAGGGACCCTGCCCAATGAGCTACAAATCCGACATTGAGATTGCCCGCGAGGCGAACAAAAAGCCGATTCAGGAAATCGGCGCGAAGCTGGGTATCTCCAGCGATGATCTGCTGCCTTACGGCCATGACAAGGCCAAAGTCAGCCAGGACTTTATCAACTCGGTACAGGACCGCGAAGACGGCAAACTGATCCTGGTGACCGCGATCAACCCAACCCCCGCAGGTGAAGGCAAGACCACCACCACCGTAGGTCTGGGCGACGGCTTGAACCGCATCGGCAAGAACGCGATGATCTGTATCCGCGAAGCTTCGCTTGGCCCGAACTTCGGCATGAAGGGCGGCGCCGCAGGTGGCGGTTACGCGCAGGTTGTTCCGATGGAAGAAATGAACCTGCACTTCACAGGTGACTTCCACGCCATCACCTCGGCCCACTCGCTGCTGTCGGCGATGATCGACAACCATATCTATTGGGGTAACGAGCAGGAAATCGACACACGCCGCGTTGCATGGCGCCGCGTCGTCGACATGAATGACCGTGCTCTGCGTCAGATCACGGCGTCTCTGGGCGGCGTGTCGAATGGTTTCCCGCGTGAAGCAGGCTTTGACATCACCGTGGCGTCCGAAGTCATGGCGATCCTCTGCTTGGCAAACGACTTGAAAGATCTGGAGAAGCGTCTGGGCGACATTATTGTTGCTTACCGCCGCGACAAGACCCCGGTTTACTGCCGCGACATCAAGGCAGAAGGCGCTATGACGGTTCTGCTGAAAGACGCTATGCAGCCGAACCTGGTGCAGACGCTGGAAAACAACCCGGCCTTCGTCCACGGCGGCCCGTTCGCGAACATCGCGCACGGCTGTAACTCAGTCATCGCAACCAAAACCGCTCTGAAAGTGGCCGACTATGTTGTCACCGAAGCGGGCTTTGGTGCTGACCTCGGTGCCGAGAAGTTCATGAACATTAAGTGCCGCAAGGCGGGTATTGCTCCGTCGGCAGTGGTACTGGTTGCCACCGTGCGCGCGATGAAAATGAATGGCGGCGTGGCCAAGGCTGACTTGGGTGCGGAAAACGTTGACGCTGTGAAGTCAGGTTGTGCCAACCTGGGTCGCCACATCGAAAACGTCAAATCCTTCGGTGTTCCGGTTGTCGTCGCGATCAACCACTTCGTCACCGACACCGATGACGAAGTTCAGGCGGTCAAGGACTACTGCGGCGAGCATGGTGTTGAGGCAATCCTGTCGCGTCACTGGGAGCTGGGTTCGGATGGCTCTGCGCCTCTGGCCGAAAAAGTTGTCGAAATCGTCGAAAATGGTGCCGCGAACTTCTCACCGATCTACCCAGACGACATGTCGCTGTTCGAGAAGATCGAAACCATCGCCAAGCGTATCTATCGCGCCGACGAAGTTCTGGCCGACAACAAGATCCGCAACCAGCTGCGCGAATGGGAAGAAGCAGGCTATGGCAACCTGCCGGTCTGCATGGCGAAAACACAGTACTCGTTCTCGACCGACCCAACCCTGCGTGGCGCGCCCACCGGCCATTCGGTTCCGGTGCGTGAGGTGCGCCTGAGCGCCGGCGCTGGTTTCATCGTCGTTGTCTGCGGTGAGATCATGACCATGCCCGGTCTGCCGCGCAAACCGGCCGCCGAAACCATCTGCCTTAACGACGCAGGTGAGATCGAGGGCTTGTTCTAAGCGCTCAAATAAGACATCTCGTGGTCCGGGGATATCCCCGGGCCGCAGGAGACCAAAATGCCCACTCTGATACCTCCGCAAGACTGTCATTCGATGCAGGAATTGCGGCCTCAGATCGACAAGCTGGACCGCCAATTGATTGGATTGCTGGTAACGCGCGCAACCTATATCGACCGCGCGTCGCAGCTGAAACCCGGCGAGGGCCTGCCCGCCCGCATCCCGGAACGTGTCGAAGATGTGGTGCAGCGCGTCCGCAAGAGCTCGGATGAGTTGGGTATGGACCCCGATCTTGCCGAAAAGCTCTGGCGTATACTGATTGATTGGTCGATTGCCCGCGAAGAACGCGTGCTCGGCCCAGACTGAAGAAACGGGCGCCTAGTGCGCCCGATCCGTTTTGTGAAAGAAGGGATCAAAGAATGGTAGCGCAGGTTATCGACGGAAAGGCCTTTGCCGCCAAAGTGCGCGCGCAGGTGGCTGACCAGGTTGCAAAGCTGAAAGAAGAGAACGGCATCACCCCCGGTCTGGCGGTGGTTCTGGTGGGCGAAGACCCGGCCAGCCAGGTCTATGTCCGTTCTAAGGGCAAGATGACCGTCGAGGTCGGCATGAACTCGTACGAGCACAAGCTGGATGTGGACACGTCCGAGGCGGACCTACTGGCGCTGATTGACAAACTGAACAATGACCCTGCGGTGCACGGCATTCTGGTGCAACTGCCGCTGCCCAAGCATCTGAACGAAGATCTGATGATCAACACGATCGATCCGGCAAAGGATGTGGACGGGTTCCACATCTCGAATGTGGGCCTGCTGGGAACAGGTCAGAAGTCAATGGTGCCGTGCACTCCGCTGGGCTGTCTGATGATGTTGCGCGATCACCACGGCTCTTTGTCCGGCATGGATGCTGTAGTGATCGGTCGGTCGAACATCGTGGGTAAGCCGATGGCGCAGTTGCTTCTGGGCGACAGCTGCACCGTGACCATCGCGCATAGCCGCACCAAAGACCTTCCCGATGTTGTGCGCCGTGCTGATATTGTGGTCGCCGCAGTTGGTCGCCCCGAGATGGTTCCGGGTGACTGGATCAAGGAAGGCGCAACCGTGATCGATGTCGGCATCAACCGGATCGAACGCGACGGCAAGAACAAGCTGGTTGGCGACGTTGACTACGCCACTGCGGCAGAACGCGCTGGTGCGATTACCCCTGTTCCCGGCGGAGTTGGCCCTATGACGATCGCCTGCCTTCTTGCGAACACGCTCACCGCGGCTTGCCGCGCAAACGGCTTGCCTGAACCGGAAGGCCTGACTGCCTAATTGCAACCTCCGGGTTCAATTCGGGCGCAAGGTCAATGATTGAATTGGCCGGAGAGCGAAAAGCTCTCCGGCCTTTTTCATTAGATTAGGATATTTATATAACTACATCTTGACTTGACCTGGCGTCGGTCGGTGATAATCCTTCTATTCCAGCCGTTTAAGGGGTTATAATCCTGTCTGTTCGTGTTTCATGGTTTTGCCTTTGGCGAGGTGCGTTACCTGGTATGATGAAGCTGAGTCCGATCTTCTCGTTAGTAAGCCTTCAACGGTTAGTGGCGGGCCTCGTTTTTATTCCTTTATTGGCGTATTCCTTTGCCCCCTTTCGGGATATGACACTGCCATTCAGTCAGCGGATGGTGTTCTGGACAGGTGTTATGCTGCTCGCGCTTGCAGCGACTTGGTCGGCTGGAAAGCTGGTACGCGAACGGCTCAATCGATCAGGATTGCTGGTGCGTGATTTTGCCTTCGTCCTGTTGATCCTGACATTGTTTGCCCCATCGCTGTGGTTGCTGACCTGGATTCTGTTCACGCTAAATGGATTGATGGCACCGGGCATATTGAAAGTCGCCCCTTATGGTCTTCTCTTCGCCACCGGACTTTTGCTGGTGCGTCAGCGGGAAGAAACCGCAGCACCGCTATACGAACCCAGACCACGTCTTTTCAATCGTTTGCCTGCCAAGTTCGAGGGGCAGGTTTATCGGTTGACCGTGCGCGATCACTATGTCGACGTGGTCACGTCCGATGGCACGTTTACAATCCGCTCGCGCTTTACCGACGCGATTGCCGAGATGGAGCCGGTACAAGGCCATTGTACGCACCGTTCACACTGGGTTGTGGATTCGGCGATTGTTGGGGTCGAAAAAGAAAAGGGAAAATCCTTTTTGCACCTCAGCAACGGCGATCAGGTTCCTGTCAGCAGGAAATACAAGCAACAGCTCGTGGACGACGGGTTGCTCTAGAACCTATCGGGGCATCGGGATGAGTTGAGGCTGCGCACCGGTCAGAATTGCCCGCGCATCCGGTGCCATGATGCCGCTCAGAGCCTCTGCTGAACTGCGCAACCCCCCAGTGTAAGCGCCATAAGCTGGAAGGATCAGACGTGATTGATCCAGCAAAAAAGCCGGGCGGGTGATCGAGCGCCCTCGGGCATTCAGGTTAACTTTGGGGTGGTAGTGGCCCGAGATTTCACCTGCGCTGTTTTGCTGGGCGATATGGCGAAAAATCAGATCGTGGCAAGCCCACTCGGACAGATGTGTGCCGCCCATTTCTACCGGGCCGGGGTCATGGTTCCCTTCAATCCAGATCCAACGCCGCCCAGCCTGCATTGCTGTGATCTGTTGCCTATCCTCGGCAGCCAACGCGCTCGAGGCATCGAGATCGTCAAAGCTGTCCCCCAAACAGATGACCGTCGTGGCACCGGTACGGGCAAGATCACTTGCCAATCGGGTCAATGTTTCGCGGCTGTCATACGGCGGCAAGGTCGGGCCGCCTCTGCGGGCGATCCGTTCGGATTTGCCTAAATGCAGATCGGAAACACAGAGCAAGCCCTGTTCCGGCCACCATAGTGCGCCCGACCCAAGCGCAGTCAGGTCTTGGCCGGAAAATGAAAACGCGATCTTGTTCATGATCCGTTCTTCATACGATTTTGCGGAGCGCGCAAGTGGTTTATGCCGGTTGCAATCCGGCGGCCTGCAGTAAACGGGCACTTTCTTCCGCAAGCAGGCGTTCCTCGGCTTCGCCCTTGACGGGGACTTTGCCAACTTCGAGGAACAGAGGCGCCGCCAGGGGTGAGACGCGGTCTAGCCGCAGCAGGTCAATCCGGTCTCCGATCCGGGCGACCATGGCTTCGATCCGTCCGAAATCGACCAACCCGCGCATGGCCTCTTCGCGGGTGATTTGCATCAGCAGATGGTCAGGATCGTATTTCAGCAAGGTGTCATAGAGGATATCTGACGAAAATGTCGCCTGCCGACCACTCTTGCGCTGCCCACCAGTGTTGCGTTCGATCAACCCCGCGATTGTGGCCGAAGCACGAAATGTGCGTTTCATCACGGCGTTACCCGCCAGCCAAGTCTCCAATCCTTCTCGTAGCGCGTCCAACTGAAATAGTGGGCGCGGATCGGTCACCGCATCCAGCCCCCAGATTAAGGTGGCATAGTCAGTGGCTACAAATCCCAGCGGCGCAAGGCCGGTTTCCTCCATGCGTTTGGTCAACAGCAAGCCCAGCGTCTGTTGCGCATTGCGGCCGGCAAATCCGTAGACGCATAGATGCTCGCGCCCCCTGTCAGGGAAGCTCTCAATCAACAGGCGGTCACTTTGCGGCAGGCGTGATATCTCGCGCTGAAGACCCAGCCATTCGGCAGTATGTCCGGGCAGTTGAGGCCAATCCGGCTGTGCGAACATCCGTAGGATTCGGTCGCTCAGCTGGGTGGACGTGGCGAACTTAGTACCCGAAAAGGTCGCGATCTTGGGCTTGCGGTCAGCGCGGCGGCTGACCTCGACCACCATCTCTCGCAGACCCTCATAGCGGACGATCTGACCACCGATCAGAAAGGTATCACCAGGGGTTAGCGAGGCCGCGAATCCCTCCTCTACCTCACCCAGAGGCTTGCCCCCGCGATTGCGCTTAAGCCGAACCTTCAGCGTGTCGGTGTCCTGAATCGTGCCAAGGTTCATGCGGATACGCTGTGCCGCCCTCGGGTCGCGCAATTGCCAGGCTCCATCCGGACGCTGCTGTAGCCTCTGCCACCGATCATAGGCTCGCAGGGCATATCCACCGGTGGCGCAGAATTCCAAACAGGCATCGAATTCAGCACGGGTGATCTGCGCATAAGGCCCGGCAGCCGTCATTTCGGCGTAGAGTGCATCTGCATCAAACGGTCCCGCTGCGGCGGCGATCAGAATATGCTGGCACAAAACGTCCCTGGGTCCTGGCCCGCGGGGGTCGCCATCCAGATCATGTTCTTGCACAGCTTCCAGTGCAGCAACACATTCGACCACTTCGAACCGGTTGGCTGGGACGAGAATAGCTTTGGAAGGGGCATTGTAGCGGTGATTTGCGCGCCCGATCCGCTGCACTAGCCGCTTGACGTTCTTCGGCGCGCCGATCTGAATCACCAGATCCACATCGCCCCAGTCGATCCCCAGATCGAGGCTGCCGGTGCAGACAATTGCCCTCAGATCACCCCTGACCATCGCAGCCTCGACCCGTTCGCGTTGTTGCCGATCCAGGCTGCCGTGGTGAATGCCGATGGGCAGAGCGTCGTCGTTGGCGAGCCAGAGGTTGTGAAAGAAAATCTCGGCCTGCGCCCGAGTATTGTGAAAGATAAGTGTCGTCTTGTGCTTTTTGATCTGCTCCATCACAGCGGGGATGGAATAGGCTGCGCCACCGCCCGACCATGGCGGCATCTCTTGTGTTTGCAGCATCGAGATATCGGGGTCAGGGCCGGGATCAGCCTGAATAACTCGGCAAGGATCGGGATTGCGGGCTAGAAATCGTGCGATGCCTTCGGGGTCTTCAACCGTGGCGGACAAGCCTACGCGGCGCAGATCGGGGCAGAGTGTCTGCAATCGTGCCAGCGCCAGCATCAATTGATCCCCCCGTTTGCTTTCTGCCAGTGCATGTATCTCGTCGACAACAATGCGCTGGACCCCAGCAAACATGCGCGGAGCATCTTCGTATGAAGTAAGTAACGCCAGACTTTCGGGCGTGGTCAGCAGGATATGTGGAGGATCGGCGCGCTGGCGTTTCTTCTGCGTGGCCGATGTGTCGCCGGTGCGATCTTCGATCCGAATTGGTAGGCCGATTTCCTCGACGGGAACGCGCAGATTTCGCCTGATATCCGCTGCCAGCGCCTTTAGAGGAGACACATAAAGCGTGTGCAATCCGTCATGCTGCCCCTGCGCCAACTCGGCCAGGGAAGGCAGAAAACCGGCCATGGTTTTGCCGCCACCAGTTGGAGCGATAAGAAGGGTCGCGGGATCATTCGCCCGCTCAAACATTTCCTGCTGATGCGGATGAATCGACCAGCCTTTGTTCGAAAACCAGTTTTGGATTGCCGGGGGAATCTGCACCATCCGGCAAACCTAGCGCAGCCCTCAGGCCATGGAAACCAGGACAAGGGGATCAGTGAATGATCTTTTCTTCCTTCACGAACATGTTGGCCCAGGCTCGGTCGATCAGGTCCGGACTCATCTGATACGGGATACCCTCAAACTCGCAGATTGAGATCATCTGGTCGATCAGGAAGATCGGCTGATAGTTGGCGTAGATGTTGTTGATGGTTGGGTATTTGACCTTCAGCAAATGCACCAACGCCGCCTCGTCTAGTGGCATACCGCGCTTGCGGGCGACCATGGCAAAGATCTTCAGGAAATTCTCTTGGTTCGGGCCGTCGATTTTGATCTTGAAGAAAATCCGGCGCAGGGCCGCTTGGTCGAAAATCTCATTCGGGTGGAAGTTGGTCGAAAATATAACCAGCGTGTCGAATGGTACTTCGAACTTCTCACCCGATTGCAGGCCAAGGATATCCTTGCTTTCTTCAAGCGGAACAATCCAGCGGTTGATCAGGGCCTGAGGGGGCTCTGCCTGACGTCCAAGGTCGTCCACGATGAAGATGCCGCCGGTGGATTTCAGCTGCAGAGGCGCCTGATAAGTACGCGCAGTGGGGTTGTAGACCAAATCCAGCATGCTCAGTGACAGTTCACCACCAGTCACAACGGTGGGACGTTCGCATTGAACATAGCGAGTGTCGAACCGCTTGCGACGGCGCAGACTGTTGGGATCGTCCTCTTCTTGCTCGATCGCGGTGTGCACGATCGGGTCGTAGACCGTAATCACCTGACCGGCATATTCGATTGCGCGCGGAACATAGACGTTGTCCCCCAAAGCATCACGAATGCCGTTCGAGATCGAGGATTTACCATTGCCCGGAGGGCCATACATCAGAATTGAGCGACCGGCGCTGACCGCCGGGCCCAGATGATCCAGCAGGCTGTCGGGCAGAACAAGATGGCCCATCGCGCCGGTTAGCTGGTCGCGGGTGACTTGAATGTTGCGGATCGACTGGCGCTTGACCTGCTCGCGGTAAACATCGAGCGGCACCGGCATCGCACCGAAATATTCAGACTGGCTCAACGCGTCCAACGCCCGCGCTTTGCCCGCATCGGTCAGCTGATAGCCCATTTCATTGCCGGAGTTGGCGTTCAGAGTCCCGGTCGCTTCAAGCAGTTTCTGCTCGCGTGCGATATCAACTAGTTCCTGTGTCACGGACCCGGGCAGACAGATGGCACCCGCGATTTCGCTGACCGTATCCACGTTCTTGCGAAAGACGGTCTTCAACAGAATGTCCCGCATCATCACCAGCGGAAGTTGCATTTCTCCCAGGCCTTTAGGGGCAGGGGGGGCAATCACAGAGGAGGTCTGCATATTCATGAGCGGGGCTCGTCCATCCAAAAATCACGCAAAAGGCCCTTGCGGGGCCGCTTTGGAAGAATTTGGCGCGGATTTGTGGCAGGACAAAGGCGCGGGCAAGGCGCGCTGATGATTGTTCACGATCCGTGGATTATGCCCAAAATCAAATAAACAACGAGGCTGCCAGCCAGCGTCAGACCCATAGGGAACTGTTTGCCGCGATCCCAGCTTTCCCAATGTGGCGCGATCTGGCGTAGCCGGGTGTATTTCGCCAGCCGGTGGGCAAAGAACGCTCCCAGCAGAGTTGCCGTCAGAATCACCATGACCCACATCAGGTCACCGACCCAGACAAACGCTGCGGCTGCGGCACAGAACTTCGCGTCTCCGGCCCCCATCACCCCAGCTGCATTTAGCACGATGCCGATAACAAGAACGACAACCATGTGAAGCAGCTGCCATCCGTAGACAGGCAGGGTCAGGGTTAACGGCCCGATGTTGCCGGGGATCCACGGACCGGACCACGGTGGCAATGCGATAAGCCCGACGATGAGATAAACAACCGCCAGCGCGATGACCGCGTGGTTCTTGATCCGCATCTCACGCATATCCGTAAAGGCAACGTAGAAACAGATCGGCAGAACAAAAGGTAGAAACCAGGCCGCCGCTGCCGCTGGTATGATCATGGATCAGGCGTCCTCAAGGGCCCGAAGCGAGCGGACCGCCTCGTCATAATGCTGCGGGTGGGTGGAAATCGCCTCGCGATAGAGGTTCTTGGCCAGGTTGATATTCCCCTGTTTCACGGCTGAAATGGCCATGGTGTTCAACAGTTTCGCCCGTTCGGTCTGCGTCATTGGGACAACAGGGACGCTGTAGTTGCCTTGCGCGCTGCGCGCCAGAACAAGGTTGTTCTTGGCGGTGAACATAGAATTGTCCTGCCTAATGGCGTCGGTAAACAGCCGCTCGGCTTCCGCATATTGCCCGCGCGTTAGTTTGGAATAGCCCCAGTTGTTCATGACTCCGGCAGGGCGGGTCGTCAGGCCCACCGCGGTTTCGTAGTAATGGTCGGCGCGATTCCAGTCTTTTTTGGCATCTGCCACCAGCGCTTCAAGCCGATACCGTTTAAAGGTTTCATATGTAGGGGGGATCTTGTCCAATGTCGCCTTTGCGCCGTCCCAGTTGCCGCTGCGAATCTGCGCATCAGCGTATTCGACACGGTCGGCGTTGTTGGCCCCTTTCATGCTCAGCACTCGTTTCCACGCGGCGGAAGCTTCAGTGCTGCGCTTGGCACGGGTCAGCGTGATCGCTAGTCCTCGTTGCAGGTCGATGCGGTCGGGGTTCTTGGCGGCCGCACTTTGGAAATAGGTCACCGCCTCATTGGGATCGGCCGCATTCAGCATCACGTCATTCAGGTTGGTCTCGTCGATAACGTTCACTTCCTGAAAAGTACGTTCAACCTTTTCCTCTTCGGTTTCCTTTGCGCAGGCGGCCAAAACCAGCCCGCACGCCAGCATCGTCGGAATCAAGAAGGGTTGGCGCATTTTTGTGCGTCCTTTACTGCTCTGCCTCTATTACTGGATTTTACGCAGAACAAATTGCCCGTTGCCGCGCTGCTCCAGTTCAAATTCTTGTTCTTGAGGGGTATTATTAACAGGATTTTCCATTTTTGCGAGTGCTAACCGCAGATTGTCGCGGATTGCGTCACTTTCGCCATTGTCCAGCGCATAGGCTCTGCGGAACATCTGCGCGGCTTCGGCATATTCGCCCGTTTCCACCAAGAAGACACCCAGGTTGTTCCATGCCACAGGCCACTCGGGATCGTCCTCGACAGCACGACGCAGTAGCGGTTCAGCTTGGCCAATCCGGCGCAATCCCAAATTAGCTGTCCCAAGCGAAGTCAGGATTTGCGGGGTCATACCCTGTTGCAACGCGGCACGGGTGAAGGATTCAAGTGCAAGCTCATATTCGCCCGCCGCCATCAATCGGTTTCCGACGGTCACCTCATCTACCGCAGGCCCATCTGGGTCGACGCCAGGGGCAAACGGATCGTCTGTCGCGCCTGTTTCAGTGCAAGAGGCCACCATGGTGAAAACCATGGCGGCCTGAATTGTCATACGAAGGTGCCAACAACCTGATTTGGCAACCCAGCGAAGAAGCGGGAAGGCGTTATCGGTTTCCAAACTCCATAATACCTTTTGCCGAAGGTCCAACAAGGATGACCAGCAGAGGAGGGACGGTCAACATCATTGTCGCAAGGGTCATTTTGGTTGGCAACTTATTCGCTGCCTCTTCGGCGCGCATCACGCGTTTGTCACGCATTTCATCGGCATAAACCCGCAAAGCTTCGGCAATGGAGGTCCCGAATGTCGCTGATTGGATCATCACGGTGACGAATGCGCTAACGTCCTGAACGCCGCATCGCGTCGCGAAGTCGCGCAAAACGGTGTCCTTTTCTTTACCGGCTTTCATTTCGTAGGCGACAACCTCGAACTCAAGCGCGATGTCTGGGTAAGATGCTTTCATCTCAGACGCGACCCGTACAATGGCCTGATCCAAGGACTGCCCGGCCTCGACGCAAACCAACATCAGATCGAGCGTATCAGGGAAACCATTTACGATCGCTTCCTTGCGTTCCTCTACGCGCCGCGTGATCCAGTATTTGGGCACGAAGTAACCCGCAATACCAGGTCCCAGAACGCGAATGAGGATTTGTGTCGAGTCAAATTCCTGATCGCCCGCAAACACGGTAACCAGCGAGACGCCGATCAGGATTCCGATTATGCCCAATGCGAACTGAGCGAAGTGATAGAAACGAACCGCGTCCTTGGACTGATAGCCGGCTTGCCTCAACTTGAGTTGAACGGCGGTATACTCTTCTTCGTTCTTTGGTTCGAGAAAGTTGGCGAACTTCTCAAGCTGTTCGTTCCGGCTGGCTGTTCTGAGACGCTCCTTCTTTTCTTTCTTGTTGTTTTTTGGCGGTGAATTTGACCGCTGCAACTTCTTTAGTGGGTCTTCCGGCTGGTTCAGCATCAGCGGGATTGTGACCAGGATCATGAACAATCCCAAAACGCCCACGACAATCAGCGGACCGAATTCACCCAAGTTCTGCTTCAACAGCTCATTGATCTGGTTCAAAAATTCCATCTTTGGGCCTCTTAAACCTTAATGTCGGTCAGGATACGCATGACGATCAGGTTCAGGGTCAGCGTGATGCCGACAAAGAAACATGCCGGAATGAAAAGCGGATCGTCGATTACGGCGTCGTAGTAGTTCGGGTCCTTAACCATGATGAACAGAAGACAGGCGACCGGGAAACCCGACAGGAATTTGCCTGACCATTTGGCTTCTGCGGTGATGGCGCTCACCCGGCGGAACAGTCGGAAACGTGCGCGGATCACCTTGGCCAATCCGGCCAAAATATCGGCAAGGTTACCCCCCGATTGCTGCTGGATCGAAACGGCGACAGCCAAAAACCGAAGATCCTGCATATCCAGCCGCTCTGCCATGTCCTTGAGTGCTTCACCGACATCCCGGCCATAAGCGGATTCATCCGAGATAACGCCGAACTCTGTCGCAAGGGGGTCCTCGACCTCGTTAGCAACGATTTGGATCGAGGAAACAAATGGGTTTCCGACGCGAAGTGACCGAACCATCAGTTCCACCGCGTCGGGCAATTGTTCTTCAATCAAGGCCATACGTTTATTGGCTTTGTTATTGACCCAAGCGTACACCGCTCCGACCCCGATCGCGACCGATAGAGCCGCCCGAAGCGTCGGTTCGGTCGCTGTTCCTACGCTCAAACCTACAAAAGCCAGCCCTGAAACCAGTGCCATGATCACAATCAACTGCCGAGGAGAGAAGGCGATCGCCGCCTTCTGCGCCTTGTCCGCCAAAAGCGAGTAGAGCGGTATGCTCTGCGATTTCATGTGCTGCTGCATTTCCTTGCGCAGCTGCTCCAGTACTTGCTCGCGCCCGACGCCCTTATCGATCATGTCCAGCCTGCGATTGACGCGGCTGTTCAGGCTGATCGATTTTCCGAATGCGACGAGATAGATACCTTCGACCAGGGCAAAGACCCCGACGAAAATCACGATGTAGATGAGCGCCTCGACAGGCAGTTGCATATCTTGGTTCTCCTACATCGTGGTTGGATCGTAGATCGAGGCGGGCAGATCGAAGCCCCACAGACGGAAGCGCTCGGAATAGTGGCTGCGCACACCTGTGGCGGTGAAATGACCGATGATCTTGTTGTCGGGGGTCAGGCCAACACGTTGAAATTTAAATATTTCCTGCATCGAGATGACGTCACCTTCCATGCCGGTAATTTCGGTGATTGATGTCATCCGGCGCGAACCATCCTGCAGACGGCTGGCCTGAACGATCAGATTCACAGCCGACGAGATCTGGCTGCGGACCGCTTTGATCGGCATTTCGATCCCCGCCATGGCGATCATGTTTTCAAGACGCGAGATACCGTCACGGGCCGAGTTGGCGTGGATCGTGGTCATTGATCCGTCGTGGCCGGTATTCATGGCCTGCAGCATATCGATCACTTCGGCGCCACGGGTCTCGCCCACGATGATGCGGTCGGGGCGCATCCGCAGGGCGTTTTTCAAACAATCGCGCGGACTGACCTCGCCTTTGCCTTCAACGTTGGGCGGACGGCTTTCCATCCGACCCACATGGGTCTGCTGCAGCTGAAGTTCCGCGGTATCCTCAATGGTCAGAATGCGCTCGGCGTCGTCGATAAAGCTCGACAGCGCGTTCAGCGTTGTCGTTTTACCGGAACCGGTACCGCCCGAAACAATGATATTCAGACGAGTCGACACGGCGGCTTGCAGATAGGCTGCCATTTCTTCGGTAAACGCACCGAAATTGACAAGATCGTCGATGCCGAGCTTGTCTTTCTTAAACTTACGAATGGAAACAAGCGAACCATCCACCGCGATCGGCGGCACCATCGCATTGAAACGTGAGCCATCAGCCAAGCGGGCGTCAACATACGGGTTGGATTCATCGACACGGCGACCAACGGCAGAAACGATCTTGTCGATGATCCGCATCAGGTGCTTTTCGTCTTTGAACGTGATGTCGCTAATCTCAAGCTTACCGGCCCGTTCGACAAAAATCTGCTGGGGGCCGTTGACCAGAATATCGTTGACCGAGTCGTCTTGTAGCAGCGCTTCCAGCGGCCCGAGACCCGTGACCTCGTCATAAAGCTCTTTGTTTAGCTGGCTGCGGTCTTCACGGTTCAGAACGATGTTGCGGGCTTCCAGAACTTCGCTGGCAATCGCGCTGATTTCTGTCCGCAGCTCGGATTCTTCAGCTTTTTCAAGGGCTGCGAGGTTCAGGTTTTCAAGAAGCTCACGGTGCAGCTCAAGCTTGATTTCGCCCAGCCGTTCCTTGCGTTTGCGTTCCTTGTCGTTTCCAACAACTTCTGCTGCCTTTTTCTTGACCGGCTTGCGCGCAATTGCGTTGGCAGCTGGTGCCGCAGCTGCCGCTGCCGGGGCCTCGACTATCGACGCCTGGGTTTCAACCGGCTGCGCCGAAGGCTGTTTTTTGTATCTTGAAAACACGGCAGCTCCCCTTTGAGTTATGCGGCTTCGGCGTCACTACTGCCAAGGCTATGAAGCGATTGAGCCAATTTGGCGATTTCCCGGCGCAGCGGGTTCTTGGCCGCTGAATTTGCCAGCGGTAAACCGTGGTCGCCGCTTTGCATGACGGGTTTGCCGCCATCGGGCAGAAGCAAATCAATGGAAATACCCAGACTTTCGCCCATACGTTTCACCCGGCTTTTACCGTTGAGATCGGTAAATTTCGGAGCCCGATTCATAGCAAACCGCAGTTTGTTGAAGGGTAATTCTTCGGCCTGCAGTGCCCGTTTCAGACGCAATGCGTTCTGGGCCGAGCGCATATCCAGCTCAAGCAACGCAAAATAGACATGGGCGGCCTGCAGAACCGTTTCTGACCAGTGAACAAGTGTTTTTGGCATGTCTATGACGACATAATCAAAATTCGCGCGTGCGGTGTCGATCACTCGCTGAATGTCCTCAGGCGTGATGATGTCCAGCGGCACCATGTCAGATGGTGCCGTTAGAACTTGCAGCTTCTCTTCAAACGTCTGGAGCGCTTGTCCAAAGGAGTCTTCGTCCATCGAATCCGTGTCTGAGAGCATTTCGAACACGGCTTCATGACGAGGCAGATCCAAATAGGTCGAAACAGTGCCGTATTGCAGATCCAGGTCGATCAGGCACACTTTCGGGGCTTCTTTGGCTGAAACCGTTACAAGTTCCCATGCCAGATTGACCGCCATGGTTGTAGAACCGACACCACCTGCCAGACCCTGTACGACAAAAAGCGCCCCTTCTTTCGAGGAGCCGTTCGTCGCAGTAGGCGCTGCTTGTGGTGCCACAACCGGATCGGGTTGTTGCATACGATCGATTGCTTCCTGAAGTTCATTTTCGGGAAGCGGGTAGGGGACAAACTCGTCCGCACCTCTGCGTAGCAGCTGATGCAATGCGGCAGGGGTGACATCCTCGGCGATCAAGACAACTTTGATGCCTTTTTCCTTGGCCTGAGTGATGATCTCACCCATCAGTGTCAGGTTGTCTTCATCATCGCCGTCCAGCGCCAGCGCTACAAATTGAAGCGTCTTGGCTTCGGGTTGGCTAAAGAACGCAAGCGCTTCGGCAAATCCAAGATCACCCCAGCGTTCGCCCAGCGCAGCTTCCATATCCTCGATCAAAAGGTCGAAGTTCTGGACATCACGGCTGATGGTACAGGCCAAAATGGCGTTATTATCGTCTTGCGGCGTCGCGCTTGTCATTAACACAATCCTCATCGAGAGGGCTGAGCAAACCATTTGAACGCGAGAAGATTCAGTTCTGGTATGCTGTCGCCCGATGCGGTCGATTTTGGCCGCAGGTCACCCAATTGTTCACAAAGTGGCTTGGAAGTTAGGCAAGAATTGGGCGCAAAAGAACCAATTGTAGGGAAATGGGCGACAATGCCGCCCATTTTCGGTATATTAGTTGTCGGTGCCGCCGGCGTCTTCTTGCCGTTGGATATAGCTTTGCGGGATCGCGCTTGAGATGTATTCGCGATAGATCACGTCCGCATATTTTCCATCCAGAATATTTGGATGCCGGTCGAAGAAGCCGGATACCTCGGTCACTGTCCGCCGATTGCGTCGATCCCGATCTTGGGTGGCAACCAACGGCCTGGATTTACCAAAAGAAACAACGGCTTCCAACCGTGAGCGCGATATTCCTTGTCGTGTCAGGAATGCAACGGCGGCATTGGCGCGGCGCTGGCCCAATCGCTTGTTATATGCCTCAGAGCCAACGGCATCCGTGTGCCCATAGACACGGAACCGCGCCTCGGGGAACTGTTTGATCCAGGCCGCCTGCTGCAACAGGATTCGTTGCGCCGAAGCGTCCAATTGCGCGCTATCGAATGCAAAGTTGATCTGTGTTGGCACCTCGGCAGCGAAACGCCGCGCGAGGATCTGGCCATACGTCAACTCACCATTCATGACCTGAATGTTGTTCAGTGTAGCGTTACCAAACGTGCCCTGATCGATTTCGTACCCGGCCTCGCGTGTACAACCGGCGACAGCAACCGAAAGACCCAGTGTGATGATCCACTTTTCCATTGGTTCTATCCTCTCTATCAGTCCAGCACGTAGCCGTAAGAGGTGCCAAAATCCTGATTGGCAACTTCAGAGGCTGCACCATTTCCGGCGCGTTCAGTCCGAGAGATCTTGCCGTTTACGAACAGATCGAACTCGCTGGGCGGTTTCACACGATCGGTCGGCAGGGCAAGCGCCTCGCCACGAGTGGGCGACACCAGATGCGCGGTAATGATGATGATCAATTCACTCTGCTCACGCTGATACTGAGCGCTCCTGAACAACGCGCCCAATACAGGCACATCGCCAAGCCAGGGAACCTGGCTGTTCAGATCCGTGAAATCATCCTGGATTAGGCCCGCAATGGCAAAGCTCTCACCGTCGCGCAACTCGATGGTTGTCCGGGTTTGACGCGTGATGAAGCTGGGAACATTGTCGCCGTTGATCGTGAAGTTCGCACTCTGGTCGATGCTCGATACTGATGCACCCAGTTCCAGGTTGATCAGGTTGCCATCGACGACGCGCGGAACAAACAGCAGCTGTACGCCAAACTGACGATACTCAATCGCAACGACACCGTCGCCTTGGGGTACTGGGATTGGTACCTCACCACCGGCAAGGAACTCCGCCTCTTGGCCAGACAGTGCAGAAAGATTCGGTTCTGCCAAGCTGCGAACCAAACCCTTGGTTTCAAGGGCTTCCAAAAGCAGTCTAACCTGTGTCGACCCCGCGCCGAAACCGAAGAGAATGGCACCAGAATTTGTCTGAACAAACGGGATGTTGTTCGCCAGTGCGTTGTTCAGTGCGCCCTGGTTATTCAAGGAATTGAAGCCCGCAGTGGTGTCGCCACCGCCAAAGCCCAACGATGCCGACAAGTTTTTGGCTACAGAGCGGTTCATTTCCGCAAAGCGCACTTTCAGCATGACCTGCTGCACGCCACCGACATTCATCAGGTTCGATACACGTTCAGGGGCATACCGTTCTGCCAACTCAAGCGCACGCGCCAGTTTGGCACTGCTGGAAACTGTTCCTGACAAGACGATCCCATCATTGGCGGTCCGAACCTCGATTCGCTCACTGGGAAGAATCTGACGCAAGCGTTCTTTGAATTCCGAAACATCAGGGGAAACACGCACACGCACGTTGGTAATCAGATTACCCGCGCCGTCGAACATTGTCAGGGTGGTTGTACCCGGTGCCCGACCGAGAACATAGATAGTGCGGTCCGACAGGGTCGAAATATCCGCTATGCCTGCGTTAGCAATGCTGATGTCTGCGAACGGCTGTTCGCTCTCCACCACGATTGCGCGATTTACGGGGACATCCAGCGTTTCCGCCGTACCCTTTTTAACCACGCGAAGATTTTGGGCCCAAGCGGCATCGCCGATTGGGCTCACAACTAGCGACAACCCCAGCAGGGTTGCGCTGATCCAGGAACGTATTGTCATGTGACCTGCCTCTCCGATCACCACTCGATTTTTTTTGGGTCTTATGCCCTATGCTATGAAACCCTGCGACAGAACCAGATTTATTGCAATAATCAATGGTTTCTGGAAAGTTCCTTATGTGGATTATGCGCAACAACACAAAGAAAGAGACCGCGCAAAATGCGCGGTCTTTGTCTCGTAAAGGTCTGAAAATTAGTTAGTTTGTGCAGGGAATTGGGGTCTCTACCGTCTCGCCGCCACGACGGGTGCGGATTGTGCAGACCTTCTCCGGAGCCGCGACGGGGGCCGGGGCCCTCTCTTCAATGCCAAGCAAAGACTGCTGATCGACTTCAACCACCTCTGCCACCTTGTCATCTTGAGCGCCAACCAGTGCCAGCGACATGCGACCCGTGTTCTGAGCCTGTGCCAGAGCGGCGATCTGTTGTGGCGTCGCTGCAACTGTGACCGTGCGAGCAATGGTTGTGCCGGTCACATCCAGACCCGCCGACTGATCAACAGCGACCAATTCGATGTTCGTCAGTACCAAACGAGTAATCTCACCGCGGCCAGAATCGCTGGTGCCACGTAATGAGCCGGTCCAATACACGTCCACCGTATCGCCTGGGCGCAAAAAGCCCGATACGCCAGATGCCACATCAACGCTTATCGCAAATGCGCGCATTCCCTTGGGCAATTGTGATCTGAGGCCAGCAGTCTCGCCTGGATTGGTGACTTTGACTTCCATAATCGCTTCGTCTTTCTCCATCGCGCGGAGAACGAATCGTTCATTGTTTTTGATTTCCGGGAATAGGGTTGTCATGTCCACGAAGGCACCCTCGGGAATCGCATCCTCAGGCCACTGAACGACGCGGATATCTTCCTGGTTCAAACGTTCGCCGTATTTGAAGGAGCGATTCGAAACCAAAACGCCTACGGTCGGGACGATGCCCGCCTGCGCATTGGCAAGCGCCTCTTCGCGCAACTTGCGTTCCTGAGCAAGTTTGGCCTGATTGTCCGTGATGTATTCGCGTGCCATATAGACAGCACCACCGGCCAACGCGACCCCGATGATAAGAACAAGTCCAAAAACAGCTCGCATTTGTCCCTCTTTTTCTTCTCTGGACCATGACAATCGAAGTCACAGTGATTCAGCATCCAAGTTACTTTTGAATTGTGTCGAAAAAGCGGACAATCCCGCTGCAATTCCTTAAAAAGGTGAATTCGCGCAGAGCGACGGAGAGAAAACGGATTGTTGCGGGTTCACGTTAGTCAAACTCGATTTCTTCAACTTCGACACCAACGATTGGTTGTCCTGCGTTCTGAAGTGATTGACTCAGGAAGAAATACATCGTTGCGGCAAGGCCTGTGACTACAGCAGTCAGGACGACCCAGTCTACCGCAACTGCGCCAATCTCGTCAGTTCTGAAACTCTTTAACTTGTTCAACATTGATTTACACCGGATCAATCTTGTTTGAAAACAAAAGGACCACGTCTTTGTGTAAAGACATGGCCCTAAATTTTAAGACTAGACCGATTAAGTCTTAGTTGTTGGTCGTCGGCAGCGTCACAGTTGCAGAGCCCAGAGCGTCATCGATGTTGCCTGCCAGGCTGCTGGCACCATTGTGGATCTGGTTGTAAGCAACGGCTGCCAGGCCAACAACAGCTGCGGTCAGAACGACCCAGTCTACAGTTACGGCGCCGTCTTCGTCTTTGCGGAAGTTCTTGATGAACTTGATCATGTTATGTCCCTCCTAAAGGATCAAAAATTAATTAACCTCGGCGTCTTTCAGAGCTTTCTCTCTCAGTCCGCTCCCGATCGTCTCGGTATGGATATATGTTTGACCCCTGTGCGTGGCAGGAATTGGGCCAAACCAATATTTTTTTGCTCAAAGCTTAATTTTTTGTTGGTGAATTTGGTAACTAATTGGAAATAAATAAAAAAAATCACACCTTTTTTGTGCTTCCGTTGTGTGGGCGATGCAAAATGGCGGCAATTGAGGCGAAATTGCCCCAATTCGCTTGGTTTTTCTGGTGTTGCGGGCCGTTATGATGTTCAAAATGCTTCAAAAGATAAGAAATCGAGGCAGGCAAATGTATTTCCGGGACGCAGTATTATGCGCCGGTGCAGCGGTGTTTCTGATGGCGGGTGCGATTCCTGTCACTGCAACCGAAACCGAGCCGCGCGGCGTCTATAAGCGCATAAAGGCCCCTAAACCGGGGACACGTCCGCGCGTGACGATTCAGATCACGCCCGAACAACATGCAGCATCACCATCAGCCCCCAGCACTGGCGCCAAGCTGGAAGTGCCTGAGATTGCCGCTATCGCAAAGCCGCCCCCATCGGTTCCTCAGAAGATTGCGGCGGCGACCAAGCCAGTTGGCTCTTATAGAGCATTCTGGAGCCGGGTATCCCCCGATCTGGCGCAGGCCAGCGCAGGTAGGCTGAGAGAGGCCGTTCAAGCGCTTACTGCCACGGGTGTCGCGGCGCCGCGTCTGCAGACCTTGCAAGACATCGCAGAAAAGCGAGGTGTGGATATTCTACGTTCGACCGTAGGGACCAATGTCTCACCCGCACTTGTCCTGGCCGTTATCTCGGTAGAATCTGCGGGCCGCACACAGGCTGTCAGTTCTGCCGGGGCGCAGGGCCTGATGCAATTGATGCCAGCTACCGCCGAACGTTTTGGGGTAGAGGACAGCCTGAAACCTGAACAGAATATCGAAGGTGGGGTCAAATACCTGCATTGGCTTATGAACGAGTTCGACAATGACCCGATTCTCGTATTGGCAGGCTACAATGCGGGCGAAGGGGCCGTGCGCAAGCATAGTGGTGTGCCACCTTATGCCGAGACCAGAGACTACGTGCCCAAGGTTCTGGCCGCGTTTCAGGTCGCGAGTGCTCTATGTACAACAACACCGCAGTTCGTTTCGGACCCCTGCATTTTTCAGACTTCGAACTAAAAAAGGCCCGCATCGCAGCGGGCCTTATGTTTCATTGGCCTGAGGTCAATCTACGATTGTTGCCTGAGTCGCTCCTCGCATCTCGTCCTCGCTGACACCATCGGCCAGTTCGACGATCTTCAGGCCGCCTTCGACGACATCCAGAACACCCAGATTGGTGATGATGCGATCCACAACGCCTTGGCCAGTCAGAGGCAGCGTGCATTCCTTCAGCACTTTTGAATCACCATGCTTGTTGGTGTGATCCATCACTACGATCACGCGACCAACGCCAGCGACCAGATCCATCGCGCCGCCCATGCCTTTGACCAGCTTGCCGGGAATCATCCAGTTGGCCAGGTCTCCTTTCTCGTCCACTTCCATCGCACCCAAAATCGCAGCGGCGATCTTGCCGCCTCGGATCATGGCGAACGAGGTCGCGCTATCGAAGTAAGAGGTGCGGGACAGTTCGGTAATCGTCTGCTTGCCCGCGTTGATCAGGTCAGCGTCTTCCTCGCCCTCAAACGGGAAAGGCCCCATGCCCAGCATACCGTTTTCGGACTGTAGGGTGATGTCCTTGTCCCCTACATAGTTCGCCACCAGCGTCGGAATACCGATGCCGAGGTTCACATACATGCCGTCTTCCAGCTCTTCTGCCGCACGTGCGGCCATCTGATTGCGATCCCAGGGCATTATGCGTCCTCCTTCTTGCGGGTGGTGCGCTGTTCGATGCGCTTTTCGTGGCTGCCTTGGATAATGCGATGCACATAGATGCCGGGCAGGTGGATGCCATCCGGGTCCAGCGAGCCGCGCGGGACGATTTCTTCAACCTCAGCCACACAAATCTTGCCGCAAGTCGCTGCGGGCACGTTAAAGTTGCGGGCGGTCTTGCGGAACACGAGGTTTCCGGTGTCATCGGCTTTCCACGCCTTTACGATCGCGAGGTCGGCGAAGATGCCTTCCTCCATGATATAGGTCTCGCCGTTGAATTCCTTGTGCTCTTTGCCTTCCGCGATCACCGTTCCCACGCCCGTCTTGGTGTAAAACCCGGGGATGCCAGCGCCACCGGCCCGCATCCGCTCGGCCAGTGTGCCTTGTGGATTGAATTCCAGCTCCAGTTCTCCACTCAGATACTGGCGCATGAATTCGGCGTTTTCCCCAACGTAAGAGCTGATCATCTTTTTGACCTGCTTGGTTTGCAGTAGGATGCCGATGCCAAAATCATCCACACCTGCGTTATTCGAGGCAAATGTCAGATCCTTCGCGCCTGAGGCCTTGATTGCTTCAAGCAGCATTTCCGGGATACCGCACAGCCCAAAGCCGCCCGCAGCGATCAGCATGCCGTCCGATATCACCCCATCGAGCGCCTCATCGGCATTGTCATAGATTTTCTTCATGGAAAACTCCCCCAATGACATGGTGTTGGGCCGATTTGTGCCGCCACGTCACGGGGAAGTCAACGAATCCAAGGGTCAGGTGGTATTTCTACCTAACTTGCTTTCTTGGTGGTCTTCTTGGCAGCAGCTTTCTTCTTGGGGGCTGCCTTTTTCTTTGTGCCTTTCTTGGCCGCGCGTTCATTGACCAGTTCGATGGCCATTTTCTGGGTCACATCCTCGGGTTTGATGTCTTTGGGGATCGTCGCGTTGACCTTTTCCCATTTCACATACGGCCCATAGCGCCCGTCCAACACCTGCATCGCGCCGCCGTCGGGATGGTCGCCCAGCTCTTTCAGCGGCTTCGCGGCCGCCCGACGTCCGCGACCTGGATTGGCGCGTTTTTCGGCCAACAGTTCGACGGCGCGGTTCATGCCGATCTCAAACACATCGTTCGGGTCTTTGAGGTTGGCGTAGACGGGCTTTGCCTCGTCGGCCAACTGATGCATTAGATAAGGTCCAAAGCGACCAAAGTTCGAACTGATCATGCCGCCTTCGGGGTGCTCGCCGATCTGACGGGGCAAGGACAGAAGAGTCAGCGCTTTCTCCAGATCCATGTCGTCTTTGCTCCAGCCACGGGGCAGGGACGCACGAGGAGGCTTCTTGTTCTCAGGCGTGGGCTCTCCGCGCTGGACATATGGCCCAAATCGACCGGATTTCAGCCAGATCTCATCGCCCCCATCTTCGCCCAGCAAACGCTCGTCACCTTCCGCGCCCTCACCAGCGATCGGACGGGTATAAGTGCACTCAGGATAGTTGCCACAACCGACAAACCCGCCGGTGCGCGAAGTTTTCAGATGTAACTGGCCAACACCGCATTTAGGGCAAATGCGCGGGTCCGAGCCATCTTCACGCGGCGGATACAGTTGCGGTGCCAGCGCTTCGTCCAGCTTGTCCAGCACTTCCGAGATACGCAGCTCCGATGTCTCACCAATCGCGGCAGAGAAATCGCGCCAGAACTTGCCCAGCAGATCCTTGTAGTCGCGTTCACCTGCGCTGACGTCGTCAAGCTCTTCTTCCAGATTGGCGGTGAACTCGTAGCCCACATACTGGCGAAAGAAATTCAGCAGGAAGATGGTGACGATCCGGCCCTTTTCTTCGGGGATCAGCCGATTCTTGTCTTTACGTACATATTCACGATCCTGAATCGTGGTGACAATCGAGGCATAGGTCGACGGACGCCCGATCCCCAGCTCTTCCATCCGTTTGACCAGCGTCGCCTCTGTATAGCGCGGGGGCGGTTGGGTGTGATGCTGCAGCGCCAGAACGGATTCGTTCTCGGCCAGAATGGCGGCCTTTTCCGAGTCGGCGGTGGCCTTGGCAAACTGATCACGCAGCGAGGTCTTGGCAAAACGTGCGGGATCGCCCTGCATGATCTGTGGCAAGCGCTTGTCGTCATCGTCGACCACGTCATCGCGGCCTTCTTCATAAACGCGCATGAAGCCATCGAACAGCACCACCTGACCAGTGGCGCGCAGGCCAACCTGACCGTCCGTGCTGGTGATCTCAACAGTCGTGCGTTCAAGTCGTGCGGCAGCCATCTGACAGGCAATGGTGCGTTTCCAGATCAGATCATAAAGCTTGCGCTGATCCTCATCGGTCACCTTCAGCGCCTTGGCATCGCGCGACATATCTGTCGGGCGAATACACTCGTGTGCTTCCTGAGCGTTTTTGGCCTTGTTTTTGTACATGCGTGGGCTGTCTGGCACGTATTCCGCACCATAACGGTCGGCGATTGCATCGCGCGCTGCCGCCACGGCCTCGGGGGCCATGTCGATACCGTCGGTTCGCATGTAGGTAATGTATCCGGCCTCATACAGCCGCTGGGCCACCTGCATCGCATGGCGTGCGCCCATGCCGAACTTGCGGCTGGCTTCTTGCTGTAAGGTCGACGTCATGAACGGGGCAGACGGGTTGCGCGCGGCAGGCTTGGCCTCGACCGATGTCACGCTCAGATCACGGCTGGTGATCGCCTGAACCGCCAGTTCGGCTTGCGTTGCATTCGCTAGATCGTGCTTGTCCAGTTTCTTGCCTGCCAGCGTGACTAGACGCGCCTCGTAGGTCTGGCCCCGAGGCGTCTCGAACACAGCCTTGACCGACCAGTATTCGACCGGCTTGAAGGCTTCGATCTCCATCTCGCGTTCGACGATGAGGCGCAGGCAGACCGATTGCACGCGCCCCGCTGAACGGGCACCCGGCAACTTGCGCCACAGAACGGGCGACAGGTTGAACCCTACCAGATAGTCCAGCGCGCGGCGGGCCAGATAGGCCTCGACCAGCGGCATATCGACCTCACGCGGGTTCTGCATCGCCTCGGTCACGGCGTCCTTGGTGATCGCGTTGAACGTCACGCGGCTGACTGGCGTGTCCTTCTTGATCGAACGCCGCTTGGTCAGCGCTTCTTGCAGGTGCCAGCTGATTGCCTCGCCTTCGCGATCAGGGTCAGTCGCGAGGATCAGTGCGTTGTCTTCTTTCAGAGCGTCGGCGATCGCCTTGACATGCTTACGGCTGTCATTGCCGACCTCCCATTTCATTGAAAATTCATGCTCGGGATCGACCGACCCATCCTTCGGCGGCAGGTCCCGCACATGGCCATATGAGGCCAAAACGGTGTAGTCGGGGCCAAGATATTTATTGATCGTTTTTGCTTTGGCCGGAGATTCTACAACAACTACGGGCATTTAAGAGGAATCCTCGCTCGACGGATTTTGCGCTTTGTATGACCGTGCAAAATGTGTGGGGCAAGATCGAATTGTCAATGCGTTCGTTTTCACCACAAAAAATACTTTGTATTAAAGCCTGATCTGGTCGTGCCGCTCGCGGAATCAGGTGCCGAATCCATTCGATAGCTTAGGCGCAAAGTGACAGCAGGCCGCCTGGTTGCCGCTGAATCTTGCCCTCAAGCTCCAGATCGACCAACACAGGGCCGACTTCGCCCGCAGATGCAGCGATGTCTCGGATCAACTGGTCTTCCGCGATCGGAGATGGGCCAAGTCGAGTCAGAATCGCCTCGTGCAAGGCTTGGGGCGTGATTTCGGCTGAGTCTGCCTCGGGTCCAAGCGGTGGGATTTGTTGGGCAGAAGATTGTAGCTGTTGCTTGGGCAAAGCTTCAATCACGTCTTCTGCATTGCGGACGAGTGTCGCCCCGTCTCGGATCAGCAGATTGCATCCTGCCGCGCGGGCGTCAAAGGGATGGCCGGGCACGGCCAGAACCTCGCGCCCTTGGTCCAGGGCGTCCCGCGCGGTGATCAAGCTGCCGGATTTCGCCGCGGCCTCGACAACGACCACTGCCTGCGCCAGACCCGAGATAACGCGATTGCGGCGCGGAAAATGTCGTGCCTGAGGTGTTGTGCCCATCGGTTGTTCAGACAGACGAAGTCCGGTGTCTGCGATATCTCGCGCCAGATCGGCATTTTCGGCCGGATAGATCACATCAACCCCACCTGCCAACACTGCCACAGTACCGGTCGCCAACGCGGCGAGGTGCGCCGAGGTGTCAATGCCGCGGGCAAGCCCCGAGACCACGACATAGTCTTGCTTACCCAGATCCGTCGCCAACGCCCGCGCCATGCGCGCGCCCAGCGAAGAACAGTTCCGTGCCCCGACCATGGCAATTGCCCGGCGTTTCAAGATCGACGGATCGCCGATTGCCCAAAGCATCGGGGGCGCATCCGAAAGGTCACATAACGCGTAAGGGTAATCGGCGGCCCCAAGGCACAAAAGCCGCGCTTTGGCGACCTTTGCGGCCTTGAGCTCCGCCTCAATTACGCCGGGCGGGCAGATTTCATAATCCTCGATCCCGGCAGCGCGCGCCATTTCCGGCAACGCGGCCAGCGCGTTCTGCGCCGAGCCATGTTCGCGCAATAAGCGCCGGAATGTTGCCGGCCCTACTTTGCGTGAGCGCAACAGACGGAGCCAGGAAAACCGGTCCTCTTCCGTGGTGGGTGGGAGTGGGGGGTGATTGGAAGAAAGCTGCTCTTCGGTCATCCGATGCTCCGCCTGATTGCAAAACTGGTTTACGGTGCAGCGGGTTAACAGCCTGTGAATCTTAGAAAATTAGATCAGTATTTTTCGAACCCATCCCTCGGAGAGATGATTATGTCATTGAAAGAAAGAAAGAAAATTCGTGCGAATTATCTTGGCTCACATATCCATGGATGAGTTTTTGATTTGACGCGAAGGGTAGTGTGTTAACCCTTCGCGCCTCGATTCTCGTTTTGGGCCGACTCAGGTGGCAGAGCCGCCCACAGTCAGCCCATCCATCAAAACGGTAGGTTGGCCGACACCGACCGGCACCCATTGCCCATCCTTGCCACATGTGCCCATGCCGGGATCCAGCGCCATGTCATTGCCCAGTCCCCGAATGCGTTTTAGCGCCGAGGGGCCGTCGCCAATCAGCGTCGCGCCTTTGACCGGAGCGCCGATCTTGCCGTTCTCGACACGATATGCCTCGGTGCAGGAGAACACGAACTTGCCGTTGGTGATGTCGACCTGGCCACCGCCGAAGCCCACAGCCCAGATGCCGTCTTTGATATCTGCCACCAACGAGGCCGGATCGGCATCGCCACCCAACATGATCGTATTGGTCATGCGCGGCATCGGTTTATGGGCATAGCTTTGACGCCGGCCGTTCCCGGTTGGAGAAACGCCCATCAGGCGTGCGTTCTGGCGGTCCTGCATATATCCGGTGAGGATTCCATCCTCGATCAGAACTGTACGCGAACTGGGTGTACCCTCGTCATCCACTGATATCGAACCGCGTCGGTCTGCAATCGTCCCATCATCCACGACTGTTACACCTTTCGAAGCGATCTGCTGCCCCATCAGCCCGGCAAAAGCGGAACTGCCCTTGCGGTTGAAATCACCTTCAAGCCCGTGGCCGATGGCCTCGTGCAACAGAATACCGGGCCAACCGGGGCCCAACGCGACTTCCATCACGCCGGCAGGTGCAGGGACGGCATCCAGATTGACCATCGCGATCCGCAGAGCCTCACGCGCCTTATCTTGCCAGTCTGAGGGATCGATCAAGCCATCCAGCCCAACACGTCCGCCACCTCCGGCAGAGCCGCTTTCGCGCCTGCCGTTCTGTTCTACTATAACCGAGATGTTCAGGCGGGTCATCGGGCGTATATCGCGCACCTGCACACCATCGGGGCGAAGAATCTCGACCTCCTGCACTGCAGCGGCAATCGTGGCGCTGACTTGCACAACCCGGGAATCCAGATCACGGGTAAAAGCGTCTATCTCGCGCAGTGTCTCGATTTTGACCGGGAAGGCGGCGGATTCGATCGGGTCTTCATCGGTATATAACCTGGTATTGGTGGCACGTGGTGGCCCGGCCAGCGTCCCACCACCATCGCCGACCGCCAACCGCGCGGTTTCGGCTGCACGCTTCAGAGAGGGAATCGAAACATCCGTTGAATGCGCGTATCCAGCCACTTCACCCTGCACCGCGCGAAGACCGAATCCCTCGGAAGCGTCGTAAGAGGCCGTGCGCAATCGGCCGTCATCAAACACCAAAGATTCGGATTTGCGCCGTTCTACGAACAGTTCCCCATCCTCGGCGCCATCAGTTGCAGCCTTCAGTACAGCAAGCGCTTCATCCTTGGGAAGAACGCTTTCAAACGGGCGAAACGGGGCCTGAGTCATCAGTTGTGACCTTTCGGGTTTGATCCAGATCAAAAATAGCGTCTGTTTGACGCAAGCATTTTGCTTTATCTACCCGACGGAATATGGTTTTTAACGCGGCCAAAGACAACGGGAGAGGTGCGACCGATTCACACCTTTTCGCGAGAGACGCAAAGATCAAACGATCAGGACAGAAAATGAAGAATGCTTTGATGCTTTCCGGGCTTGCTACGGCCCTCTCCAGCCTTCCCGCCATGGCTCAGGAGCTTGAGATTATTGGCAAGCCGGTTGACGGCGGCATGGGGTTCCAGCCTGCTGCCACCAGCCTTGCCGAAGGGATTCAGTCGCTGGACAACATGATTCTGGTGATCATCACCGCGATCTGTGTGTTTGTTGCGGGTCTGCTGGTTTACTGCATCGTACGCTACAACCAGCGCGTAAACCCGAACCCGGCTCGGTTCTCGCATTACACTCCGGTTGAGATTGCATGGACATTGGGCCCGATCCTGATTCTGGTCTTCATCGGAGCGTTCTCGCTGCCGGTTCTGTTCAAACAGCAGGAAATTCCTGAAGGCGATATCACCATCAAAGTCGTGGGGAACCAGTGGTACTGGACCTATGAATATGTCGACCATGACTTTGCCTTCGATAGCTATCTCCTGGGCCACCCGGCCACCCTCGACGAGGGCGCGCGCCCGGCGGATGCCGACGTAACCCCATTTGTTCTGGACGATGCGATGCGGGCGAAGCTGGCCGATGCAGGCTATGGCGAAGACGAATGGCTGCTCGCCACCGACACCGCGGTCGTTGTTCCGGTCGGCAAGATTGTCGTGATGCAGGTTACTGCATCGGACGTGATCCATTCCTGGACCATTCCTTCGTTCGGCGTGAAGCAGGACGGCGTTCCTGGTCGTCTGGCCGAACTGTGGTTCGAAGCAGACAAGGAAGGCGTCTATTTCGGACAGTGCTCTGAGCTGTGCGGTAAAGACCATGCCTATATGCCAATCACTGTCAAAGTGGTCAGCGAAGAGGCATATGAACAGTGGCTGCAGGGCGCGCTTGAAGAATATGCAGGTCAGCCTGCTTCCTACCAAGTGGCCTCGAACTAAGCCCTTCGCGGCCTAGATAAACACATGCGGGCTGCGCGGAAATCGCGCAGCTTTTGCCCCGAAAAGGACCGGATATGAGCGACGCAAGCTTCAATGCCAGCACCGTCTCTGCGCAGACCCGCGCGGACGAGGCCAGCTTTGGCGATTATTTCGCCCTGCTGAAGCCGCGCGTTATGTCGCTGGTCGTATTCACGGCTTTGGTCGGACTGCTTGCGGCTCCGGTTCCGATACATCCTTTTGTTGGCTTCTGCGCCATCCTGTTCATCGCTATTGGTGGCGGTGCATCCGGCGCGCTGAACATGTGGTGGGACGCGGATATCGACCGCGTGATGAAGCGCACCAAAGGCCGTCCAATCCCCTCTGGCAAAGTTGAAGTAGGCGAGGCATTGGCGCTGGGTCTGGCTCTGTCTGGCCTGTCCGTGATTATGCTGGGTTTGGCAACCAACTGGTTTGCAGGGGCGTTTCTGGCCTTCACTATTTTCTTCTATGTTGTCGTCTACACGATGTGGCTGAAACGCTCGACGCCTCAGAACATCGTCATTGGTGGTGCCGCGGGGGCGTTCCCGCCGGTCATCGGATGGGTCGCGGCCACTGGCTCGATGACTCTCGAACCGTGGTTGATGTTTGCCCTGACATTCATGTGGACACCTCCGCATTTCTGGGCGTTGGCCTTGTTCATGCGCTCGGACTATGACGATGCCGGGGTGCCGATGTTGACCGTCACGCACGGCCGCCGTGCAACGCGCTGGCACATTCTGGTCTATACCGCGTTGCTGGCGATGCTGGCGGTGGGGACTGCGTTCTCGGATATCGGAGGCCCGATTTATCTGGTCGTTGCGCTGGTTCTGAATGGTTTGTTTCTGCGGGGGGCCTGGCAGATTTCTCGTCGAAACGAAGACGATTCGGAGGCCGACAACTTCAAGGTCGAACGCAGTTTCTTCAAACTGTCGCTGCTGTACCTGTTTCTGCATTTCGGCGCGATTCTCGTCGAGGCCCTGTTGAAACCTTACGGATTAGGAGGCTGGTCATGAGCCTGCGCAAAACTCACGAACTTCACCAAAGACGGTTCAGCCGCAATCTGGGCGTCGGCCTGACACTGGCCGCGTTTATCGTGATCATCTTCGGCCTGACAGTCGTCAAGGTCTCGAACACAGATTTTAGTCTGGCGACGCAGCAGGTGCAGAACTGATGAAGTTGACGGGGCCACAGAAAACGGTCGCGCAACTGGTCGGCGTCGTCGTCCTTATGGGCGGTTTGGCATGGGCAGCGGTGCCGTTTTATAATTGGTTCTGCCGGGTCACGGGGTATGGAGGGACCACGGGGGTTGCCGAGAAAGCCCCTGATGACATTCTCGACCAAGTGGTTACGGTCCGATTTGATGCCTCCAAGGCCAAGGGTATGCCGTGGGAATTCAAGCCGGTCGAACGCGAGATGAAAATACGTATCGGTGAGACAGGTCTGGCGTTCTACGAAGCGTACAACCCAACCGACAAGCCCGTCGCAGGGCAGGCGTCCTACAACGTGGCGCCCTATTCCGCCGGGGGGTATTTTCAGAAAATCGCCTGTTTCTGCTTCGATGAACAGGTGTTGGAGCCGGGTGAGCGAGTCGAGATGCCCGTTACGTTCTTCGTCGATCCCGAACTGATCGAAGATCCCGAAGCAAAATATGTGCATACGATCACTCTGTCGTATACATTCTATGAGATTGATCTGCCCGAGGGCTATGCCGCCCTTGATGTGCAGGCTGAAACAAACAAGAACTAACGCCTGTAGGTGAGGGACGCTGATGGCACACGCAAAAGACCATGATTACCACATTCTGAACCCGTCAATCTGGCCACTGATCGGCGCGGTAAGCGGATTTGTGATGCTGTTCGGGGCCGTTCTTTGGATGCACGGGATTACCCCGTGGATCTTCTGGATGGGGCTGGTCGGGGTTCTTTATACCATGTTTGCATGGTGGTCCGAAGTCGTGGTCGAAAGCCGTCAGGGCGATCATACGCCGGTCGTGCGTATTGGCCTGCGCTATGGCTTTATCCTGTTCGTGATGTCCGAGGTGATGTTCTTCTTCGCCTGGTTCTGGTCGTTCTTCAAACATCGCATGTATCCGATGTACGACTATGCCGGTACTGAATACATCCAGCCGGATATCCACGCCGTTGATCCGTTTCACCTTCCACTGATCAACACTTTGGTCCTGTTGCTGTCGGGCTGCGCAATTACTTGGGCCCACCATGCTCTTGTACACAATAACGACCGCAAGGCACTGGTACAGGGGTTGTCCATCGGCATCGCACTGGGCGTAGCGTTCACCCTCCTGCAAGGCTATGAGTATTATGAGCTGCTGGCCCATGAAGGCTGGAAGTTCGGTGGCGATCAGTTCTATTCGAACTTCTTCATGGCAACCGGTTTCCACGGCGCGCACGTGATTATCGGCACCATCTTCCTGTCGGTCTGTCTGATCCGCGCCCTGAAGGGGGACTTTACGCCCGAGAAACACGTCGGGTTTGAGGCTGCCGCATGGTATTGGCACTTCGTTGACGTCGTCTGGCTGTTCCTGTTTTTCGCCGTCTACATCTGGGGTCAGGCCCCGCTGATGTAACGCCACGCAGGTGATCCAATTGCAAAAGCCGCCCCATGGGGCGGCTTTTTCTCAATCAGGGGCGCAAGATTGCGCCCCATACAATTACATGGTTGCACTTCGGTTCACGTGCCCCTTAACAAGGCGCCGGTTCACGCAACAAGGTCTGATCCCAATATGCGTCGCATTCTGTTTCTGCTGATCTTCGGCTTTGCCGGTCTGGGCCTGCTGCTGTCGCTGGGCACTTGGCAACTGCAGCGGCTGACCTGGAAACAGGAGGTGCTGGCCGAGATCGAAAGCCGCATCGCTGCCGATCCTGTCGACATGCCATTGCAGGTGTCCGAAGATGCGCACAAATACCTGCCGGTGACGGTGACAGGCGAGATCGAACCGGGCGAGATCCACGTTTTGGTTTCGGTCAAGCAGGTGGGGCCGGGGTATCGGATCATCCAGTCCTTTACCACCGACGACCGGACTATTCTGGTGGATCGCGGCTTTGTGCCGACCACTGCCAAGCAGGCTGTTCGCCTGACTGGCCCGATGGAAATCACCGGCAACCTGCACTGGCCCGATGAAGTTGATGGCTACACGCCTGACGCAGATATTGACGGCAACATCTGGTTCGCCCGTGATGTGCCCAATCTGGCCGCCGCGCTGGGGGCTGAGCCGGTGTTGCTAATTGCCCGCTCGGAAACCGATCCGAATGTAACGCCAATGCCGGTGGATACGGCGGGCATCCCCAACGATCATTTGCAATATGCAATCATCTGGTTTGGTCTTGCTCTGGTCTGGGCCGCAATGACCGGATACTTCCTGTGGCGCAGCCGTGCCAATTCCGAAAGTGACGCGACATGAAATACATCTCAACCCGCGGGCAGGCGCCCGAACTGACCTTTGAAGAGGCGATGCTGACCGGACTGGCCCGTGATGGTGGTCTGTACTTGCCCGCTGAAATTCCGGTGATGTCGCAGGACGAAATTGCTGCGTTGGCTGGCTTGTCCTACGAAGAAATCGCATTCCGCGTGATGTGGCCCTATGTGAGTGGCTCGTTCTCTGATGATGAGTTTAAAAAGATCATTGCGCGCGCTTATGAGGGCTTCGGCCATGACGCCCGCGCGCCCTTGAAGCAGCTGAACGAGAACCATTTTCTGCTGGAGCTGTTTCACGGACCCACACTGGCTTTCAAAGATTTTGCCATGCAGCTAATCGGCCAGCTGTTCCAGGTTGCGCTCAAACGGCGCGAAGATCGCGTGACCATTGTCGGCGCGACGAGCGGTGACACCGGTTCAGCCGCAATCGAAGCGTTCCGTGGGCTGGATGCGGTGGATGTGTTCATCCTGTTCCCACATGGCCGTGTGTCCGAAGTGCAGCGCCGTCAGATGACTACGCCTGCAGACAGTAATGTGCACGCTTTGGCGGTAGACGGCGATTTCGATGACTGTCAGGCCGCGCTCAAAGACATGTTCAACGACTTTGATTTCCGCGACGGTGTGAAACTTGCAGGCGTCAATTCGATCAACTTCGCCCGCGTGTTGGCACAGATCGTTTACTATTTCTCCGCCGCCGTCAGCCTCGGCGCGCCACATCGCAAGGTCAGCTTCACCGTGCCGACAGGGAATTTCGGCGATATCTTCGCAGGCTATCTGGCCAAACGCATGGGGCTGCCCATCGATCGTCTGGTGGTGGCGACCAACCAGAACGATATTCTGCATCGCTGTCTCTCCGGCGAGGGATATTTCAAGGGCGATACAATCCCCTCAATCAGCCCTTCAATGGATATTCAGGTTAGCTCGAACTTTGAGCGCGCACTGTACTACGCCTATGGCGAAGATGGCGGCGCAGTCGCTCAGTTGATGGACGAACTCAAGAGCGGAGGTTTCAATGTCAGCCAAGGCGCGATGGAGGCTCTGCGAGAAAGCTTTGACTCGGGCCGCGTTTCTGAGGACGAGACGCTTGAGACGATCAGGCGCACGATGGTCCACAGCGCCGAGTTGGTTTGTCCGCACACCGCCGTTGGGATCAAAGTGGCTGAAGACCACCGCGCTGCCGATGTGCCCATGATCACGCTCGCAACCGCGCATCCCGCGAAGTTCCCGGCGGCGGTCGAGAAGGCAAGCGGCGAACATCCGCCTCTTCCATCCCGCATGTCTGATCTGTATGAACGTCCGGAACGGGTGACCCGCGTTGCGAACGATCTGGGTGCCCTTGAGGATCATATCAGAAGGCATATTGCTGAGTGACAGTCAGACAGGACCAACTGAAGAACGGATTTCGTATCGTCAGTGAACATATGCCGGGGCTGCAATCTGCGGCCATCGGCATCTGGGTAACCGCCGGTGGGCGGCACGAGCGGATCGAGCAGAACGGTATCGCGCATTTCCTTGAGCATATGGCGTTCAAGGGAACCCAGCGGCGTTCTGCGCTGCAAATCGCCGAAGCGATCGAGGATGTGGGCGGGTACATCAACGCCTATACTTCGCGCGAAGTTACGGCCTATTATGCACGCGTACTGAAGGACGATGTGGCGCTGGCCATGGATGTCATCGGCGACATCGTCCTGAACCCGGTGTTCGACCCGCGCGAGATCGAGGTCGAGCGCGGAGTGATCCTGCAGGAGATCGGTCAGGCCTATGACACACCTGACGATGTAATCTTTGACTGGCTGCAAGAGCAGAGCTATCACGACCAACCCCTTGGCCGCACCATTCTGGGCCCGACCGAGCGCGTCAGTGCGTTTTCCCGTGAGGACTTGTCGGGTTTTGTGGCTGAGCACTATGGGCCGGAACAGATGATCCTGTCTGCAGCTGGAGCTGTGGACCACGATGCGCTGATGAAACTGGCCGAAGAGATGTTCGGCCACCTGCAGCCGCGCAAGGGTCTGATCCCCGACGCTGCGCGGTTCACTGGTGGTGAGGCGCGGCAGGAGAAAGAACTGGAGCAGGCGCATTTCGCGCTGGCGCTGGAAAGTCCGGGCTATCGCGATGATGCGATCTATACGGCCCAGATTTACTCGACCGCTCTGGGTGGAGGCATGTCCTCGCGCCTGTTTCAGGAAGTGCGCGAAACGCGCGGGCTTTGTTATACGATCTTTGCTCAGACCGGTGCTTATGCGGATACCGGTACGACAACGATTTACGCAGGCACCTCGGCCGATCAGGTGGGCGAATTGGCGACGATTACCATCGACGAGATGAAGCGCGCTGCCGAAGACATGAGCGCAGAAGAGGTTGCCCGTGCGCGGGCCCAGATGAAGGCCGGGATGCTGATGGGGCTGGAAAGCCCGTCGAACCGGGCCGAACGGCTGGCGCGGCTGGTGCAGATCTGGGGACGTGTGCCCTCGCTTGAGGACACCGTGGCCAAGATCGATGCGGTCAGCACCGAGGACGTGCGTGCCTTTGCCGAAGACATGGCAGTCAAAGCCCCTGCAGCGCTGGCGTTGTATGGGCCGGTCTCGGGCGCACCGACGCTGGTGGATCTGCAGGAGAGGCGTGCGGCGTGATGCTGTTAGGCAGACGCAAGCTGAAACTCGAAACCGAGCGCTTGACGCTGCGCCCGCCCATGCATTCCGACTTCAACGACTGGACCGCCTTGCGGCGTGCTTCAAAGGACTATCTGGTGCCGTGGGAGCCGGTTTGGGCCAAGGACCATCTGAGCCGAAAGTCGTTTACCAACCGGGTCTATTGGGCCCAGCGCTCAGTCGCGAGTGGAACGGCGATACCTCTGTTCCTGTTTCGTCGCACAGACAATATTCTGCTAGGGGCGATCACGTTGGACAATGTTCGCCGTGGTCCGGCGCAGGCTGGCACCTTGGGCTATTGGACCGGGCAGGCCTTTGCGCGTCAGGGGTTCATGCGCGAAGCAATTGGCGCCGTTGTTCATCACGCCTTCACCCGTCTGGATTTAAGCCGGATCGAGGCCGCGTGTTTGCCTGAGAACAAGGCCTCTCGCGGTCTGCTGGAAAGCTCAGGCTTCAAATACGAAGGCGTGGCGCAGTCTTATCTGCAGATCAATGGGCGCTGGCGAACGCATGTTCTGTATGCCAGCCTAAGGTCCGATCGTCGGGGCAAGACTGAGGCAGGCTAGAGGGCTCTGCCGCCAGGCATGGCAAGCCTCCTGTCATGGAGATATCCGTGGCCAGATCAACAAGGGCATGACTTGTTGGCCCATTGCGCTACACTTGCCCTATGTGGCGGTTTGTTGCGGGACTGATGATGATTGCAGGCGGGGCTGTGGCGCAGGAGCGGCGGCCTAGTCACTGTATCGCCATCGCAGATGCGGCACCGGGGATTGAATATCTTCACAAAGCGGCGTGGCAGGATCCCGTGCCCGAGTTTTCGGTTCGTATCAGCTATGTCGCGCATGCATCGTTTCTGATCCAGACACAGGGCGGGCTGAACGCGGTGACCGATTTCACCGGTTTTATCGGAGGCGCTGCGCTAATTCCTGACGTGGTCACAATGAACCATGCGCACAGCACCCACTGGACTGCCCATCCCGATCCGGCCATCCCGTATGTCTTGCCGGGCTGGGGCGAGTTCGGCGAAGGCATCGAGCACCATCTTGATCTGGGTGAGATGCTGATTCGCAATGTGTCGACCGATATCCGTTCGGCCTATGGCGGTATTGAAGATCGCGGAAACTCGATCTTTGTGTTCGAGGTCGAAGGGTTGTGCATCGGCCATCTGGGGCATCTGCATCACATTCCGTCGGATGAACAATTCGCTGCACTGGGTCGGCTGGATGTGGTCATGGCGGCGGTGGACGGAGGCACCACGATGCCCTTGCCCGAGATGGTTCAGGTTCTGAAACGCCTCAAAAGCTCGGTCATTATCCCGATGCATTGGTTCTCGGACTTTTCGCTCCAGCGGTTTTTGGTGGATATTCGGGATGAATTCCCGGTTGAACGGGATGGGGTGTCCGAGATTGTCGTCTCGTTGCGCACGCTGCCCGACAGGCCGACGGTTGTGGTGCTGGAGCCTCAGTACCTGATAGAGCTGGAATAGGGCTTGTCGCGGCCCGTGGCCTTTGGCAGGGAAGAGCCATGAAACTGAACCCTGCAGACAGCCGCCTTGCCGAAGCAATCAGAGCCCGATTGGGTGCTGACGTTTTGCGCCCGATTGCAGATCGTTACCTTGAAGAGCCGCGTCAGCGGTTTGTCGGGCAGCCCGGTTTGCTTGCCTTGCCGCGCACTGTGGAAGATGTGTCGGCTTTGGTGCAATTGGCCGCAGACGCTCGGGTGCCTGTTGTCCCTTATGGCGGCGGCACCGGCCTGGTAGGAGGGCAGGTTGTTCCGGATGGTCCTGTCCCTTTGATCGTTTCCCTGGAACGGATGACGGCGATACGGGCGACTTACCCCACCGAGAACATACTTGTGGCCGAGGCCGGTGCCATTCTGGCCGACGTCCAGACTGCCGCTGAAGACGCGGACCGTCTATTTCCCCTGTCGCTGGCTGCGCAGGGTTCTTGCCGGATTGGCGGCAATCTGGCCACCAATGCGGGTGGCGTGAATGTGCTGCGCTATGGCAATGCGCGCGATCTGTGCCTGGGGCTTGAGGTGGTATTGCCCAGTGGTGAGATCTGGCATGGGCTTAGCCGGTTGCGTAAGGACAACACCGGTTATGACCTGCGTAACCTGATGATCGGGTCCGAAGGGACACTTGGCATAATTACGGCGGCGGCGTTGAAGCTGTTCCCGCGACCCAGGGGCGTTGGAACCGCAATGTTTCAGGTCTCCTCACCCGGGGCTGCCATTGATCTGTTGTCAGTGGCGCGGGATCAAGTGGGGGAAGCGGTCAGTACGTTTGAGCTGATCCATGGGCAGGGCCTCGAATTCCTGACCGAGGTTTTGCCCGACGTGCGGCAACCCTTTGAGGCAACACCGGAATGGAGTGTGTTGATCGAGCTGGGCTTGTCGGTCGGCCAAGACCCTTCGGACATGCTTGAGGCGATTTATGTCGCCGCTGATGAGCGCGATCTGGTCCGCGATGCGGTCATCGCGCAGAGCGAAGCACAGCGGTCCGAACTCTGGGCCGTGCGCGAGCGCATCCCCGAGGCCAACCGGCTGATCGGATCAGTTTCCAGCCATGATATCTCGGTCCCGATTTCCCGCATTCCAGAGTTCATTCGGCGCGGTGCGGATGTGGTGGCCGGGCAGGGGCCGTTTCGCGTAAACTGCTTTGGACATCTGGGCGACGGTAATCTGCACTATAACGTGTTTCCACCCGCCGGGCAGGATAAGGCGGATTTTGTCGGACAGCGGGGCGCGGTCAAACGCGCGGTACATGATCTGGTTCATGAATTTGGTGGATCGGTCAGCGCCGAACACGGTGTGGGTCGGCTCAAAACAGATGATCTGGAACGCTATGGTGATCCGGTCAAGTTGCAGGCCATGAGGGCGATTAAAACAGCGCTTGATCCTCAGGGGATTATGAACCCCGGGGCGGTTCTGGCCTAATAGACGCGCCCCGGACGTATACCGGGGCGCTGCGGTTCTTTACGACGCGGGCAGAATGACCTTGTCGATCACATGGATCACACCGTTCTCGGCTTCGATATCGGCTTGCACAACGTTGGCATCATTCACCATGACGCCATTGTCGAGATCGATGGTGATATCTCCGCCCTGCACGGTGGCGGCGGTCATGTCATCGGACAGATCACCCGACATCACTTTGCCCGGGACAACGTGATAGGTCAGCACTGCAACCAACTGGTCCTTGTTTTCGGGCTTCAGAAGATTTTCGACCGTGCCCTCGGGCAGCGCTGCAAAAGCCTCATCCGTTGGGGCGAAAACGGTGAACGGCCCTTCGCCTTTCAGCGTTTCAACCAGTTCGGCGGCCTGAACGGCAGCGACGAGCGTTTCAAAACTGCCCGCGCCCACCGCAGTATCGACGATATCCTTGGCGTGCCCATCTGCCAAAGCAGAGGTGGTCAACAGAAGACTGGCAACTCCAGCAACAGCGAATTTGCGCAACATGACATGATTTCCCTTGTTGAGAATGCCTTAGGTGGCATCATTCGGGGTACGCAGTCAGGTCGCGACAAGATCACAGAATCCAGAGGCAACTGTTTCTTGAATGTGACCCCAATCGCGCTAAGCCTGCGGCGCACGCGATTTCCAGTCACGAGTTTGTGAATTTTGTGGAGATCAGAGCCCTTCGAACTCGCACAGAACGTGCACGTCCATGCCCAAATCTTCCAGTGCCTTGCGACCACCCAGTTCGGGCAGATCGATGATGAACGCGCATGAGATGATCTCGCCACCCAGCCGTTCGATCAGCTTGATCCCGGCCGCAGCGGTGCCTCCGGTAGCCAGAAGATCATCAACGACCAGGATCTTCTCACCCGGCTGGATGGCGTCATCGTGAATTTCGACGATCGCCTCGCCATATTCCAGTTTGTAGTCCTGGCTGATCGTGGTGCCGGGCAGTTTGCCCTTTTTGCGGATCGGCACGAATCCAACGCTCAGCTGGTGGGCAATCGCACCGCCTAGAATGAAGCCGCGCGCCTCAAGGCCAACGACCTTGTCGATACGCTCACCCGCGTAAGGGTGCAACATCTGGTCAATTGCCATGCGGAACCCACGCGGGTCGGCAAACAGGGTGGTGACATCGCGGAACATGATCCCCTCATGCGGGAAATCGACGATGGTCCGAATGTAATCCTTGACCGTTTTGTTTCTGGACATGGGCCACCCCTTTGGCATCAAACACGCGCGGGGTATTTCGCCCATAAGGTGCGGTCATGCAAGAGAACTCTGGCCCCTGCGGCTACTTGCTGCGGCCGCGCATGGCGTTAGGCAGGCCGTAGTAGCGATACAGCGCGTTCGGAAGCCAGGACAGGTGCGGCTTGCGCCAGTTGCGTTGATCCCGAAGAAGAATGGCTTGCGCGACATGAAGGTTCATTGCTTTAATCTCACTTTTGCTGTTATGTGCGCGATATCTACATTTTATATTCTATGTATATACAATGCATCGCACATAGAATCAAGGGCAGGACGGGGACTGGACGTGTGACCAAGAAAGATGGAAAGAAATCTACCAAGAAAAACAGTCAGTTGGTTTTGCGCCTCGACAAGGATGAGCGCGATGCATTCGTCGAGCTGTGCAGGGATCTAGACACCTCTGCCGCCCGGGAAATTCGCCGGTTTATCCGGGGGTTCATGAAGGAAAACGCTGAAAACTGAAATCACGCCGGGCGGCGCAGAACCGCTGTGGCGATGCCCATTCCGATCAGGGTCAACCCTCCGAACCGGGTCATGGTCGTGATGACATTTGCGCGTCCGATCATACGGCGCAGCTTGTCCGCCAGCAGCGCATAGGCCAGCGCGTTCAGCCCCGCGAGACCCACAAATGTTGCGATCAGGATCGCGAATTGCGGACCCAAAGGCTCGGCCGGACGCAAGAATTGCGGTACGAAAGCGATGAAGAAGGCAATGGACTTCGGGTTCAGCGCGGTGACTGCAGCGGCATGGCCAAAAACACTGCGGGCGGTCACGTCACGTTCGGTTTCAATTGCTTGCAGCCCGCCCGACGGCGCGCTGCGCAGGAGTTTGACACCAAGCCAGACAAGATAGGCTGCCCCAACCCATTTCAGCACGGTAAACAGTGTGGCAGAGGCCAGCACCAGCGCCCCCAGCCCCAGCAGCGACGCGGTCATCGCCACCAAATCCCCCAATGCGACCCCAGTGGCCGAGGCAACCGCCACACTGCGTCCTTTCGACAGCGCATAGCTAAGCACCAGCAACACGGTCGGGCCTGGGATCAGCAACAGCGCGGTCGAAGCGGCCACAAAGGCCAGCCAGATTTCAATGGACATGGAGTATCCTATTAGAGTGTTTCCCACAGCAAGCCTTGGCACGACGTATTGGTCAAGGCTTTGCGGGCACATTCTCGTGGTGAAACACCGACTCCAACGGGTTGGCGTTCGGATTTGTGAAGCCGGGGTCGCCTAAATACCGAGGACATGGGGCAGGGAATTCAGGCGTGCAATGCGGTCTGGGATTGCCGCAACAGGTTTAAGATTGGATGAAGCTTGGCTTATGCATCTTGAAACGCCTCCAATGTACCCCACTCTCGCAATGCGACCCAAAGGAGGGAGCCATGGTTCAAACCCAACACGCTGAGGCCGATACCGGCCGCGCCAGATCCGGTGTCGAGCGCCTCAAAAGAATCTTGGTAGGACTGCTGTTGGCCGCGGCGATCTTGTATGCGGGCGTCCTCGGATACATGTTTTTCAACCAGCAATCTCTGCTGTACAAACCCGAAGGTACGTTACCGGATCCGGCTTCGGTGGGGTTGGCGGATGTTGATGCGCTGTCGCTGACAATGGCTGATGGTACTGCCCTGACGGTCTGGGCTGCACCCGCTGCAATCCCGGATGCACCGACCGTCCTATTCTTCCACGGCCAAAGCGGCAATCTGGGGGACCGCGCTGAACGGCTGCGCGAAATCCTCAACTCGGGCTACGGGCTGCTTGCCCCCAGCTATCGCGGCTTTCCGGGCAGCGAAGGCGAGCCCTCGGAACTGGCGCTGATCTCTGATGGAGTTCAGCTCTATGACAGGCTGGCGGGTCAAGGCGAAGCTGTGGTGCTGCACGGTCAGAGCCTTGGCACCGGCATTGCCGCCGCTGTGGCTGCCGAGCGTCCTGATGCAGAACTTCTGGTGCTTGAGGCCCCGTTCACTGCAACCGTTGATGTCGCGGCGGAACGCTATCCTTTCCTGCCGGTCTCAGCCTTGATGAGGGATCAGTTCGCCACACGTGATCTTATCGAACAGATCTCGGTGCCGACGTTGATTTTTCACGGCACCGAGGATGAAACTATTCCACTGCATCACGGAAAAGCTCTGGCCGAGATGTCTGATACCGCGCAGATTTACGTGATCCCCGACGGCACCCACAACGATTTGTGGTCGCGTGGCCTATGGGACGAAGTGCAAAAGAAACTGTCGCAGTACTGAGTTTATAACACCCGCCCAGCCACAGCATCCAGCTTGGCCAACAATTCCGGATCGCGCTTTTCAGGCGCGGTCAGGATGGCATACTCCAGCGCCCGGTCGCAGCCATGCGGGCAGGGCGCACGGTCGGTCCCCAGCAAAGCAGGCAGACCTTTGACGAGCGCGCGGCCCTTTTCTGCGTTTCCGGTGAGGGTGGCGATGATGGCGGTCACGTCGACCTCACCATGATCCGGGTGCCAGCTGTCATAATCGGTGACCATGGCGATGGAGGCGTAACAAAGCTCTGCCTCGCGGGCGAGTTTCGCCTCGGGCATGTTAGTCATACCGATCACGTCACAGCCCCATTGCTCGCGATACATCTTCGACTCCGCCAGCGATGAAAACTGCGGCCCTTCCATCGCAAGATAGGTGCCGCCGCGATGGATATTGATCCCTGCGGACTTGCCAGCAGTCTCACAAGCGTCCGACAGGCGCGGGCAAGTCGGATGCGCCACGCTGACATGGGCAACACATCCTGTGCCGAAAAAGCTTTTCTCGCGGGCAAAAGTCCGGTCGATGAACTGATCCACGATTACGAAATCGCCCGGTGCCATGTGTTCACGAAACGATCCGCAGGCCGAAACCGAGATCACATCCGTCACCTTCAGCCGCTTGAGCGCATCGATATTGGCGCGATAGGGGACGTCGGTTGGTGAATGCACGTGGCCGCGCCCGTGACGTGGTAGAAACGCCATTTCCACACCATCCAGCGACCCGGTCAATATCTGATCCGACGGATCGCCCCATGGCGTTTCTACTGTGACCCACTCGGCATTCTCCAGACCATCGATGTCATAAATGCCCGATCCTCCAATGACGGCGATTTTTGTTTGGGTCACGAGTGCTCTCCATTGAAAATTCCTGCTGTGTGAGTTCTGCGGGCCACAGCTTCATTTGACAAGTGGGTTCAACGGTTTGTGTGTGCTTGGGTCAAGCTATGCGCAGGGCGCATATCAGGGTCCCGCCTGGCGCGGTATCTCAAGACCGGTTTGACCGCTAGAAGGCCCCTTTCGCGCGAACAAAACCGACCAACAGGACCGATCCATGCCCCGAGCCATGCTGGCAAGCTTTGCCAATCGTATAGCCAAACCCGATCTGCGCTGGGTTCCGGATGAGGGGCTGACTGTCTCGCGCCTGCGGATCGAGTTGCTGTCCGGTCTCACCGTCGCCTTGGCGCTGGTCCCCGAAGCCGTGGCCTTTGCCTTTGTCGCCGGGGTGCACCCTCTGGTCGGGCTTTACGCAGCTTTTCTGGTCGGTCTGATCACTGCTTTGATCGGCGGTCGCCCCGGCATGATCTCGGGCGCGACCGGGGCGCTTGCGGTTGTCATGGTCGCACTGGTCGCACAACACGGGGTCGAATACCTGTTCGCAACGGTGGTGCTGATGGGGATTATGCAGATCATCGCAGGTGCGATGCATTGGGGCCGGTTCATCCGACTTGTGCCGCATCCGGTGATGCTGGGCTTTGTGAACGGCCTGGCGATTGTGATCTTTCTGGCGCAGCTGGGGCAATTCAAAGTGCCCGGAACCATGGAAAATACCGGCCACGGCATGGGCGGTGGCGAGTGGCTTTCGGGCCTACAGCTCTACACAATGCTGGGTCTGGTCGCTCTGACCATGGCTGTGATCTGGATCATGCCCCGCATCACCCGCGTCATCCCAGCGCCTCTGGCCGGGATTTTTGTTGTCGCTGCTTTGGTCATTGGCATTGGGCTGGACGTCCCGCGTGTCGGTGATCTGGCTTCGATCGAAGGCGGCCTGCCCAGCTTCCATATACCTATGGTGCCGCTGAACTGGGAGACCTTTGAAATCATCCTGCCCTATGCCCTGATCCTTGCCGCAATCGGTCTGATTGAATCCCTGCTGACGCTGAACCTTGTGGGTGAGATCACCGGCAAGCGCGGTGGTGCCTCGCAGGAATGTATCGCGCAAGGCACAGCGAACGTAGTCACCGGTTTCTTTGGTGGTATGGGCGGTTGTGCGATGATCGGTCAGTCGATGATCAACGTGAAGTCAGGCGGGCGCACGCGTATCGCAGGTATCGCTGCAGCGCTGTTTCTGTTGCTCTTCATCCTGGTGGGTTCGCCTCTGATCGAGCAGATTCCACTGGCCGCACTTGTCGGTGTGATGTTCATGGTGGTGATCGGAACCTTCGCCTGGAATTCGCTGAAGATCATGCGCAAGGTGCCTTTGATGGATGCGTTCGTGATCGTACTGGTGACAGTCGTCACCGTGATGGAAGACCTCGCGGTGGCTGTTGTGGTCGGTGTGATTGTCTCTGCCCTGGCTTATGCATGGAATAACGCCAAACGCATCCACGCGGTTACGCGCGACTCGGAAACGGAAGAAGGGGCGAAGGTCTATGAAATTCAGGGCCCGCTGTTCTTTGGTTCGTCCGAGGGCTTCGTGGAGCTGTTCGACGTAACAAACGACCCCGAGACCGTCATCATCGACTTTGCAGCCAGCCGTGTGGTGGACCAATCCGCGCTGCAGGCTATCGAAAACATCGCCGCCAAATACGAAGCTGCTGGCAAACGCGTCATGCTGCGGCACCTGAGCCGTGACTGTCATACACTGCTGAACAAGGCCGGCCATCTGATGGTCGACAGCGATGATGACCCGGATTACGAACTGGCTGTGGATTATTCGGTCCGCACCGGTATTCTGGGCGGGCACTGAATACGCGAAAGGGCGGCCGGATTGGCCGCCTTATATCTCAGAAGCAATGCGCTCCAACGCATCGATATTGCCTGAAAGCAAGGCATCTTCGGCCCGAGTGGTGGTTTCTGCGGGCCAATCCCACCATCGCAAGTCTTGCAGCCTTTCAATCACATCGCGATCAAAACGATAGCGCCGGACTTTTGCCGGATTGCCGGTAACGACTGCATAGGGTGGAACCTGACCCCGCACGACCGAGCCTGCGCCAACAATCGCGCCATTTCCGATCTGCGCTCCGGGTAAAATCAAAGCTCCGTAACCGATCCAGACATCGTGCCCGATAACGGTATCACGTGTATTAGGCTGGTAGCCTGACATGCGATCCGGATCGAAGATTGGAAATGGAAAGCAGGTCAAGCCATCGGTCGCGTGATTTGCGGAGGCAGTGATAAACCTTACTCCATGAGCGATTTGGCAGAACTTGCCCAGCATCAGCTTTTCTTCTGAAAAGGGAAACAGATACGGTGCAAGCCGCTGCGCCCAGTCCTTCGGTGCATCGAAATCCGAAGCATAAGTGTAAGCTCCTGCCTCAAAGCGGGGATGATCGATGACCTGAGACAGAAACACTGTTCCGTTGTGGCTAGAGCCGTCGGGCAGAACAATCGGATATCTGCGTGTAGGATCAGGCAGTGGCATTAGTCATCCGGGCGTGAAAGGCTGAACAATTCTGTCACCACAGAATAGTCCCGATAACCCAACCGCGCGAGCGGGTTGAATGAGGTCACGTCAAATTTGCCGTCACGGATGTGGTCATCGTGCAGGTGCACACCAGTGACCTCTCCGAACACCACCCGATTGGACTCACCCGGCAGAGTTACGATCTGGGTAAGTTTGCATTCCAGCGCTGCGGGCGCTCCCTCGACCCGAGAGCAATTGATGGTTTCGCATTCAACGGGTGTCAGCCCAGCATGAGTGAACTCGTCGACGTGCTTTTCCAAACCCTCTGAGCTGGCATTCATTGCGTCGCGATGCGCATGGGCCACCACGTTGACGCAGAATACCTTCGTGGCCTCGATATTGGCGATGCTGTCCTTGCCGCCATCCTGATCGTGTTTGGAGCCGGTTGAGGCGAACATCACCTGAGGCGGTGTATAAGCGACACCATTGAAGAAGGAATACGGGGCCAGATTGTTGATCCCGTCAGCATCGCGCGTCGAAATCCAGCCGATCGGGCGTGGGGTTATGATGGCGTTGAAGGGGTTGTGCGGCAGGCCGTGGCCGTCTTCGGGGCGATAGAACATATGGACTCCAAGCGTTTGCCCAAGGCCTATCGAAGTGCTAGGGCGATTTCCAGCAAGGATAAGAGGGCGCGCGTGCAGCAATTCAAGATCAGGCCGGAAGAGCCGGAAGACTGGTGGGAGGTCGAAGCGCTCTATGACCTGTGCTTTGCTCCGGGGCGCGAGGCGTTGTCGTCTTATCGTCTGCGCGATGACGTGCCGCCTGTCGCTGGCCTGTCGCAGGTCGCGCGCGATGGGCAGGGCATTCTGGCTGGTGCAATCCGGTTTTGGCCCGTGCATGTGGGTGAACATGACGCGCTGCTGCTAGGTCCAGTGGCGGTCCACCCGACCCATCAAGGCGAAGGGTTGGGCGGATATCTGATCCATCAGGGGGTAGAGGCCGGACGCGCCAAAGGGTGGGATCGCGTCATGCTTGTGGGCGATGCGCCCTATTATGCCCGGTTCGGGTTCACCCCGCTGACGGGTGTCGAAATGCCCCCGCCCACCAACCCTGATCGCATACTGGGTTTGGAACTGACCCCCGGAGTTTGGTCCGAAATTCAGGGGCTTGTTAGTCGCTGGACCCGTTGACCCATTGAAAACCCGCTGCAAAGTCCCGATGTTTTCAGGACAGGAGGGCACAGATGCAGGACGTGGTTCTTGTCGAAAAACTCGATCCTGAGGCCGAGCTTGATCGGCTTGCGCAGCTGTACGGTGCGGCAGGTGGCGCAGGAGTGAATCTGCTGAACAAGCTTGGTGGTTCGGCGGAATCCTTATTGGATCAGTTACCTAAGCCGGTGCGAGAAGGTCTGACCGAAGCAACCGAACAGGCGCTTTGGCTTGCCATGCATGCGGCCGAAGGCTCTCGGCGTGCCGTGCCGGACCAGAAACCATGGGTCAACACAGCCTTGACTACTGCCATGGGCGCAGCCGGAGGTCTGGGTGGAGTGTCCACAGCACTTGTCGAGCTGCCCGCGACAACCGCCATGATGCTGCGCGCGATCCAAGGCGCAGCGATGCGGGAAGGATTTGATCCGACCGCCGAGAACGTGAAATTCGACTCGATCCGAGTGTTGTCAGCCGCAGGTCCTTTGGCCGAGGATGACGGGGCTGATCTGGGCTTTTTCTCAATGCGCATGACCCTGACCGGACCGACTATGCAACGCCTCATTGCGATGGTGGCGCCGCGCCTGTCCGTAGTGCTGGGCCAGAAGCTGGCGGCGCAGTCTGTACCGTTGCTTGGGGCGCTTGCTGGGGGCGGTACAAATTTTGTCTATACCCGCTACTACCAGCAGATCGCGCATGTGCATTTTGGGCTGCGTCGATTGGCGATTGATGCCGACATCCCTCATGAGGAGTTGGTGCGGCGTTTGTCGGGGCGGATGGCTCTGAACAAGGGGGCTTTCCCGTAAAGCTTGGCAGACTCTGCCGGATATGATAAATATCACTTTATAAACCGCAACATAAGCGGAGCGAGCAGTGGATATGAACCGTGTTTGACGGGCGCAGTAGTGGTGCGATTGCCGGGCTTTCGGCAGAAAACCTCTCCCTTTCCGGGGCGCTGCCTGTTTATGCTCAATCCGCTGCGCTTTGCTATCGAACCAATGATGGCCTGCCAGAGATTTTGTTGATCACAACGCGCAGGGCGCGGCGCTGGATCATCCCGAAGGGGTGGTTGATCAACGGGCTGACCCCGTCTGAAACAGCCGCCCGCGAGGCCTGGGAAGAGGCTGGTGTTTTGGGGCAGTGCGGAAGCGAAAGCCTTGGTCGGTTTGCCTATATCAAGAACCGGCCTGGCAAGCCATCGGCGCTGTGTCTAGTTGATGTGTTTCCGCTGCATGTGCAGCGATCCGAGGCGCATTTTCCCGAAGCGGGTGAGCGCAGGCGCAAATGGGTTTCGCCCAAAAAGGCGTCATCGAAAGTGGCGTCGCCTGATCTCGCCGCGCTTTTGGGTGGATTCGGGCTGCACCGGCAGTAGCGCGACAAGATCAAGACTTGATATTGCCATGTTGGTCGGTATCTATTCGCCAACCGGATTTTGGATGTGATATGATTCAATACGCATTGAAATGCAGCAATGACCACAGCTTTGACAGTTGGTTTCAATCCGCAGCCGGCTTTGACAAACTGTCAGCGGCCGGGTTGGTAACCTGCGCGGTCTGCGGCTGCGACAAGGTGGAAAAGGCGGTGATGACACCGCGTGTCCGGCCTGCGCGCAAGACGGTGACCGAGGTTGCACCAGCGCAGCCTTCTGCGGATGAGATCAGCATGGCAACACCTTCGCCCGAGATCGCTGAGGTCCTCAGCGAACTGCGTCGAAAGGTCGAGGAAAACTCGGACTATGTGGGCAAGGATTTCGCCAAAGAAGCCCGCAAAATCCATCTCGGCGATGCGCCCGAGCGTGCGATCTATGGTGAGGCCAAGCCCGAAGAGGCGCAATCGCTGATTGAAGACGGCGTGCCGGTCGCACCGTTGCCTTTTGTTCCTAGCCGCAAGACCAACTGACCCATGCACATCGTTGTTACGGGCGCGAACCGAGGGATCGGGAAAACCGTTGCGGATCAATACCGTGCAGAAGGTCATGAAGTGACCGGAACTGCCCGAGACGGTAGCGCAGATATCGTGCTGGATGTCACGGACCCAGAACAGCACGCTGCAATGGCCGAGCAACTGCGAGGCCGCCAGATTGACCTGCTGATCTGCAATGCGGGCGTTTATCTGGACAAAGGACACGACATTAGTGGCTATCCCGCCGAGATGTGGGCGCAAAGCTTCGCCGCCAACGTGACAGGCGTGTTTCTGACCATCCAGTCCTTGTTGCCGAACCTGCGAACCGCGCGGGGCCGGATCGCCATCGTTTCGTCTCAGATGGCGTCACATACGCGCGCGCCGGGTGGCAGCTATATCTACCGTGCGTCAAAGGCGGCGGCGCTGAATTTGGGCCGCAACCTGGCGACTGACCTACAGGCGGATGGCATTGCGGTGGGAATCTACCATCCGGGCTGGGTACAGACGGACATGGGCGGAGCTGCGGCAGAGATCACGGTCGATCAGGCGGCAAACGGCTTGATCGAGCGATTTGCGGCTCTCTCGCTCGATACTACCGGTTGTTTTGAAACCTGGGATGGTCGGGCGCACCCTTACTGAGAGTTCAGGGCCGCCTTGGGGATTTCGTAGACTTCACCGGGATCAATGAAGATCACCATGATATCACCGCGTGTCTCATAGGTCAGTTTCGATGTCGAACTGCTGGAATCCGGCACACCTTTGGTGAAGTAAATCCGCCGAACCTCGCCAGTGTTCAACTGAACCGCCAACGTCGCCGTTCCATCTTCGCGCTTCCGCAATTCGGCCGGACAACTGGCCAGTGTATCACCTGCCAATGCAGCGCATGGAACGGTGCCTAATGAGTTCTCGCCATCCGTTCCCGATAAGGTTGCCACTTGGGCATTTGCGGCAGTCGAGACCAGGCTTAGGGCAAGGGCAAAGCGGAACATTGAAATCCTCGTGGAATAAGACTTTGACCGAACGCTTACACCACGCACGACCAAAGTAAAGCACTGCGGTGCAGACTTTGCCCACTTGCCCTTGCGCCCCCCCTCGCATAAGAGGCACGGGATCAGAAATTCAAGGCGCGGAGACACTAGCCCCCATGCCCGTACTCGTGATGAAATTCGGCGGCACATCGGTCGCCAATCTGGACCGGATCCGCCGTGCTGCCAAACGGGTTGGTGTCGAGGTAGCCAAAGGCTATGACGTCATCGTCATCGTTTCAGCGATGTCCGGCAAGACCAACGAGCTGGTGGGCTGGGTCGATGAAATCTCTCCGCTCTATGACGCGCGCGAATATGATGCCGTTGTCTCCTCTGGTGAAAACGTTACAGCTGGCCTGATGGCGCTGACCCTGCAGGAAATGGACATCCCGGCGCGCAGCTGGCAGGGTTGGCAGGTGCCGCTGATCACCAACGGTGCCCATTCAGCGGCCCGGATCGAAGAAATCCCGCCCGAGAATATCAACCAGAAATTCGGCGAAGGGATGCGCGTTGCGGTGGTCGCGGGCTTCCAGGGCATCAGCCCCGAAGGTCGCATCACCACGCTGGGTCGGGGCGGTTCGGACACCACCGCCGTGGCTTTTGCTGCCGCTTTCGAAGCCGAGCGCTGCGACATCTATACGGATGTGGACGGTGTCTATACGACCGACCCGCGCATCTGTGAAAAAGCGCGCAAGCTGGACAAAATCTCGTTCGAGGAAATGCTCGAACTGGCCTCGCTGGGGGCCAAAGTGCTTCAAACCCGCTCGGTCGAGCTGGCGATGCGCTACAAGGTGAAACTGCGCGTTCTTTCAAGCTTTGAGGAACAATCCGACGAGGCCGGTACACTGGTCTGCGACGAGGAGGATATCATGGAATCCAATGTTGTGGCCGGTGTGGCCTATTCCCGCGACGAAGCCAAGATGACCGTCGTTTCCGTGGCGGACCGCCCCGGCATCGCCTCGATCATCTTTACCGCGCTCAGCGACGAGGGTGTGAACGTGGACATGATCGTCCAGAATATCTCGGACGAAGGGCGCACCGACATGACCTTCTCCTGTCCGACCAATCAGGTCTCCCGCGCCGAAAAGGCATTGCTGGCGATCAAGGATCAGGGTGAGCTGAACTACGCCGAACTGGTTGCGGATGAGGACGTTTGCAAGGTCTCAGTTGTCGGGATCGGCATGCGTTCGCAATCCGGTGTTGCGGCCAAGATGTTCAAGATTCTCTCGGATGAGGGGATTAACATCAAGGTCATTACAACCTCCGAGATTAAAATTTCCGTCCTGATCGACAGGAAATACATGGAACTTGCGGTTCAGGCACTGCATGATGCCTTTGAACTGGACAAGGCGGCCTGAGCTTTCAGCCAAGTGTCCTGTCTGAAACCGTAACGTGGGTGGGCCATGGCGGAAGGCACGGAAACAGAATCTCGCAAGTTGCTGGGACGGCTGCGCGAAGAAATGGCGAGCGAAGCCGCCGGTCAGGAACGTCTTGACCGGATCACGCACCTGATCGCCGACAGTACCGGTCGCGAAGTTTGCTCGATCTACCTGTTTCGGGATGAGGATACGCTTGAACTGTGCGCCACCGAAGGTCTGTCCCCAGAAGCGGTACACAAGACGCGGATGCGTATGGGCGAAGGGCTGGTCGGTCGCGTCGCAAAATCTGGCAAGGTGGTGAATACGGCGGACGCGCCCTCGGCCAAGGGCTTTCGGTACATGCCGGAAACTGGCGAGGAACGGTATTCGTCCTTTCTTGGTGTGCCGGTACAGCGTCTGGGTCAGAAACTGGGCGTGCTGGTGGTTCAGTCCCGGGACGCGCGCGAGTTTTCGGCGGATGAGGTTTATGCGCTGGAAGTTGTCGCGATGGTTCTGGCCGAAATGGCCGAACTGGGCGCGTTCGTCGGCGAAGGCGCGGCCTTGTCACCGCTGCACCAGCAATCGGTGCAACTTACCGGTGGCCCGGCGCAGGAGGGATCTGCTGAAGGCCATGTCTGGCTGCATGAACCTCGTGTTGTTGTCACCAATCCCATTGCCGAAGACCCGCATCGTGAGCGTGAGCGGCTGACCGAGGCCGTTGAAGAGCTACGCGTCGGCGTCGACAAGATGCTTGAGATTTCTCAGGGCGGCGACAAAGAGCAGTTGCAGGTTCTGGAAGCCTACCGGATGTTCGCCAACTCCAAGGGTTGGATGCGCCGGATGGAGGAGGACATCGCTCTTGGTCTCAGCGCAGAGGCGGCGGTCGAGAAAGAACAATCTCAGGCGCGGGCTCGCATGGGGCAGGTTACCGATCCGTATTTACGTGAACGGTTGGCCGATCTGGACGACCTCAGCAATCGGTTGCTGCGAATTTTGACTGGACAGGGTAACGGAAATGGGGCTGACCTGCCGCCCGATCCGATCCTAATTGCGCGAAATATCGGCCCCGGTGATCTGCTGGAATATGGCCGTTCTCTCAAAGGGATCGTGTTGGAAGAAGGCTCGGTCGGAAGCCATGCCACTATCGTGGCGCGCGCGTTGGCGATCCCACTGGTGGTGCATGTAGGCCGCATCACCACCGAAGCCCTGAACGGCGATCACATTCTGGTTGATGGCGATAGCGGTGTCGTTCATCTGCGCCCCGAAGACACTGTCGTTAGTGCGTTCCGTGACAAAATCGCGATGGAAGCCAAGGCGCAGGAGCGCTACGCCTCGATCCGTGAAACGCCCACCGTTACTCAGGATGGTGCGCGAATCAACATGGTGATGAATGCGGGCCTGATGGCCGATCTGCCCTCACTTAGCAATTCTGGTGCCGAGGGCGTGGGCCTGTTCCGCACCGAACTGCAGTTTCTGATCCGCAATCAGATGCCCAAGCGATCCGAGCTGGTGACGCAATACAAACGGGTTCTGGATGCTGCGGGCGAAAAGCGTGTGGTGTTCCGTACACTCGATATCGGGTCAGATAAAGTTCTGCCCTATATGAAGCATGTGGAAGAACCGAACCCTGCGCTGGGCTGGCGGGCGATCCGGGTGGGTCTGGACAAGCGCGGCGTGATGCGGATGCAGTTGCAGGCGCTGATCCGTGCCGCTGATGGCCGCCCCCTGACCATCATGTTCCCCTTTGTCGCGCAGGCTGACGAGTTTCGCGAGGCGCGCTGGGAGGTCAAGAAAACGATCGAGCGTGAACGGCGTCTGGGCCATGTTCTGCCTGAATCGCTCGAAGTGGGGGCGATGCTGGAAACGCCTTCGCTGGCCTTTGCGCCGCAGAAGTTCTTTGACGAAGTCGGTTTTATCTCGATCGGTGGGAACGACCTGAAACAGTTTTTCTTCGCCGCCGACCGCGAAAATGAACTGGTTCGCCGTCGCTACGATACGCTGAATGTCAGCTTTCTGAGTTTCATTGAACGTATCGTTGAGAGATGCTCGATCTCGGACACACCGCTCAGCTTCTGTGGCGAAGATGCCGGCCGCCCGGTCGAGGCGCTGTGTCTCGCGGCCATGGGCATCCGTACCCTTTCGATGCGCCCGGCCTCAATCGGGCCGGTCAAAAGCCTGTTGTTGCGGTCGAACCTTCAGGATGTGCGTAAAATTATCGCCGATGCCCGCCATCGTGGAGAACAATCCGTGCGTCCGGCGGTGATGGACTGGCTGCGGACGCAGTCCTGACTGATCTTCCGCGATGCCAGCTGCAAATCCGCGCTTGATTTTTGCGCTCAGGTTTTCTATTCAGCCGGTGAATGTTAGCGATAACATAGCTAATGACGCACATGCGTTTTAATCCCGGGCTGAAACCTCGCTTATGCTGGCGGGGAATTCGAAAGGAGCCTTGCAATGGTTTCACGCGTAATTCCGGTAGATCCGTTCGACCTTGTGTTGTTCGGCGCGACGGGCGATCTGGCGCAGCGTAAAATCCTGCCGGGCCTCTATCATCGCTTCGAAGTCGGCCAGATGCCTGAGGATGCGCGCATCATTGGAACCGCCCGATCCGACATGGACAGCGACGGGTTCCGTGAACAGCTGCGTGCGTCGATGCAAGAGTTTGCGCCGGGTTTCAAAAAGGATACGCTTGATCGCTTTCTGACCCGCGTCGAGTATGTTCCGGTAGATGCGCTTGGCGATGCGGGTTGGTCTGACCTAGCGAAAACGCTGCGACCGGATGTGGTACGCGCCTTCTATCTGTCAGTAGGCCCAAGCCTTTTCTCGGGCATCGCCCAACGTCTGAACGAGCACGGCCTGTCCACACCTGACAGTCGTATCGTGGTCGAGAAACCCTTTGGTCACGATCTGGCATCAGCCAAAGCGTTGAACGAAGGGCTGCGGGCCTGTTTTGAAGAACATCAGATTTACCGGATCGATCATTATCTGGGCAAGGAAACCGTGCAGAACCTGATGGCGCTGCGCTTTGCCAACTCGCTTTTCGAACCGCTCTGGAACGCCACTCATGTTGATAACGTCCAGATCACCGTGGCCGAAACCGTGGGCGTCGAAGGGCGCGGTGCTTATTACGATCAATCCGGCGCGATGCGGGACATGATCCAGAACCATCTGGTTCAATTGCTGTGCCTGACAGCGATGGAACCGCCTTCGAAATTCTCACCCAACGCGGTGCGCGATGAGAAAGTCAAAGTGATCGAAGCGCTGGAGTCGGTGGAACCCAAGGATATCGCTCGTGGTCAGTACCGCACCGAAAAAGGGGGCGATGGCTATCTGGATCACGTCGGCAACCCCGCCAGCCGTACCGAAAGCTTCATTGCGCTGAAGGCGCATATCGGCAACTGGCGCTGGGCCGGTGTCCCGTTTTATCTGCGGACCGGCAAGCGCCTGCGCGCACGTGAATCCGAGATTGCAGTGTTCTTCCGCGACCCGCCGCATACGATTTTTCCGAATGTCGGACCATTGCATGGCAACGTGCTGGTGATCCGCCTGCAACCGGATGAAGGCATCACGCTCCGCACCACCATCAAGGAACCGGGGCAGGGCGGGTTCCGCCTGTCCGACGTTGCACTCGATATGAGTTTCGCTGATGCGCTGGGCGATGACGGCCAATCCCCGGATGCCTATGAACGCTTGATCATGGATGTCATCCGCGGCGACCAGACTTTGTTCATGCGCGGGGATGAAGCCGAGGCCGCATGGGCCTGGGTCGATCCCATCATTCACGGCTGGGAAGAGCGTGGAGATAAGCCCGCGAAATACGATCAGGGCAGTTCGGGGCCTGAAGAAGCATTGATGCTGATGCATCGCGATGGACGCCGCTGGCGTCAGATCGGAGGGTAATCATGGTCAACACAGTTATATCCGACGTCACCAAACGCATCATCGACCGCAGCGCCGATCTGCGTGGCCCGCATCTTGAACGAATGGAGCAGGCCAAATCCAAGGGCCCTGCGCGTGCGCACCTGTCCTGCAGCGGGCAGGCCCACGCCTATGCCGGGGCGGGCGAAGATCAGGACTCCATGGCCACCGGCACGGCTGGCAATCTGGGGATCGTTACCGCCTATAACGATATGCTCTCGGCCCATCAGCCTTTCGAACGCTACCCGGCCCTGATCCGCGATGCGATCCGCGCAGCAGGCGGCACAGCGCAGGTTGCAGGCGGCGTGCCAGCCATGTGCGACGGCGTCACGCAAGGCGAGGCGGGGATGGAACTATCTCTGTTCTCGCGCGATGTGATCGCGCTGGCGACCGGAGTGGCGCTAAGCCACAACACTTATGACGCCGCCGTTTTCCTGGGCGTCTGTGACAAGATCGTGCCCGGCCTAATCATCGGCGCGCAAGCCTTTGGGCATCTTCCTGCCGTCTTCCTGCCTGCAGGTCCGATGACCAGTGGCCTGCCGAATGACGAAAAGGCCAAGGTCCGCCAAAAATTCGCTGCCGGAGAAGTCGGCCGCGATGAATTGATGAAGGCCGAGATGGCCGCTTATCATGGCCCCGGCACCTGCACCTTCTACGGCACCGCCAACACCAATCAGATGCTGATGGAGTTCATGGGTCTGCACCTGCCGGGCTCCAGCTTCGTCAATCCCAACACGCCCCTGCGCGATGCGCTGACCGAAGAAGGTGCGCGCCGCGCCCTTTCCCTTAGTGCACTAGGCAATCACTACACACCGGTCTGCCAGATCCTTGATGAGCGCGCTTTCGTCAATGGCATCGTCGGCCTGATGGCCACCGGCGGTTCCACTAACCTACTGATCCACCTGATCGCCATGGCGCGTGCCGGTGGTATCGTGCTGGACTGGGAGGATTTTTCCGACATCTCCGCTGTCGTGCCTTTGGTCGCGCGCGTCTATCCCAACGGTCTGGCAGACGTGAACCACTTCCACGCTGCGGGTGGCCTGGGCTTTGCCATCGGCACGCTGCTGGAAGATGGCTTGCTGCACCCCGATACGCTGACTGTCGCGGGGCAGGGCCTGCACAACTACACCAAAGAACCCAAGCTGAAAGACGGCGAGTTGGTCTGGGAAGAGGGCGCGGGCCACAGTCTGAACGAAAAGATCGTTCGCCCGGCCAAAGACCCGTTCCAACCCACGGGCGGGCTCTCTCGCTTGACAGGCAATCTGGGCACAGGGGTCATGAAGGTGTCGGCTGTAGCACCTGAACACCAAGTGGTCGAAGCGCCCGTGCGTGTATTCCACGACCAGAACGCCGTAAAAGCCGCTTTCAAAGCCGGAGAATTCACCGATGACGTCATCGTTGTTGTTCGCTTCCAAGGGCCAAAAGCCAACGGTATGCCTGAACTTCATTCGCTGACGCCGATCCTGTCGATCCTGCAGGGCAGGGGGCAGAAGGTGGCTCTGGTCACCGATGGCCGTATGTCGGGCGCATCAGGCAAAGTGCCCGCCGCCATCCATGTCTGCCCCGAGGCGCTGGATGGTGGACCGATCGCCTATCTGCAAGACGGTGACCAGTTGCGCGTTGATGCGGTCAAGGGCGAGTTGGAAATCCTGACCCCCGGTGTTCTCGACCGCAATCCGGCTACCGCCGACCTTACGGCAAACCAACACGGCGTTGGCCGTGACCTCTTCGGCGCCTTCCGTCAGAATGTCGGCTCAGCCGACACCGGCGCCAGCATTTTCGGAGTGTAACCCAATGTCCAAAACCCAACGCACCCGCGAGATCTGCGCGCTGGCCCCGATTGTTCCAGTCCTGGTCGTCGACGACGCGGCCCATGCGCGCCCGTTGGCCGAAGCTTTGGTCGCAGGTGGCCTCCCGGCGCTTGAAGTCACCTTGCGCACTCCCGCCGCGCTCGCCGCGATCCGCGCCATGGCCAACGTCCCCGGCGGTGTTGTCGGGGCGGGTACACTGGTCACGCCCGAAGATGTCCGCGCTGCCAAAGAGGCTGGCGCTCAGTTCGGCGTCTCCCCCGGTGCGACCGATGCCCTGATCGCCGCCTGCGAAGCCGAAGGTCTGCCCCTTCTCCCCGGTGCGGCTACTGCAAGCGAAGCCATGGCTCTGCTGGAAAAGGGCTATGACATGCTGAAATTCTTCCCCGCCGAGGCCTCAGGAGGGGCTCCCGCCCTAAAAGCCATCGGCGCACCGCTACCGCAGATCACCTTCTGCCCAACTGGTGGCGTATCGCCGTCAAATGCCCTCGATTACCTGTCGCTGTCGAATGTTGTCTGCGCCGGCGGCAGCTGGGTCGCGCCCAAGCAGATGGTTCAAAACGGTGATTGGTCCGGGATCGAAACACTTGCCCGCGAGGCCGCCAGTCTGCTGGATTGACGCCGCAGGGCAAGACGCTAGGGTAGGCCTCAATTCAAACAGGTTGCCCTCATGACAAACCAAACCTCCCTCGCGCATGGGCGCGAGTATCTGGCCATCCCCGGCCCTTCGGTCATGCCCGATACGGTGCTGCAGGCGATGCACCGTCCGTCGCCCAATATCTATGACGGCGAATTGATCGAGATGATGCCCGCGCTCACCCGAGACTTGAAACGCGTTGCCGGAACCCAGCACAACGTCGCCATCTATATCGCCAACGGCCACGGTACATGGGAGGCTGCGCTTTCCAACGTCATTGCAACCGGTGAAACCGTGCTTGCCCCGGCCTCTGGCCGATTCACCCACGGTTGGGCCGAGATGGCCGAAGGAATCGGCGCCAAGGTTGACCTGATCGATTTCGGAATGTCCTCGCCCTGGGATCTTGACCGCATCGCCGAGGCCCTGCGTAACGATACCAGCCACAAGATCAAAGCGGTCCTTGCGGTCCACGTCGATACGTCCACATCGATCCGCAACGATATCCCGGCTCTGCGAGCGTTGCTCGACGACCTTGACCACCCAGCCTTGCTGATGGCTGACTGCATCGCGTCGATGGGCTGCGACCGGTTCGAGATGGATGCCTGGGGTGTCGACGTCACTGTCACGGCTTGCCAAAAGGGGCTTATGACCCCGGCGGGCACCGGCTTTGTCTTCTTCAACGACAAGGCGCAAGCCAAGCGCGCCACAATGCCCCGCGTCTCGCATTATTGGGACTGGCAGCCGCGCGCCAAACCAGATCTGTTCTATCAGTATTTCAACGGCACCGCGCCAACCCACCACCTGTATGGCCTGCGCGCCGCGCTCGACCTGATCCATGGCGAAGGGATCGAACAGGTCTGGGCCCGCCACGAACACCTGGCAAAGGCCATCTGGGCCGCCTGTGAAATCTGGGCGCAAGGTGGCGCGCTGCATTTCAACGTCGCCGACCCGGCCCATCGCAGCCACGCGGTCACTGCCCTCCGCTTGACCGAGGGGCGCGGCACGCCGCTGCGCAGCTATACCGAAACCCAACTGGGTCTGACGCTGGGCATCGGTCTGGGAATGGAGGATTGGGACGGCTGCTTCCGCCTTGGCCACATGGGGCACGTAAACGCTCAAATGGTCATGGCCATGCTGGGTGGCGTCGAAACCGCTATGGCTGCGCTCGATATCCCCCGTGGTCAGGGCGCGCTCGAAGCCGCCGCCGCGAAGCTGGCCGGATAAGCCCGATCCGCCTCTTCATCTGGCCATAAACAACTTCGGGGGAAATCGCGCTTGGGCGCGATCGGGGGCAGACAGCCCCCTTTACGAGGCTCAGGCTTTTGCCAAGGCCGTGGGCAGAGCAGCTTCAAACGCCGCCATTTCCGCCTCACCTCCGCAGCTGACCCGAATGCACCGGTTCTGGGGCGCGGCAAATGGCATCCGCACGAACACGCCTTGTTCAACGAGCGTGTCCAACACGGCCTTGGCAAACACCCCATCGCGCCCACAATCAATCGCCACAAAGTTTGTCGCAGACGGCAAAGGCACCAGACCATTCGACCGTGAAATCTCTTCGATGCGGTTCCGGGACCCGGCAATCCTTTGCTGCACATGCGTCAGCCAATCTTCATCTTTTAGCGCGGCCAATGCCCCTGCCTGCGCGGCTCGGTTCATGCCGAAATGGTTGCGCACTTTGTTGAAGCTCGCAATCAACTCGGACGAGCCGATAGCGTAGCCTACCCGCGCCCCGGCCATGCCATAAACCTTGGAAAACGTTCGCATCCGGATCACACGTGAATCATCAGCAGCGACAGGTGCAGCGGTCCCCTCGGGCGCGCATTCGACATATGCCTCGTCAAGAACCACCAAACAGCCCTCTGGCAAAGCCTCCAGAGCGGACACGATATCCTCACCTGAATGCCATGTTCCCATCGGGTTGTCCGGGTTGGCCAGATAGACCAACTTGGCGTCTACCTCCGCCGCTTTGGCGAACAGTGCCGTCGGGTCCTCGTGATCGTCGCGGTAGGGGACCTTGTGCAATACCCCACCAAACCCGGCCACGTGGTAATTGAAAGTCGGATAAGCTCCATCCGAAGTCACAACTGCATCGCCGTGACCAACCAGCAGGCGCACCAGATAGCCCAGCAACCCGTCAATGCCTTCGCCAACCACGATGTTTTCAGGCGCGACCCCATGATGTACCGCCAGCGCATGGCGTAGTTCGTAATTCTCGGGATCGCCATACATCCATATCTCGCCCGCGGCCCGTTGCATTGCATCGATGGCGCGCGGGGACGGGCCAAACACGCTTTCATTCGCACCGATCCGGGCCACGAAGGGCGCGCCACGTTGGCGCTCCTGCGTTTCGGGGCCGACAAAAGGCACGGTCGCGGGCAGCGTGAGGGCAAGCGGGGTATAACGAGGACCAGTCATGGCCGCAGATAAGCGCAACCGATCAGGCGGGGCAAGCCTTGCCAGAAGTTCAAAGGAGGCTTCGGATGTGCGGTTTGCCCTGACGTCGCTGTGGCGCTGCTGGCGTCTTGCTGGCATGTTTATACAGCAAATCACGCCCCGGAGGTCCCATGTCCCGCGTATCCGTCGAATACAAAGACCACATCGCCCATGTCACGCTGACTCGCGGCGACAAGATGAACGCGCTGGACGATGCGATGATCAAGGCGATCCTTTCGGCCGGCCAAGAAGTCGCCGCAGCCGATATCCGCGCCGTGGTGCTATCGGGAGAGGGCAAGAGCTTTTGCGCAGGGCTCGATATGGCCAGCTTTGCCAGCATGGCACACACAGACCCAACCGAATGGCTGATGACCCGCAGCCACGAAGATGCCAACGAAATGCAGGAACTTGCCTTGATCTGGCGGCGCGTCCCAGTGCCGGTGATCTGCGCTATTCAAGGCGTCGCCTATGGCGGTGGGCTACAGATCGCGCTGGGTGCCGACATCCGCATCGTGCATCCCGAAGCCAAGCTGGCAGTGATGGAGATGAAATGGGGCATTATCCCCGACATGGGCGGCATGGTTCTGCTGCCAGAGCTCGTGCGCTCGGACGTGCTGCGCCTGCTGACCTATACCGCCCGCCCTATCGGAGCGCCACAGGCGGCAGATTGGGGGCTTGTTACCAAACTGTCGGATGATCCCCTGACCGAAGCGCTGGCGCTGGCCGAGGACATCGCGGGTAAAAGCCCGTCCGCCATCCGCGCCGCCAAACGGTTGATTGATGTGGCCGAAACCCGTGACCGTGCTGATGTGCTGTTGGCCGAGTCTACCGAACAGGTCGACCTGATCGGTAAGTCGGATCAAATGGAAGTTGTCATGGCACAGATGCAGGGCCGAAAGCCCGAGTTCAAATGATCACCGCATGAATGCGCGCCGTGCATCACGGGCCATGTTGTATCGCATCTCAAGATCAGCAATCTTTTTCATTGCGGCCCTGCGGTCCTGATTGTCAGGCAGCGCTGCAAACTCCTTGCGGGCGGCGTCGAGCTGTTTCTTGATGTCGAACTCCTCGGGTAGCACTCCGGCCTGCGCCATGATCCGATGACCCGCAGCAATGGCGGGATCGCCTTGTGCCTCGCCCGAGCGGTCGGGTAACGGGGCACCTTCGCCTTCAAGACCCTGCAGTTGGCCTTCGGCCTGCGCCTTTTTGATCTGGCGTTCAATCAGTTTTCCAAGCGATCCGAACATGCGCTCATTTTACCGCCTGAGGGGTTCTGATGAAAGGGCTCAGCGCACTCGGTTTGTTGCCAGATATGCGATACCTCCAGCCAACAGCCCCCAGACTGCCGCGCCCAACCCAAAAACCGTTATTCCAGAGGCTGTGATGGCCAGTGTCAAAATAGCCGCTTCGCGCTCGACAGGGACGTCCAGTGCGGCATGCATGGCATTGGCCAGGACCCCGATCAGGGCCACACCTGCCAGAGTGCCCATAAGCAGCGGGTCGGCATGGGCGGCAAAACTGGTGATCGCCACGGCAAAGATACCGAAGAGGCAGTAGAACACGCCACCCATGATTGCCGACCAATAACGCTGCGCCGGATCGGGGTGGCTTTCCTCGTTGGAACACATCGCGGCGGTGATCGCGGCCAGGCAGGTTGCGGGCGCCCCGAATGGGGCCGAAAGCATGCTTGCGCCACCGACGGATGAAAACAACCGGCCGGGAACAGGATCAAAGCCAAAGCTGCGCATCACCGCGACGCCGGGGATATTCTGTGTCGCCATCGTGACGACAAACAGCGGTACGCCGATCCCGATGGCCGACGCGACCGAGAATGATGGCATGGTCCAGATCGGAGCCGCGATCAAACGATCCGGCATCAATTGGGCATCTCCTGCGTTCAGCGACACAATGACAGCCGCCGCGACCACAGCTGCCGGAACCGCGATCAACCGATTGAAACGGCCCGCGACAAACCACGTCAGGATCACCGGCAACGCCTGCCATGGAATCTCGACCGCCGCCTGGAAGGGCACAAGGCATAGTGGCAATAGCACACCTGCCAGCATTGCTTGCGCCAGTGTTGTGGGAATTGCTGCTGCCAATCGTCCCAGCGGCTTCCACAGCCCTGCCAGAACCGTTAATGCTCCGGCGCACAGGAACGCACCAATCGCGCCTGAAAATCCCTCGACCGGGGTGGCCGAGACAGCTAACAGAGCGGCCCCCGGGGTCGACCACGCAACGCTGATCGGCATTTTGTACCGCAGGCTGAGGACGATGGCTGCAAGCCCCATGGCAATCGCCGCACTCATCAGACCCGAGGCGGCTTCCTGCGATGAAGCTCCCATCGCGCCCAACCCCTGCAATACGATGGGAAACGAGCTGAAGAATCCGACAATGGCCACAACCAACCCGGTTGAGACTGTCTGCATCGGAGGGAAAGATCGCATCGTCAGTGCCTCGCCAGGTTGTGTCGCCGAAGTGCTAACAAGCGGGGCGTGGCGTGAACAAGGGGAAAGCTCTGAGGGTAAAGAAAAACCTCACCGCCGGTTGGGTGGTGAGGTTCATTTTCTATATATCAGCAGCAGGAAAAAGATCAGGCGATTTCAGCCAAACGGGCGAGAGCTTCGTTTAGCTTGGCTTCTTCTTCTTCGCGGGCGGCAAGGTTAGCTTTGGCTTCCGCAACAACCTCTTCCGGGGCCGATGCCACGAATTTCGGGTTGTTCAGGCGTCCGCGCAGACCGCCGAGTTCCTTGGCCAACTTGCCTTTGGCTTTTTCCAGCCGTTCCTTTTCCGCACCAATGTCGATGATGTCCGCCAGTGGCAGGCCAAAGGAGGCACCGGGGGCGGCAATCGAGATCGTGCCCTTTGGCAGTTCATCCGCCTTGGTCAGGCTGTCGATCCGCGCCAGACGTTTGATCAGCGCTTCGTTGCGGTCCCATGCCGCTTGGCCGTGCGTGTCAATCTCAGTCACCAGCATCGGCACGTAGAGGCCAGCAGGAACTCGCATCTGCGCGCGGGCCGAGCGGGTGTTTTCGATCACCGAGATCACCCAGTTCATTTCTCGATCCGCATCCGCGTCGATCAGGTCGGCAGCGGCATAGGTCGGCCAATCTGCGTGTACGACCATTTTGGCACGCTTACCGGTCAGGCCCCACAGCTCTTCGGTGATGAAAGGCATGATCGGGTGCAGCAGAACCATGCACTGATCCAGAACCCAGCGCATGGTGGCGCGGGTCTCGGCCTGTGCCTCGGCGTCATCGCCTTGCAGCAAGGGTTTAGAGAGTTCCACGTACCAGTCGCAGACCTTGCCCCAGACAAAGGCATAAAGCCCGTTGGCCGCGTCGTTGAAACGATAGCTTTCCAGCGCCGCGTCGACCTCTTCCCGCACACGGGCGGTTTCACCGATGATCCAGCGGTTCACGGCGGCTTTGGGTTTCAGGTCAGCCACGTCCAGTTGCGGGACAGCGTCGGTGAAGACCTCATTCATCTCGGCAAAGCGGACGGCGTTCCACAGTTTGGTGCCGAAGTTACGGTAACCTGTGATGCGCTCGCGCGAAAGTTTCAGTACCCCGCCAATAGCCGCCATCGAGGCATTGGTAAAGCGCAGCGCGTCAGCACCGAATTCGTCCACGATCTCCAACGGGTCGATCACGTTGCCGGTGGTTTTGGACATCTTCTTGCCCTTCTCGTCGCGGACGAGCTGGTGCAGATACACGGTGTGGAACGGGATTTCGTTCACCACCGCCAGTTGCATCATCATCATCCGCGCGACCCAGAAGAACAGGATGTCAAAGCCGGTGATCAACACATCGGTTGGGAAATAGCGCTCTAACTCTTCGGTCTTTTCGGGCCAGCCCAGCGTGCCGATAGGCCAGAGGCCGGAAGAGAACCATGTGTCGAGCACGTCGGGGTCGCGCCAGACCGGGTAGACCAGCTTGGTCGGGTCTTGTTCGACTGCGTATAGGGCAAGGCTTTCGGCGAACTGATGGATCGCTTCCTGCTTATCGGCAACTTCGATGACCGTCGCGTGGCTCAGCGGGCTGGGTATATTGGCATTGTCGTCGAGGAATTTCTCTGTAACGGCCTCAAGGCTTGCCGCGCATTCCATGACATTGCCACGATGCAGCATGCCGCCTTCGTTCAGCAAACGACCCAATTCGACCAAATCAAGGTCGCCGTCGTTTTCGTCGTCCTTGAAATTCTCAGCCGAGAGATCGAGGCCATACCAAACCGGTATCTGATGCCCCCACCATAGCTGGCGCGAGATGCACCACGGCTCGATGTTTTCCAGCCAGTGGTAATAGGTCTTCTCGCCCGACTCGGGGATGATCTTGACAGTGCCGTCCTTGACCGCGTCCAGCGCAGGGCCGACGACCTTGGCGGCGTCGACGAACCATTGGTCGGTGAACATCGGCTCGATGACGACTTTCGAGCGGTCGCCGAAGGGCTGCATGATCGGTTTGCTTTCGACCAGCGGCACCAGCTTGTCCGCGCCTTCGTGTTCCGGCTTTAAAGCGGTCGAACCCAGACGTGGGTCATCGGCGCGAGTCATGACAGCCAGACCGTCTGCAGTGATCTCCTCAACCACCTTCGCACGTGCCTCGAACCGGTCGAGACCGCGCAGATGATCAGGGATCAGGTTGATCGCGTCGATCTCGTTCTCGGTGAACTCACGCCCGCGCGCGTATTCCTGCGCCTTGTCCGCCTCTTCGGCATAAGGCGCACCATCGGCGCGCATTGCGCCTTTGGTGTCCATCAGGCGATACATTGGAATGCCGCCGCGCTTGGCGACCATATTGTCGTTGAAGTCATGTGCACCGGTGATTTTCACCGCGCCCGAGCCGAAATCTGGATCAGGGTAATCATCGGTGATGATCGGGATCTGACGGCGATGCTCTTTCGGGCCAACCGGGATTTCGCAAAGTTTTCCGACGATGGGCGCATAGCGCTCATCCGATGGGTGAACCGCAACTGCGCCGTCGCCGAGCATGGTTTCGGGGCGAGTCGTGGCGATCGAGATATAGTCGCGCTCTTCCTCCAGCACGATATTCCCGTCCTCATCTTTCTCGACGTAGGTATAGGTCTCACCGCCCGCCAGCGGATACTTGAAGTGCCACATATGGCCCGCAACTTCGATATTCTCGACTTCGAGGTCCGAGATCGCGGTTTCAAAATGTGGGTCCCAGTTGACCAGCCGCTTGCCGCGATAGATAAGGCCCTTTTCGTACATGTCGACAAAGACCTTGATCACCGCGTCGTGAAAATTCGCAGAATTTTCGTGGCCCGTGCGCGGGTCACGCGGCGCACCCGCCATGGTGAAGGCGTTGCGCGACCAATCACAGGACGAGCCCAGGCGCTTGAGCTGCTCGATGATCGTGCCGCCGTATTCTCCCTTCCATTCCCAGACCTTGTCCAGAAACGCCTCACGTCCCAGCTCACGACGTCCCGGCTGCTGGGTGTTGGCCAACATCTTTTCCACCTGCATCTGCGTGGCGATACCAGCGTGGTCCTGACCGGGCTGCCATAGCGTGTCGAACCCGCGCATCCGGTGCCAGCGGGTTAGTATATCCTGCAGTGTGTTGTTGAACGCGTGGCCCACATGCAGCGCACCCGTCACGTTCGGTGGCGGGATCATGATGGTAAAGCTCTCGTCGCGCGATTTGTTCGCGCCTGCCTTGAAGGCTCCGGCCGCTTCCCAGGCCTGATAGATGCGGGCCTCGGCCTCGGCCGCGTTGAATGTCTTTTCCATCGCCATGGGATGCGTCCTGCGTCAACAATATCGGGTCAGCGCCTGCAATAGCGAATGGACGCAGGAAGGGGAAGGCCCTGCGCGGCGGTCCTGCAATGATCAGCCGGGATTTGATGGGGCGGGCGCATAAAGATCCAGCTTTTCGCTGGCCCCTTGCCCCATCGCCTTGGCCTGATCGCTGCGGATGCGCGCGTGCAGGTCCAGCGCCTCAGGAGCAAACAGCTCGGTCGGCTCAGGGATATGGATGAAATTTCCCACCCGGTCCTCGCCCCGCGCCAGAATGGCATAGTCGCGATCCGCCACTTTTTGCTGCGCATTGGGGTTGAGATAACGGATAGCCAGGCCAATTCGACGATCATCAGATACGTTCGGCCCTGACCCGTGAATGGTCAGCCCATGGTGCAGCGACATCTGGCCGGGCTGCAACTCGATATGGGTTTTGTCTTCCTCCGCGACATCGACTGCTACCTCTTGCCCACGCGACAGAAGGTTGTTGTCGGAAAACGTATCATTATGCGGCAGGATCGGGTTCTTGTGGCTGGCCTTCACGAAATCCATGCAGCCACTCTCAACCGTCGCAGGGGATAGGGCGATCCAGGCGGTCAACTGGTCCGAGGTTTCACCCATACCCCAATATGTCAGGTCCTGATGCATGCCCACCACTTGCGTCGTGCGCGGTTCCTTGATGAACAGCTCAGCCGACCACAACAGCAGGTCTGGGCCCAAAACACCTTCGACAACGTCCAAAACGCGCGGGTCCAACGCGATGCGAGTGGCAAATGGCATCACCACATGCGCGTTGATGCGTTTGTACATGTTCAGGGGTAGCGGCAGGTCAGCCTCGCGCCAGCTGGCCTCGACATCTTCCAACTCGGCACGGTACCCGGCGGCTTCTGCGGCAGAGAACACGGGGATCGGAAATATAAACCCATCATCCCAATAGGCCTCGGCACTTTGGCTGTCCAATCGGCCATTCGTCAGCTTGATTTCTTTGGGCATGGAAACCTCCACTCGACTGAATTTAGGTTCAGCCTAGGCGCGGCCCAGATCGGCGCGCAACGCTGTTTCCAGACATGAATGTCGCTTTCAGACCGTGCGGGGTTAATTTTCTCAGCCACTGGACAAGGTCCTGCTTCACGCTAGGGTCGCGCATTCAGGCAGCCAGAGGATCATCTCATGGAAAAATTCGGCAAAAGCCAGCCCATCAAACGGACCGAGGACCAGCGGTTTCTGACCGGGCAGGGACAATACATGGACGATTCTGTGCCCGAGAATGCGCTGTTCGCAGCATTCTTTCGCAGCCCGGTGGCGCATGCCACGATCACGTCGCTGGACCTTGAAGATGCACGTACAGCGGATGGGGTGCGCTTGGTCATGACGCTGGAAGATCTGACTGCTGCCGGGATCGATACGGTGATGAACGCGACTACAGTCGCCAACCGCGACGGCAGTCAAGGCGCTGCGTCCGAGCGGAACATGCTGGCCAAGGACCGCGTGCGTTTCGTCGGAGAACCCGTTGCGGTCGTCATTGCCGACTCGTTGTTACAGGCCCGCGATGCAGCCGAATTGATCTGGATGGAAACCGAGGACCTGCCGGTCAAGATGGATGTCGCTGCGGGTGGGGAACCTTTGCATCCACAAGCCCCCGACAACCGCGCCTTTGACTGGGGCTTGGGTGATGAGAAAGCGACCAATGCCGCCTTTCATGCAGCGGCGCGCACCGTCGCGCTGAACGTGCATGACAACCGGGTCATCGTGAGCTCGATCGAACCGCGTGGCTGTCAGGCCGATTGGTCGGGTGGCCGTATGCATTTCTCATATGGCGGGCAGGGTGTCTGGGGGATGAAAGCGCAACTGGCACAAAAGCTGAAACTGGACCCCGAGGCGATCCGCGTCACTACGCCAGATGTCGGCGGCGGATTTGGTATGAAGGCGATGCCTTATCCCGAATATTTCACCGTTGCTGTTGCTGCCATGAAACTGGGCCAGCCGGTGCACTGGATGTCGGACCGGTCCGAAGCGATGTTGTCCGATCACCACGGCCGCGACCTGACCTCACTGGCGGAGCTCGCCTTTGATGCCGATCACAAGATCACTGCTTACCGGGTCCACAGCAAGATCAACCTTGGCGCTTATAACAGCCATTTCGCGCAGGCGATCCAGACCAGCCTGTTCAGTAAGGTTTTGATGGGTGTCTACGATGTTCAGACCACCTACTTGCGGGTCGAAGGATTCTTCACCAACACCACGCAGGTCGACGCCTATCGCGGTGCCGGGCGACCCGAGGCGATCTATGTGCTGGAACGCGTCATGGACCGTGCTGCGCGTGAGTTGGGGATTGATCCGTGGGAGTTGCGGCGCAAGAATTTCATCCGACCCGAAGCCTTCCCCTATAAGACCGCAACCGGCGAAACCTATGATGTGGGTGAGTTCAACATGGTCCTCAGCCGCGCCGCCGAACAGACTACGGGCTTCGAGGCCCGCAAGGCGGCGGATGCGGAAAACGGCCTGATCCGGGGGCAGGGGCTTTGTTACTATATCGAAAGTATTTTGGGAGACCCTTCCGAAGGCGCGAAGATCGAGTTTTGCGAGGACGGAACGGTGAACCTCTATGTCGGCACTCAGTCCAATGGGCAAGGGCATGAGACCGTCTATGCCCAGTTCCTATCGGACCAGACAGGGATTCCTTCACACCTGATCAATGTTGTGCAAGGCGACACGGACAGGCTGGCGCAGGGCGGCGGGACTGGCGGTTCACGCTCGGTCACGACCCAAAGCAACGCGACACTGGTCACAGTTGATACGATGATCGCCGCATTCACGCCCTATCTTGCGGATAAGATGGGGGTCGAGGAAAGCGATGTGACCTTCGACCATGAAACCTTCCGCGCGCCGGGGTCCAACCTGACCCCCACGCTGACCGAGGCGGCCGAGATGGCGCGCGCGGACGGACGCACGGATCTGTTGCATCACGAAGCCCGCGCCACGCTAGATGCACGCAGCTATCCCAATGGTGCACATGTTGCCGAAGTCGTTATCGATTCTTTCACTGGTGAAACATGGGTCGACCGCTACACGGTGGTGGATGATTTCGGCAATCTTATCAACCCGATGCTGGCCGAGGGGCAGGTGCATGGCGGGGTAGTGCAGGGTATCGGTCAAGCACTGACCGAGCATGTTGTTCATGATGCCGAGGGGCAACTGCTCACGGCTTCGTTCATGGACTACGCCTTGCCCCGCGCTGCTGAGATACCCATGATAGAGTTTACCTCGGCGCCGGTTCCGTCAACCGCCAACCCGATGGGGATGAAAGGCTGTGGCGAGGCAGGCACCGTGGGCGCACTGGCCGCAGTGGCGAATGCGGTACAGGATGCGCTCTGGGATCACGGGGTGCGGCAGGCGGATATGCCTTTCACACCTCACAAAGTTTGGGAATTGTTGACGCATGGTTCTGTCGCGGCTGAGTAGAAAGGTACTGGGATGGCTCGGACGGCCTCTGCGGTCCGAGCACTCGGCCGAAACGCGCCACCGCGAACCTGTCAGCCATGTCATCATTCTTGACGGCACCATGTCGACGCTGGAAGCAGGGCGGGAAACCCACGCGGGCCAGACCCTGCGTCTGTGCTGCGAGATGGGCAGCCAGGTTTCGGTTTTCTACGAATCCGGCGTGCAGTGGGAAAGCTGGAAGTCGACTATGGACGTGATGATGGGGCGGGGTATCAACCGTCAGATTCGTCGGGCCTATGGTTATTTGGCTTCGCGTTACAAACCCGGTGATAAGATCTTTTTCATCGGCTATTCACGCGGCGCATACGGGGTCCGCAGCCTTGCGGGCGTGATCGATGCTATCGGGTTGCTCAAGGCCGAACACGCCACTGTCCGCAATATCAAACAGGCCTATCGACACTATGAATGTAACGCCAATGGCGAAGCGGCGGCGGTCTTTCGTCGGGAGTTCTGTCACGAAGATGTCGCCATCGAGATGGTCGGCGTCTGGGACACGGTCAAGGCGCTGGGCCTGCGCCTTCCGCTGCTCTGGCGCTGGGCCGAGGAACGCCATGCCTTCCACAACCACCAGCTTGGCCCGGCCACCCGCCACGGCTATCACGCCATGGCGCTGGACGAGACCCGCGAGGTGTTCGAGCCGGTGCTGTGGAAATGCACGCCTGACTTCAAAGGCCATATCGAGCAGGTTTGGTTCCGCGGCACCCACGGCGATGTTGGTGGCCAGCTGAACGGGTTCGAAGAGGCCCGCCCCCTCAGCAACATCTCCCTGATCTGGATGCTGGACAAGGCCGAGCTGCACGACCTGCCATTGCCCGAGGGCTGGCGCGACCGTTTCCCTACCGATCCGCATGCGCAATCCGTGGGCACATGGCGCGGCTGGGGTAAGATTTTCCTGCTACGCAAGCATCGAAAGGTGGGGCGCGACCGGTCAGAAAAGTTGCATGTCTCGGTCTCACCCGATGAACTGCCCGGCTGGGTTCCGATGCCGGATTTGCCGTCACATCCAGCGCAGTGAAAGGCTAGTCATATACCAGCGGTTCCAAGATCACCGGCACTTCAATGTCAGGTTCGAGCCCTTTTGCGCCATTCGTGCTTTCCAAGAAAAACTTCGTTTGCGCGCCATTTCCATGTTATTGTGCCACATTGGATACAATTATTTGGAGCCAAAGGTGCGAAAATTCCTTTCGATCATGACCGCGACCATTTCTGCTGCAATTCTCCTAGGCGCTTGTGCACCAACGGTAAAGCCCCCGAAGACAGTCAGATCAATCGATTTCAAAAATGTACCAGATCAGAAATTCATGGTTGGCGGACTTGGGGCCGGAAATCCCAAAATGGTTTCGGTACGCGATCTGACGGATCAGCAATTCAAAACTGTAATGAACTGTGGCGCGAGAGAGAACATTGCGAAATGTGCTAAGCGCCGCGGGGGTATTTGGGGCGGCCGTGCGTTCAAAAATAGTTTGTCCGGTATCACCGGCAGAGCTCTTCTTCGAACCGCGCAAGGAGGTAGAAACACGCAAAACAAATGGGATGTAAAAGTAAAGGGTCAGATCCTAGATGAATGCCTCCATACGAATATTCCGGGCTATCACTACAAAGATGGCAATTTGCGCCTATGCGTGATCATGCGCACAATCATAGCCAATGCTCAGAACGACAATGAGAAGGTCCGATACCAATATTTCCATATCGAGGCCACCTCCGCGATGGTCGATGAAAAGGACTTAACCAACGAGGACAACGTGTTCCCAGATGCGGCGCAGGCCACGGGCCTCGAAGTTTCGAAAGGCATGGCAGAAGGGTTTGACCGCAAACTATATGCGCATGGTGCAAATATCGAAATCGTTAATTATTGGGAAGCCAACGAGAAAGATGACAAGGATCCTATTGTATGGAGGGCTTATACGAAAACCTCGGGTGGTCCTTGGCGCATTAGGGATTACTTTAGGTCCAATCCGGATGCCTGTGTCGACATGATGTTCCCGGGACCAATTGTGCCTGAGAAGCTTGATTCTGACGCGGCCGCGGGAGTTCACTACTGTCTGGGCCGTTGCAAAAACCCGCCTGTCGTCAATACACGTTGAACGCGCTTTGCGCATCAATCGGCCGGTTCGTCCCGCACAGCCGGCGTTCCAGTCTAAAACACCCTCGCAGTTTTCAGCGAGGGTGTTTTCTTTGTAAAAGCTCGTTACGCCTTGTGTCGTTCCCGACTATGCAGCGCTTCCGGTAAGAGGCGTGGCGAAACGCCTGCGCCCTTTTCACGTTCTATAGTAAAGATTTAGGTTCTTGTGTTCCCAATCACCGCCGACGGTCGCGGCGCGAGCTCATCGGCTGGAACGCCACGCCCACATGCGCTTCGCAATAGGGTTTGCCTGCCTCGACGGGCAGGCCGCAGAACCAGAAATCCTCGGTCGCGGGGTCGCCGACAGGCCATTTGCAGGTCTTTTCGGTCAGCTCCATCAAAGACAGCTTCTTGGCCTTCTTTTCAATCTCGTTGACCTTGGCCAAAGCCTCGGGGCTGATCTCATTGGCCGACGGTTGCGGAGGCAGCGGCTGGCCGGCGGGTATGATCTGGCGACGGGCCGGGGTGACCGGTTTGGCCTCGGGGGCTGGTACCGGACGGGCCGGTTCGGTCTTGGGTGTCGGTTTCGGTTTGGCCTCGGCCTTGGGCGCTGGGGCCGGTTTTTCCTTAGGCTCGGCCTTTGCCGGGCTTGCACCGGTGGCGCGGTTCGACAGGCCCAGACGGTGAACCTTGCCGATCACCGCATTGCGGGTCACGCCGCCCAGTTCCTTGGCGATCTGGCTGGCCGACTGGCCCTCGCCCCACATCTTTTTCAGCAGCTCTACACGCTCGTCAGTCCAGGACATCATTTGCCTTTCAAAAGCGGAAAGCGGCCCCGGATTCGGGCCGCCTTGGGAAATCATCTCAGCGCCCTATTCTAAACACTGCGGCCCGAGTTACAAGCGGTCTTCGAATCAGGTATGGGGCAGAGCATGCATAATCTCATGGATCACGACGCACGCCGCTTTGGCGCGGTGAATTGGATGGGTCTCTATACACTGGCGCAGCGCGAAACCCTGCGCTTTCTGGCCGTGTGGACGCAGACCCTGCTGGCACCGCTGGTGACGGCAGGCCTGTTCCTGCTGATCTTCAACATTGCCATTGGTCCCAGCCGACCGGATGTGATGGGGGTGCCGTTTCTGACCTTTCTGGCACCGGGCATCATGATGATGACCGTGATTCAGAACGCCTTTGCCAATACATCGTCATCGATGGTGATCGCCAAGGTTCAGGGCAATATCGTCGATACGCTGATGCCGCCGCTATCGCCGCTGGAAATCCTGTTGGGTTATCTGGCCGGAGGCATCGCCCGCGGTATCCTGATCGCCCTTGTTGTCGCAATCGCTCTGGCGTTGGTTCTGGGCATCGTGCCGCAGAACCCGCTGATCGCACTGATATTCGTGGTTTTAGGTGGCGCGTTCATGGGCGCGCTTGGGCTTTTTGCCGGGATTTTTGCCAACAAGTTTGACCAGATGGCGGCGATCACCAACTTCATCGTCACGCCTTTGGCTTTCTTGTCCGGCACCTTCTATTCTGTGCAGGCGCTGCCGCCAGTGCTCAATCGGCTAAGCCATGCGAACCCGGTCTTCTATCTGATAGACGGGTTGCGCTATGGGATGATCGGCGTGTCCGACAGCTCTCCTTGGTTGGGCATGGCGATCTGCGCCAGCGCGACATTGTTGGTTGGAGGATTGACCTGGCAGATGTTGCGCACCGGCTACCGGCTCAAGGCCTGACGGTGTATCGCCTCGCGCCAGACCAGAATCAGACCTCCGGTCAGGATGATGGCCGAGCCGATCAGGCTGATCCCATCCGGTATCACCTTGAATACCGCGAAATCGTAGACGGCAGCGAAGATCAGGGTGGCGTAGCTGATCGGTGCCACAAAAGAGGCATCCGCCCGCGCCATTCCGTTGACGAAACAAGCCTGCGCACAGGCCATTAGCACACCAATCGAGGCCAGCGCCGCCCATTGCTGAGGCGTCGGCATCTGGAAAACGAAACTTACCGCGACTGTCGCAATGGTCAGACCCATCGCATTGTTGATCAGCAGAATCTGGATTGGTATTTCTCGGCCCGAGAGCTTTTTGATAAAGATCAGTTCCATCCCAATTATCACTGCTGCGGTCAGGGCCAGTAATGCAGCGGGTTGAAAGCTAGCGGGCGTCGGACGCAACAGAACCAAAGCACCGATCAAGGCCACGATGGCGGCCAACCAGCGCCACGGGCCGACACCTTCTTTCAGCAGCGGGATCGCCAACATCATGGCAAAGACCGGATTCAGGAACGAGATCGCCGTCGCATCCGCAATCGGTATGAAAGCAACGGATGCAAACATCAGCGTGATCCCCAGCCAGCCAAAGCTTGTCCGTCCGATATGCAGACCCCAATGCGGGCGGCTCAGGCGGGGGCGCATGATGCCGACGGCCGTCACGATTGCCAGAAAGGCAAACAGAAACCGTCCATGGCTGATCTGCATCGGATGCAGGGCGGGGCCAAGCACATCCGTCCCGAGTGCTTTCGCCAGCAATGTGGTCCCTGCGAGAAGGGCGCTGGCCGCAAGGATCAGCAGGGCCGCAAGGGCAGGATTCTGACGTATCGGTGTCATGGTTCAGCCGTGCGCCAGCGTCGGGTAAATGACAAGCGGTAAATCACGGTCTCAGAATGATTTTTGCCCCGATCGCAAAAACGGGGTTTTCAGACCCGGTGCACCCCGCTATACGGCCTCACATGATCAATACCGCACATATCCTGCGCCTCCGACGCCGACGCCTGACCGCATAACCGGCCCGTTTGATCCATTTGCGCTGTCCAAATCCGCGCAAACCCCACCAAATCAGTTGACGACCATGGCCCCAGTGTATCACTCACAGGGCTCAAGCTATTCGAAAAGGATGATCCGATGATCCCGTCCGTTCTGCCGACCTATAACCGCGCGCCCCTGACATTCGTGAAGGGCGAAGGCGCCTGGCTGACCGAGGCGGATGGCCGACGTTTTCTGGATCTGGGCGCGGGCATAGCGGTGAACGCGCTGGGTCATGCACATCCGGCGCTGGTGGCGGCCCTGACGGAACAGGCGCATGCGCTGTGGCATGTTTCAAACCTCTATAACATCCCGCAACAGCAGGCACTGGCGGACAAGCTGGTGGAACACACCTTTGCCGATACTGTGTTCTTCACCAATTCGGGCACCGAATCCTGCGAATTGGCCGTCAAAATGGCCCGCAAGTATTTCTATGACAAAGGTCAGCCCGAGAAGGTCGAGATCATCACTTTCGACGGCTCATTCCATGGCCGGTCATCGGCGGGTATCGCCGCCGCCGGGTCCGAGAAAATGACCAAAGGTTTCGGCCCGCTGCTGCCAGGCTTTGTCCATCTGACATTCGGAGACCTCGACGGTGTCACCAACGCTATCACCGACACCACGGCAGCCATCCTGATCGAACCGGTTCAGGGCGAAGGCGGCATCCGCCCAGTTCCGGATGCAGAGCTGAAAGCCTTGCGCCAGATTTGCGATGATAACGGCCTTTTGCTGATCCTCGATGAGGTCCAATGCGGCGTTGGGCGGACCGGCAAACTCTTTGCCCATGAATGGGCCGGCATCACGCCGGATATCATGATGGTCGCCAAAGGCATCGGCGGCGGTTTTCCTCTGGGTGCGGTTCTGGCCACCGAAGAGGCCGCCAGCGGCATGACGGCAGGCACCCACGGCTCGACCTATGGCGGCAACCCCTTGGGCTGCGCTGTAGGCTGCGCGGTGATCGATCAGGTCGCCACTCCGGCCTTCCTCGAAGGGGTGAATCGCAAGGCGGGCCTGCTGCGTCAGAAGCTCGAAGGCCTGATCGCGGACCACCCCGAAGTATTCGAGGAGGTGCGCGGCTCAGGTTTGATGCTTGGCCTGAAATGCAAACCCGCCAATATCGACGTGGTCAACGCTGGCTATGACAACGAGGTCATAACGGTCCCCGCCGCAGATAACGTGATCCGCCTGCTGCCGCCGCTGACCCTCACCGAGGATGACATCGCACAAGCCCTGATCCGCCTCGAGAAAACTGCGGCACAAGTCGAAAACGCAATGGCTTCGGCCTGAACTCGCCTGATTAAAAAGTGAATTAAAATGAACCACTTCCTTGATATCCACAAAACTGACGCAGGTGATCTGCGGAACATGATCGATCAGGCCAGCGCGATGAAACAGGCGCGCCTTGGGCGTCCCAAAGCCGCCCCCGACGACGAGCAGCCTCTGGCAGGCCGCATGGTTGCGCTGATCTTTGAAAAGCCATCAACGCGGACCCGCGTGTCCTTCGATGTTGGCGTGCGCCAAATGGGCGGGCAGACCATGGTACTGTCCGGCAAGGACATGCAGCTGGGCCATGGCGAGACCATCGCCGACACTGCACGGGTCCTGTCGCGCTATGTCGACATGATCATGATCCGAACCTTTGATGAAACCATCCTGACCGAGATGTCCGAATACTCGGACGTTCCCGTCATCAATGGTCTGACCGATCGTACACATCCCTGCCAAATCATGGCCGATGTGCTGACCTATGAAGAGCATCGCGGCCCCATCGCAGGAAAAAAGGTCGTTTGGACCGGCGACGGCAACAATGTCTGCGCTTCATTTCTGCATGCCGCCGGTCAATTCGGTTTCGACCTGACATTCACCGGCCCGGCGCAGCTGGACCCGGAAGAAGAATTCATGGGGCTTGCACGCCAGAAGGGCTCGAAAATCGTGATCGAACGGGACCCGCACAAAGCTGTTGAAGGGGCCGACCTCGTGGTCGCCGATACTTGGGTCTCAATGCACGATTCTCAATCCGCGAAGGAGCGCCGCCACAACATGCTGCGCCCCTATCAGGTCAACGCCGAGCTGATGTCGCATGCCAAGCCAGACGCGTTGTTCATGCACTGCCTGCCTGCGCACCGCGAAGAAGAGGCCACATCCGAGGTCATGGACGGCCCGAACTCGGTGATCTTTGACGAGGCCGAAAACCGCCTACATGCGCAAAAAGCCGTGATGCGCTGGTGTCTGGGCGTCTGAGGCCGACAGCAATCTGGGAGAGCCATAGATGGCTCTCTTAAATCTCGGAGCAACCAATGCCACACATCACTCTGGAATTCTCTGCCGGGCTCGAAAAAACTCATGATTTTCAAGCCATCTGTGAGCAGCTCTATTCCGAGCTCGCCGCGCATGAAGAATTCGATGCCCCAACATTCAAAATCCGTGCCACCTCGTTTCCGTATTTCCGCATCGGGACCGAACCGCAGACCTTCATTCATGCCACGCTCTTGTTGTTGCAAGGCCGAGATGGGGCAACGCGCGCCGAGTTGAACGCGATCATTCTGAATGTTCTGGCTGCGTCTGCGCCCACGGTCGGCAGCATCACCGTGCGGGATGTTGAAATAGATCGCGCGACCTATGCCAAACGCCTGTCAGCCTGACGCGGCCCCGGTATGCGTATGGGAGGACTAAACGCGTCGGGACACTTCCCAGACCCGTAATCTGGCGAGCGTAGCGACGCACGCCAGAACTACCAGCACACACAATGCGATCTTGGTCATGATCTCCATCGTGCCCTCAATCATCAGGGCGTGTACGACACTGCCCAGTATGGTCACCACTGCCAGTCCGGCGTGACCCAGACGCCAGAGCCGAAATCGCAGGTTCAGGCGTAGCCGCAGAACGCCCATCGTTGCTGCAGCAAAACCCGTCCACATCGCGATCACACCCCAGACGGAAAAGGGTGTGGCTGATACGAATAGAAGCGCGTCCACGACATCCGGCGGGCTCGTGATCCACAAACCGCCCACATGGATTACGATCGCTGCGACAAGGGCCAGACCGCACCGCCTGTGCCATAAGCGGCTGCGCACAGGTGAAAGCCCAGGCAACCAGCGTCCGGCCAGCAAGGGTTGCATCAGCAGAAGGCACATCCCGACGATGCCCGCAAACCCGGCTAGGATGTAGATCGGCTCGCGCCACGCCAGATAAGGGCTGAATGCTGCCGCGATAACCGGCACCAGAAGGGCGACAATCAACGCTGCCCAGATCAGTATGCGCCTCAACACGTATCAGGCAGGCTGCAAGACGAAATGCGCGGCAAGCGTTTTATCCTTCGCGCTCGACATCACCGGGCGTAGGAAAACCGTTTCGAATTCGCCGCTGTCATAGGCCAGATGCCCGTGCGGTTGGCCAAAGGCGGGCACGATTTGTGGCATCTCAAGCCGAAATTCACCGTTCGCATCCGTCAGCGTCGCCCCATGGCTGCGCTGGTCGCGCTCGTGCCCCTCGGTCGTATGCGCCCAGATCTGGATACGTTGGCCGGGCAAGGGGGCACCGTCGCCTGCGCGGCGCACGGTGCCGGTCATCCAGAAACCTCCGCCGCCGATGCGCTGCACAATAGGGGCGCCGGGGCGATAGTTGTTCGATCCGCCCCGCATGGACGGGGTCGGTGCAACGCCCTGCGCCCGCGCGGGCGTGGTCAGCCCGGCCGTGCCTAGCGCTGCAAAACAGCCCGCCGTAACCAACGCGCTGCGGCGGGTAAGAAGAACGTGCGACATCGAGAGGGCTCCTTTCGATAACGGGCATGGTGTCTGGCCTGACACTCAATCTAGCACGTTTGTTGCGAAAGCCGAGTTAAGCTGGTCTGAAGATCGGGTCATTTCATCACCGTCACGTGAGCGTTGCCGCCGTTTCCGCCCATCCTGCACTGTATATGTGCACTCATGCGCTATGCCCGACAATAAATCATACTATATTCCACATAATCAAACATATTGAAGCCCAAGCCAGATCCTGACCTAAGGGAGAGCGAGAATGAGCTGGAATCCGACCCATACACCCGACTGCCGGTCCGAGAACCCGGCGCTGGACAGCCTGATCATCCCCCGTGCCCGTGATCTGGGCGGGTTCGAGGTGCGCCGCGCGCTACCCTCGGTCAAACGGCAACTGGTCGGCCCCTTCATCTTCTTCGACCAAATGGGTCCGGCCGAATTTATCACCGAAGGCGGTATTGACGTACGGCCGCATCCCCATATCGGATTGGGTACCGTGACCTATTTATATCAGGGCGAGTTTGAACACCGCGACAGTCTCGGCACGCATCAGATGATCTATCCCGGCGAGGTCAACTGGATGGTTGCTGGGCGTGGCGTGACCCATTCCGAACGTACCAGTGACCAAACACGCGGCAAGAAACACAGCCTGTTTGGCATCCAGACCTGGATCGCCTTACCCGAAACGCACGAAGATATGGCTCCCGATTTCGAACACCACAAACAGGGCGCGTTGCCTCATATTCAGGATGCAGGCGTCAGCGCCCGCCTCATCCTGGGCTCGGCCTATGGCGAAACCAGCCCGGTCACCATGCTGTCCGAGACCTTTTATCTCGACGTCCAGCTCGAACCGGGTGCCTCCTTCCCGCTGCCCGACAATCACGAGGATCGCGGTGTCTATGTCACCACAGGCTCGGTCGAGATCGCAGGCGACAGCTTCGAGGCGGGTCGCATGATGGTCTTCCGCCCCGGCGATCACCTGTCCGTGAAGGCCGGACCACTGGGTGCGCGGCTGTTGTTGCTGGGTGGCGCGACCCTGAACGAAGATCGCTACATCTGGTGGAACTTCGTCTCCTCTTCGAAGGAGAAGATAGAAACCGCCACACGCGAATGGAAAACTGCCGACTGGGCGAACGGCGCCTTCCACCTGCCGCCCGGTGATGATCAGGAGTTCATTCCGATCTCGGAAGACCTCGAACGCACCCGACCCAGACGCGCCCGCGTCTGACCTCACGTCACGCTGGCTCCGTTGAACGATCCCGGCGATCCTTGGAGGCACAGCGGAGGTAAGCCATGAATATTGTCATCGCCGGTGCAGGCAGCATTGGCTGCTTTTGCGGCGCATTGCTGGCCGCAGCTGGACACAGCGTGACACTGCTGGGTCGCGCGCGGGTGCTGAACGCCATCCGGGGACAAGGGCTGACGGTGACAGATTTCTCGAACCTGCATCGTCACGTCGCCGCCGTACAACTCACGCTCAGCGAAGACCCTGCCTGTCTTGGGGATGCCGAGTTAGTCATCGTCACGGTAAAAACAGGCGCGACCGCCGAGATGGCAACGCTGATCGCCGCACACGCCACGGAAACGGCCCCGGTTCTGTCTTGGCAGAATGGGCTCGAGAACGCCCGCACCCTGCGCACCGCTCTTCCCGGACGCGACGTTCGGGCTGGAATGGTGCCCTTCAACGTGGTGCCGACGGGCCCGGCAACCTATCACCGCGCCACATCGGGCGAGATCGTCATCGAGCGTGGCTCCCGGTCTCTGGCTGAACGCCTAAGCGCCCCAGATCTACCCGTCAGCGAAAGCGACCAGATCGAGGCAGTGCAATGGGGTAAGCTGGTGATCAACCTCAACAATGCATTGAACGCATTGTCCGGCCTGACCTTGCAAAACCAACTGCTCGACCGAAACTGGCGTCGCCTGATGGCTGATCAGATGGCCGAGGCGCAGCGTGTTTTGAAAGTCGCCGAGATCGAGGCCACCTCCACAACGCCACTACCCGCATGGATGACACCGCACATTCTACGTCTGCCAACGCCAATTTTTACACGAATTGCGGCAAAAATGCTGACCATCGACCCAAACGCGCGCACCTCGATGGCTTATGATCTGACGGCGAGTCGCCCGACCGAAATCGACAGTCTACAGGGCGAAATCATCAAACTCGGCCAACAGTACGCGATCCCAACCCCGATCAATAGCCGAGTCTCTCAACTCATCCACCAATCACCGGACACGCCGCTCACAGTCGACCAGATCATAACCTGATCCGTCTCTTCATCTGGCCCAAAATACCTCGGAGCGCGAGGCAGAGCCTCGCAAAATCCGATCAAGCGAACGCAGTCAAAACCCAGAAAATTAGCGCCGACATCACTGCCGCTGCCGGTACCGTGATCACCCAGGCCGCCACGATGGTCATGAAATGCGACCGCCGCACCAGCTTGCGCCGCCGCCGTTCCTCGCGCGCCAGTCGCAGCTCTGCCGGTCGCTGGCGGTTCGAGTATTTCCACCGCCGTTCTGCATGCCACTCCCGATAGAAGCCAACACCAAAGACGGCCCCAACCGCGATATGAGTCGAACTGACCGGCAGACCCAGCCAACTGGCGACGATGACCGTGATCGCCGCCGATAGCGCGACACAGAACGCCCGCATCGGGTTCAGCTTGGTGATCTGGCTGCCGACCATACGGATCAGCTTGGGACCGAACAGGAATAGGCCGAACGAGATGCCAAACGCGCCGATCACCATGACCCATGTCGGGATCGAGACTTTCGTGGCAAAATCTCCGAACTCGGCCGCATGCACGATCGCCGCCAGTGGACCCACCGCATTGGCCACATCATTGGCCCCATGCGCAAAGCTCAGAAATGTGGCCGAAATCACCAGAGGCAGGCCAAACAACGTCTTCAACGACCGGGTCCGGTTCTCCAACCCTTCAGACTTGCGCTTGACCCACGGTACCGTCGCAGCCCAGACCAGGCCGCCAAAGGTCAGGCCGATCAAAAGGGCAAATTGAAGATCAATTTTGACGATCCGCTTCAGGCCTTTGACCGACAAGTAGGTGGCAAACGCCCCTGCCATCACGGCAACCAGAATGGGCACCCAGCGCCGCGCTGCCGCGATCTTGTCGTCCTGATACTGGATCTTGTGTTTGATCAATGCCAGAAAGGCGGCTGCAATCATCCCGCCCAAAACGGGTGAGATCACCCAACTGGCGGCAATCGCGCTCATCGTGCCCCAGCTCACCGCACTTAGGCCCGCCGCAGCAATGCCGGCACCCATCACGCCGCCGACCACCGAATGCGTGGTCGAAACCGGTGCCCCGACCCAGGTAGCCAGATTGACCCACAGTGCGGACGATATCAGGGCCGCCATCATCGCCCAGATGAACACATTGCTGTTCTGCACCGACATCGGATCGATGATGCCCTTAGAGATGGTCGAAACCACATCCCCCCCTGCCAGCAATGCGCCTGCGCTTTCTGCGATGGCGGCAATCAGGATGGCTCCGCCCATGGTCAGAGCATTGGCCCCCACTGCCGGGCCCATATTGTTGGCCACGTCGTTGGCACCGATATTGATCGCCATGTAAGCGCCGAATGCCGCAGCTGCGACAACGATCACGCCACCATCGGCCCGTCCGAACAGAAGCGCCGCAGCCAAACCTGCCAGCGCGATAAAGGCCAGTGCAATTCCGGGGGCCAACAGAGGACGCGATACTTGGGCATTGGCGTGCTCAACGCGCGAGATACGCTGTAGGTCACGGTCCAGTGCGTGCCAACGGGCTTTGGTGGGGTGGTCTGACATCGGTTCACAACGGCTGTTTTGAATGATGCCCGCCGCTAAACGGTTCCAATGGGCGCGGCAACCTTTGTCATCAGTTTTTTACAATATTGTTACAATTGCAGTAGCAAGTCGCGCAATTCCGGCTCTTGCACGCGTTCGGCGGCCACCTTCGGGGACACCCAGCAGCGCTTACGCTGATCGGATTCCGGGAATACATCCGCCAGTCCGGTCACCTCGATCCGATAAACGCTGGTGATAACCGGCAACGCCGTGCCGTCATCCAACCTTTTGTCGTAAGAGTAATGACCAACGGGATCTTTCTGCACCTCAGTCGCGCGCACTCCAGCCTCTTCCCAGGCTTCCCGCAATGCGGTTTCCGGCCCGTTGAGCCCATCAATGGGCCAGCCTTTGGGGATAATCCAGCGTCCGGTGCCCCGACTGGTGATCAACAGAACGTCGTCACCGGGACCTGCCTTGCGGGTGCACAACGCAGCAACCTGCACCCGGCTTGGGCGCTGGATCAGCGGTCGCGCGACCTCTTCCCAGATGTTGCGTATCCATGTCGTCATGTCAGGCCTGCTCGGGCGTATTCTTTTTGTAATTCGAAGAAGTTACATAATCATGTATTGCTGAGTTAACAATACCGCCCTCGGATAACCGCAAAATATGGCCTGAACTTTCAGTGTTTCGTGTATTTTTGCAGCAATTTGTGCGCTTTGCACTGTTTCCGCCAATGAGGCTTATCAACGCCCACCTGATCAACTCAGCCTTTGCGCCGCTTCGCGCGCAGCGTCGGATCCGCCTGAGTTGGATCTTCGGGCCAGGGATGTTTTGGGTACTGCGCCCGCATGTCCTTGCGCACATCCGCATAAGACCCGGCCCAGAATCCGGGCAGGTCACGGGTGATCTGGATCGGTCGCTGGGCCGGTGACAGCAGCGTGATCTTCAAAGGCTCGCCCCCAACCACCGGATGTTGCGTAACGCCGAATACCTCTTGTAGCCGAACCGAGATTTCGGGCACCGCACCGCCATAGTCAATTGGCAGCTTGCGGCCCAACGGAGTCACAAACGAGCCCGGCGCCCGCCGATCCAGTTCATGCATCTGGTCCCAGTCCAGCCGGTCACGCAGCGCGGGCAGCAGGTCGAACCGCTTCCAGTCATCGGCATTGCGCACGCCCGAGAGCATCGGCAGCAGCCAGTCTTCCAGCGTATCCATCAGCCCGGTTTCCGAGAAGTCCGGCAGATCAGCGCCTTCCGCGCGGATCAACTCGACCCGAGCGGCCAATCGCGCTGCGGCCCCGGTCAGCCGCACACCCAGATCGCGCACCCCGTCCAACATCGCCTGCGCCAATGCATCCCCGGGGACATCTTTCCAGATGCGGTCGTCCAGCGTGATCGCTCCGAACCGCTCTTGCCTGCGCGCCACCACACGGCGTTCGCGTTTCGACCAGTCGCAGCTGTCGACCCACGCGATCTGATCGCCGAATAGATCGCGAATTTCTCCATCGGAAATCTGCGCTGCCATGCGCACGCGCGCTTCACGCGGGTTCCCATCCGTATCCGTCACCACAAGATAGGGTGCACCCGCCAACGTATCACCGGCTTCCAGCACGACGCCTTTGCCACCCGACAGGACATAACGCGGGACATCTCCCTTGCGTCGCTGTCCGATGCGATCGGGATAGGCCAGCGCCGCCATCGCTGCCGGGCTCAGACCGCCCGCATCCTTAGATTGCGCGCGCAACCGTTTTGCTTCGCCCTTGATCCGATCCAGCGCGCCCATGTTGACCTGCCAGACCCGATTGCGCTGAAACGCGCGCACGTCCCGCAGCACCTCAAGCCTCAAAGACAGATCGACCGGCGCGCCCCGCAGCGGATCGCGTTCCGCCATCAGCGCCGCCAGTGTCGCGGCCTCAGGTCCCGCGTGCAGCAGCATGTGCCCCAGCCGAGGATGCAGCGGCAGCGCCGCCAGCGCCCGCCCATGTTCGGTGATCCTACCTTTGCCATCCAGGGCACCCAGCATCGCCAGCAACGCGCGCGCCTCAGCCAGCGTGCCTTCGGGCGGCGCGGTCAGAAATGCAAGATCACCCGGTTCTGCGCCCCAGAGCGACAATTCTAACGCCAGCCCGGTCAGATCGGCAGCCTCGATTTCGGCAGGCGGGTAGGCGACCAGTGCACCTTCTTCGCCCTTGGACCACAACCGATAGCAGACACCTTCGGCCACACGCCCCGCACGGCCTGTGCGCTGCGTCGCTTCGGCCCGCGTCACCCGCTCGGTCACCAGCCGCGACATGCCTGATCCGGGATCGAACCGCGCCCGCCGGGCTTGCCCCATATCGACCACCACTCGGATTTCGGGAATAGTCAACGAGGTTTCGGCAATCGACGTCGCCAGAACCACCTTGCGACCTTGCTTAACCGGCGCAATCGCCGCGCGCTGGGCGGCAAAGGGCAGTGCTCCGAACAAAGGCCGCACTGAACAGGTGTCGGGTAGACGGCTGGCCAAAGCCGCCTCGGCCCGCCGAATTTCACCTTCACCGGGCAGGAACACCAGCATGCCCCCTTTGGTTTCCCGTTCGGCTCGCACCACCAGATCGATCAGCGCATCCAGTCGTCGCGCCTGCGGCCCCAAAGGCCGGTCCAACCAGCGGGTCTCGACCGGATAGCTGCGCCCTTCGGATGTCACCAGAGGCGCGTTCATCAGCTGGCCCACCGGTTCAGCATCCAGCGTCGCGGACATCGCCAGCAAGATCAGGTCATCGCGCAACGCTCCAGTCACTTCAAGGCACAGTGCAAGCCCAAGATCGGCGTTCAGGGACCGTTCGTGGAATTCATCGAATATCACCGCACCCACGCGGGGCAGATCGGGTTCGGATTGCAGCATCCGTGTCAGGATACCTTCGGTCACAACCTCGATGCGCGTCGCCTTTGAAACTTTCACGTCTCCACGGACACGATAGCCCACGGTCTGGCCCACGGGTTCACCCAGCGTCTCGGCCATGCGTTCGGCGGCGGCACGGGCGGCCAGCCGCCGGGGTTCCAGCATGACGATCCGGCCCTCGCACAGACCGGCCTGCAGCATCTCAAGCGGCACGCGGGTTGTCTTGCCCGCACCCGGCGGCGCCTGCAGCACCGCGCGCCCATGCGTTCGCAAGGCGTTCAGAAGATCGGGAATGGCGTCATCAATGGGCAACCGGGTCATATCGCCTTATCGCCAAAGCCTCGGCCAAGGTCCAGCGTCGCCAAACTGGGCTCCGGTTGGGGCTGGACAAACCGGGTCATCCCCCCTCATCTAGGGCAAATTCCAGCCGGGGACTTACCGATGAACATTGCCGAGCTTGGCGACAGGATCTTGAACGGAGAGCGCAGGGCATTGGCCCGTGCGATCACACTGGTCGAAAGCGGGCGTGAAGATCATCGAGCGCAGGCAACCGCGCTGCTGGATCAATTGAGCGGCGCCGGACGCCAGGCGTTGCGGATCGGCCTGTCGGGCACGCCGGGTGTGGGCAAATCGACCTTTATCGAAAGCTTCGGCATGATGCTGACGGGGCAGGGGCTGCGTGTTGCGGTTCTTGCAGTTGACCCCAGCTCGGCCCGTTCGGGGGGCTCGATCCTGGGCGATAAGACCCGCATGGAAAGACTGAGCCGCGAGAAAGACGCCTTTATCCGCCCGTCCCCCAGCCAGAGCCATCTTGGTGGCGTGGCGCGCCGCACACGCGAAGCGATTGCACTTTGTGAGGCGGCTGGTTTTGACGTCGTGCTGATTGAAACCGTGGGTGTGGGCCAATCGGAAACCGTTGTGGCCGAGATGTCTGACCTGTTCCTGCTGCTGCTGGCCCCGGCGGGCGGAGATGAGTTGCAGGGCGTCAAGCGCGGCATCATGGAGATGGCCGACATGATCCTGATCAACAAGGCCGATGGCGACCTGAAAGCGACTGCCACCCGCACCTGCGCCGATTACGCGGGCGCGCTGCGTCTGCTGCGCAAACGCCCGCAGGACCCCGAAGGGTTTCCCAAGGCCATGACCGTTTCAGCGGTTGAAGAGCATGGGCTGGAACAGGCCTGGGACGAGATGCAGGCCCTGACAACCTGGCGGCGCGAAGCCGGGCATTGGGTATCGAACCGCGCCACACAGGCACAATACTGGTTCGAGCAAGAGGTACGCCACGCATTGCTTGCGCGTCTCGAAACGCCACAGATGCGCAGTCGGATGAGCGATCTTGGCGCTCAGGTCAGTGCGGGCCACCTCAGCCCATCGGCGGCGGCCGAACAAATCCTCTCCGGGCTGTCCGACGCGTAACGCTCTGGCGTTATGATGCGTGCGCGGCTGGTGCGCTGACCGCTAATCGTGTATTAAAGCTACATATATTGTTGTGTTTGAGTGTAAGTCACTGCGTTTGAACCGGGTTGAGAAAGGGCTTGGTCAGCTCGGATCGTGCCCGGATTCTCCGAGGAACGGGACACGTCAGAATGCCCAATATCAATGGTACCAACGGCGACGACGATATCGATGTCACAAATGACAACGGTACTCTGAACGGAAACCCGGCGACGCCTCCGGTGACCGGTATCCGTGGCCGTGGCGGCGATGACGATATCACCATCACCAATAGCACCATTGCCAACAATGTCCTGGGCAATGCAGGCACCGACACGATCATTGTCACCAACAGCACGGTTGGCGGGCGCATCGCTAGCGGGTCCGATGCGGATACGGTTGATATCAGCGGGTCAACCGTCGGCGATATCCGGCTTGGTGCCGGTAATGACACGCTGAATTTCACCAGCACCACGGTGTCGGGTGACATTCGCGGCGGCAGCGGAACCGACACGCTGAACCTCCCTGAGGGCACTGTTATCACGGACGATACTTTCGGGGTGATTACGGTCGAAGACGGGGTTGGTTATTCAGTCTCTAGCGGCACATTTACCCTGCCTTCAGGCATCACCGTCACGTATTCAGCGTTCGAGAACGGGTCGGGTATGCCCTGTTTCACGCGCGATACATTGATCACGACGCAGCAGGGCCAGACCCCCATCCAGTCGCTGTGCACCGGTGACCTGATCCCCACGCTGGGGCAGGGCCTGCACCCGATCCGTTGGATCGGGCGGCGTGAATTTGATCGCTTCCAGCTTGAAGCCAACCCCAGACTCTGGCCTGTGCGTATCCTTGCAGGGGCATTGGGTGAGGGGCTGCCGCATCGCGATCTGCTGGTCTCGCGCCAGCATCGGATGCTGGTGCACTCAAAGATCGCCCAACGCATGTTCGGCACGACCGAGGTTCTGATTCCGGCCATCAAACTCACCGCAATGCCGGATATCTACGTTGATGAAAGCGTGGAAAGCGTCGAGTATTACCACCTTCTGTTCGACCGCCATCAGGTGATCTTTGCCGAGGATGCGCCAACCGAAAGCCTCTATACCGGCCCCGAAGCGCTGAAAATGCTGAGCGCCGCGTCGCGTCGCGAGATATTCGAGATTTTTCCCGAACTGACAGACCTTGCCTACCGCGCCGACCCGGCCCGCATGATCCCCGGCGGGCGGCTGCAAGCGCAGTTGATCACACGGCATTTGAAGAATAACAAGCCGCTGTTGCGGATGTCCCCGATCTTGACCTCAAATGAATTCAACTCGGGTGCAAAGATTTCGCCGCAGCCGTCTTGACCCTTCGCGCGATTCCCACTAAACGCATCCAACCAGTTTTCGGGCGCGACTTCGGGTTGCGCCCCTTGTGATTTGGCCGCGGGTCTTGTACCCGGCCTCCAGAAACAAAGGAAGAAACCATGTCGCGCCGTTGCGAACTGACCGGAAAAGGCCCGATGACTGGCAACAATGTCAGCCACGCCAAAAACAGAACTCGTCGCCGTTTTCTGCCCAACCTGAACGACGTTACCCTGCAGTCGGAAACTCTGGGTCGTGGCGTCAAGCTGCGCATCTCGGCAGCTGCCCTGCGCTCGGTCGACCACCGCGGTGGTCTGGACGCGTTCCTGGCCAAAGCCAAGGATGACGAGCTGTCGGCGAACGCCCTGAAAGTGAAGAAAGAAATCGCCAAGGCGCAAGCCTCGGCCTAAGCGCTTTCTCACGCAAGAATTCAGCCCTGCACCCTGCGGTGTGGGGCTTTTCTTTTTTGAATTCGCTGCCCCTGTGCGAATGATTGTCTCTGAAATGGTAATAAAACGCCCCGCTTCGTGACGTTGTTCACAGAACGCCTGCTGAATATCGCATATGTTTATGCATATTCATGTTGAGGGGGTTACCATGTCACTCAAAGCAAAGAATTTTCTGTTTTTACTGCCACGATCAATTGCAAAAGCTGTGATCCGCTGCACCCGGATGCAGCGCCGGGTAAACCGACTGCATACGGGGATGAATGCCGAGGCGTTCAGGCCGCCGAAAAGCTGAGCTAGGCCATACTGTCTCAGCCACTGCTTTGCGCTTGAAGCCGGTTCAGTGGGCGGCGTATATACCAAGCTGACATGACAGGCTTTTTCCGCACATTTCTGCCTTATACGCTGTCCTTGATGGTGATCCTCACCGGGCAGGGACTGGCCGCGTCGCGGGGTATGGAGCGCGCGGTCGGGCAGATGGTTTTGTGCACCGGCAGCGGACCGGTCGTCGTCTATATGGACGAAGACGGCCAACCGACCCGCGCACCGCAATACTGCCCTGACTATGCGCTCAACCTGCTGGGCGCGATCCATGAAGCCTCGGTTGCCGTACCTCCGGCCCCGCCGCGCGCGCTCCCCGCGCCGTCGCTCCTTTCCCAGCATCTGATTGCCGCGCCGCTGCCGCGACACCCAGCTCGTGCCCCGCCGGTTTCTGCCTGATTCCAGTTTCCAAACTCTATCAGACAGTTACCAAGGAGAGGCATAATGACCCTCAAATCCAGCCTGCTTGCAGTCCTGACTACCTTTTCGCTGACCGGTGCGGCGCTGGCTGCCGATACCATCTCGGTCGAAGACCCTTATGCACGGTCTTCGGGCAAAACCGCGAAGGCGGGTGCCGCCTTCATGATGATCCAGAATCAAGGCGATACCGATGACCGCCTGATCGGCGTGACCTCGGATGCGGCTGCCCGAGTGGAACTGCACACTCATAAGGTTGACGAAAACGGTGTCGCCAAGATGGTGCATGTGAAGGAAGGCTTCGCCATTCCGGCGGGCGAAACCCACATGCTGAAACGCGGCGGTGATCACGTCATGTTCATGGGCCTGACAGCGCCCTTCGAACAGGGAGGGAGCGTTCCCGTCACACTGATCTTCGAAAACGCCGGAGAGGTCGCGGTCGAGATCCCGGTCGATCTTGAGCGCCAGGACAAAGGCGGCCATTCGAACTAACGCCTGTCTTCAGGCTGTGGTACAGCCATCATCCATACGTCAGGCCGGGCAATGCCCGGCCTGTTGCGTCATCTGTTGACGGTTTTCATCTCCAATCGATCGCCCGCTTTTTTGAACCGTGCCGCCAGAAAGAACATCACCACCGCCGAGGTCAGCGCGAAGAAGGCAATTGCCCAGCCCAACGCCACCATGCCGCTGCCGGGCCAGAAGATCAGCACCAGCCCGACGATGAGTGCGAAGATACCTGAATTACGCACCGTTGCGCGCTCGGGGTCTTGTGGATGCATTTGCGGCAGCGCCATGAACGAGCCGATCGCAACGAACAGCGCCATCGCCCCCATGAGGGTGAAGGCCAGCCAGGCCACGCCCTGTGGCCAGATCAGCAACACCAAACCGATCAGCGCGGCACCGATCCCGACGCCTCCGATCAGCCCGCGCCGCCCAAAACCCAGCCAGGTCAGCGCGCCATCCAGAATCAGCAGCGCCCCTACCAATCGCAGCAGTAATGAGATGCTGCTGGTCGGCCAGAACAGCGCTGCAATCCCGATCAGACCTGCGAGAATTCCACGCAGCAGAAAGGTCCACCACAGGCTGGCCAGATTGGTACTTAACGTATCGCGCGCGTCGATACTGCTGTCGTCAAGGATTTCTCCGTCTTTGGGCGGTAGATCGGTCATGTCACTCACTCGGGTTTGCGTTTTCTGCACCATAGACGGGAAGACGCGCCGCTGTCTGCCCCTATCGCGTGCTGCCTCGCGCCAACAGCTCATCGACCCAGCGCGGTACTGCCTCTGAGGCTGGCCCCAGCCGGGTTTCATCAAAAATTCCGGCGGATGGCTCAAGGTTCAATTCGATCGTCCGCGCGCCCACGGCCCGCGCCTCTTGTACAAACCCTGCCGCCGGATAAACCTGCCCCGAGGTGCCGATCGAGGCGAACAGCGATGCTTCCATCAGATGGTCGTAGATCTCATCCATGAAATATGGCATCTCGCCGAACCATACCACGTCGGGCCGAGCCGAGGGCTGGTGACAGGACGGGCAGGGCTCACCCACATCCATTTCGGGTGGCGAAGCCCAACGATATCCGCACGCCTCACACAAAGCCCCAGCCAAGGTGCCATGCATATGGATCACATGCGCGGCCCCTCCTGCCTCGTGCAGGCTGTCGACATTCTGGGTGACAAGGATCACCTCTCCAGGCCAGCCCTGCTGCAACCGGGCCAGCGCCTGATGCGCCGCGTTGGGTTGCGCCATGGCGGCCTGTACTCGGCGGGCATTGTAAAACTGATGCACCAGCGACGGATTGCGGGCAAAGCCCTCGGGCGTGGCCACATCCTCGATCCGGTGCTGCGCCCACAGGCCCCCTTCATCGCGGAACGTGCCCAATCCGCTTTCGGCGGAAATCCCGGCCCCGGTCAGAATGACGATCTTTTCCATACCCGCCTCACGCGTTACACCCGTTCCCATGACACACCGTATCCTTTTCGTCTGCCTGGGCAATATCTGCCGCTCACCCGCTGCCGAGGGTGTGTTCCGCGCCCGGGCGCCGGGGCATATCACCGACAGCGCCGGAACCTCGGGCTGGCATATTGGCAGCCCGCCTTATGGCCCGATGCAAAAGGCCGCCCGCGCGCGTGATATCGATCTCAGCGACCTACGCGCGCGCCAGTTCGTGGCCGAGGATTTCAACCACTTCGACCTGATCATCGGAATGGACGCAGAAAACATCGCGAACATCGAAGATTTGCGCCCGGACGGCAACGACACCCCGGTCCGCCTGTTGACCGATTTCGCCCCCCATACCGGTGCCGACCATGTGCCTGACCCGTACTACACCCGGGATTTCGACGGCGTTCTGGACCTGATCGAAGAGGCCGTGGCGGGGCTGGATGCGCATGTACGGGCTCAGTGGTAGTTTTGCCTTGCGTATTCAATCAATCCAGAGCGACAGCATGTTTGAGCCCAAAACCAACGTTTATTCGGCCTCCGCAGGCTGCATCGCAATCAGCGACAGGGGTCAAACCATCCGCCTTCTAAGCGCATACCCTTGTGCCTATGCAGATAGTCGCATTAAGTGCATGGAATAGTAATCCGATCCCCAATGGTCATTTGATGGAATGATACAAATTCCTGATGCACGCATGAGGCTGTCATCAGCACACATAAATCTCCAAGCTCCAAGAGCGACTGCCGCCCGTTAATCCAACTGAGTTAGACATATGATCACAGGCACGATTAACCAGCTGAATACCCCAAAGGTTAGTGACAAAAAATGAATGACGAGCGCGCACTGTTCCTGCACGAAGTTCTGTCACCGGAAAGACTGACGCGGGTGGTGGATGTGGGTGCCAATCCTCTTGGCGCTACCCCATATTCAACCCTCCTGAAGAACCGCATATGCGATGTCTGGGGTTTCGAACCACAGCAAGATGCATTTGCACGGCTCTCTGAAGAGGGAGGAGAAAATGAAACCTATCTTCCTTATGCGATCGGCAGAGGAGGAAGTGAGCGCCTTCATGTTTGCAAGGGAAGTGGCTTCACTTCGCTATTCGAGCCCAACCCCGACTTCATCAGAGTTATGGGAAGGTGGCCCAGGCAAATGCGGGTCGAAGAAGTTGTACCAATAACCACCCATCGGCTGGACGACCTGAAAGAGCTGCCAGAGTTCGATCTGCTGAAGATTGACGTGCAGGGCGGAGAATTGGACGTATTCAGGAATGCGCGCGAAAAACTCAAGAATGCGGTCGCTGTGATATCTGAAATCGCCATGGTTCCGCTTTACAAGGGTCAGCCACTGCTTGACTCACAAATGAGCGAGTTGTCTGCGCAGGGATTTCATTTCCACAAGTTTCTTTTTCTAAAGTCTATGGCGGTCAAGACCCGTGCCTCGTCCCGCCTGAAGATGCGCGCTATGCGCAATCAGGCCATTGATGGCGACGCTGTGTTCCTGAAAAGGTTCTTCGCACTTGAGGACATACCGACAGAAAGCTTGAAACATCTTGCGATCCTGGCGGACGCAGTGTTTCAAAGCCCCGATGTCGCACTTATGGCTCTGGAAGTGCTGGCTGATCGCGACGTTGTCAAAGAGGCTGAACTGGACGCCTACGAGGCGTTAGTAGAAGCTGAATTCAGCAGGTAAGAACAGCCTTTATTCCGGACATACTAACGCTCATTAAACGTCTTTTGGTTTGCAGGACGGATCACGAATGGCTCAAATAAAAGAGCCTGGATGCTCACTTTCCGGTTCACCCCACCACCTTCAACTGACCAGCTAACCACGGCAATTGCGCAATCGCTGGATCAACGATCTGGCTGCGCATCAGACGTCGGATCATGTCGGCCACTTCCTGCGGTACCTGATCGGACCAGTCGGTCCGTGTAAACAAGGAAATGGTGCGTGCGAATTCACCGAACGGGGCAGGGTGCGCCTCCATCCCGTCGTGGAAGCGGGCGGCGCGCATATAGCCCAGCGGCGTGGTAATCGCCCAGCCGAGGCCGCGCGCAACCATCGCCATCAGCGCGAGGTGTGAGCCGATTTCGAACCGTTCCTCGAACTCCAGCTGCTGCCGGGCCAGATGGCTTTCGATCTGACGGCTGATCAATTGCTCGCGGGCATAGCGCAGAAAGGGCAGATCCTGCACTGGTTGCGCAACGCCCTTAGGCGCGACCAGAATGAACGGATCCTGCACCAGCGGATATTCGACCACGCCCTCCAGCACCTCGCCAGAATGGGCCGAGACCGCCATGTGCAGGCGCTGCGCTTCCAGCTCGGCAAACAGGTCCAGACTGGGCAGCGTGATCAGCTTGAATTTCGACCGGGTCAGACTGTCGGCCAGCAACGTCGCCAATCGCGGCGTCAGGTCGTTGTCGAAATCGTCGATCAAGCCGATGGACAGGGTGGTCAGATGCCCCAGATCCATCACCGCCAGTTCGCCTTGCGCCATCTGCAACTCGGCCAGCACTGCCTCGGCCCGCGCCAGGAAACTGCGGCCGGCCTGCGTCAGTCGCATCGGTCGCCGCCCGTGATCCACCAGATCGGTGCCCAAAGCCTTTTCCAGATTGCGCAATTGCTGGGAAACCGAGGGCTGGCTGAGCCCCGTGATCTCGGCCGCCTGCGCCACCGATCCGGTCCGTGCCAGCGCCTCGAACACCTCAAGGCCCCGCAGGGTCAGCCCTTTCATCACCATCGCACATACCTTTCGCTGCGCCATTTCTGAGGCGCAGCGGGCATCAGGTCAAGGATTGACAGGGCTCAGTTGCAGATCGCTTGCGCCATCTGGCCAAAGTTCTGATACCGATCCCACAGCGCATCATCGCGCGCGGTCTGCGACATCTTCAACTCCTGCGCCTGATGCGGGTTGGTGAACCACTTGGCGACGGTCTTCTGATCACTACGCGTCAGCGCCTGATCCGCCACGCGCTGAATACACCGGCACCGCGCCCGCGTCGCCGCTTCACGGTCTGATGCCAGACACGCCCGCTTGATCTGCGCCGCGTCCACTGTGTGGGCCACCGACGTCAGCGATGCCGCACAAAATGCGATTAAGAGGAACTGTTTCATACTCGAGCCTCGTTTTTTGCCTGCCCGGACGGGTCTTATGCCCCTCTCGGTCTGCGGCGGAGTATGAATCAAAGTGGATTCGGGATCAATTGGGTGGCTCGAAAAAGTGATTGCACGCGGCTGGGATGTCGCGTTTTCTGGCCAGACATTGTTTAAATCTCTTTCATGAGACCACTATGCTTAAGAAATACGGGCGCACTTCCATCTGCCGGAGTCTCCCGGGGCGACCAGCGATGATAAGATCATGTCCAGCGTTGATAAACTGGCTTCGGCTGATGAGGTCGTCTTCACCGAAAAACTGGACGGTGAGAATACAACGATTCATAGTCAGGGCTGCCACCCCCGCAGTATTGACGCGCGTTACCACCCGTCCCGAGATTGGATGAAGGCCTTCGCTACCGGAATTTCGCCACAGCTTGACGAAGATGAGCGCATAGTCGGTGAATATCTGTTTGCGCGCCACTCGATAGCGTACTCGGCGTTGCCGACTTATTTCCTGGGCTTCGCCTGGATCAAGGCAAAGCGCGTGCAATCGTGGGACGCGACGCTTTCACGCTTTCTCGAGCTGGGGATTGCTGCCGTTCCCGAACTCTATCGCGGACGGTTCTCTGTTAAGGTTCTGGCAGATGTGATCGCGGGCCTGGATCTGGATACTCAGGAGGGTTTTGTCGTTCGCACAACTGCAGCGTTTAACGAAGAAGACATGCCCACTCACCACGCGAAATACGTGCGCGAGGGTCACGTGCAGAGTGATACGCATTGGATGAACGCGGAGTTGGTCAAAAACAGGTTGCTCTGAACGGTCAGAGGCCTCGCAATCAAAGGGTTTCGCTGGGGCTTCGTCCCACCTTGACCACAGCCCATTTCCGACGCATATCCCCAACCCATGACAGACCTCGCTCATATCCGCAATTTCTCCATCGTCGCGCATATCGACCATGGCAAATCCACCCTTGCTGACCGGCTCATCCAAGAGACCGGAACGGTTAAGGATCGCGACATGAAGGAACAGCTGCTCGACAGCATGGATATCGAGCGTGAACGCGGCATCACCATCAAGGCCAACACGGTTCGCATCGACTATACCGCCGACAATGGCGAGCAATATGTGCTGAACCTGATCGACACCCCCGGCCACGTGGACTTTGCCTATGAGGTCAGCCGCTCCATGCGTGCGGTCGAGGGGTCGCTGTTGGTTGTCGACTCGACCCAGGGGGTTGAGGCGCAGACGCTGGCGAATGTGTATCAGGCCATCGACGCCGACCACGAAATCGTGCCGGTGCTGAACAAGATCGACCTGCCCGCGTCCGATTGTGACCGCGTGGCCGAACAGATCGAGGATGTGATCGGCATCGACGCGACCGACGCCATTCAGGTCAGTGCCAAGACGGGGCAGGGCATCCACGAAACACTTGAGGCCATTGTGCAGCAGCTGCCCGCGCCGCAAGGCAACTTGGACGCGCCGCTCAAGGCGATGCTGGTGGATTCCTGGTACGACGCCTATCTCGGCGTCATCGTTCTGGTCCGCATCATGGACGGCACGCTGAAAAAGGGGATGCGGGTCAAGTTCATGTCGAACAACACCCTGCACCATGTCGACCGCGTTGGTGTCTTCCGGCCCGAGATGGAGATGGTCGACTCGCTTGGCCCCGGTGAAATCGGCTTTCTCACCGCTTCGATCAAGCAGGTCCGCGACACCCGCGTCGGCGACACTATCACCAATGACCGCAACGGCACCGAAGAGGCTCTGACAGGCTTCAAACCCGCGCAGCCGGTGGTGTTCTGCGGCCTCTTCCCCGTTGACAGCTCCGAATTCGAAGACCTGCGCGATGCGATCGACAAATTGGCCCTGAACGACGCCAGCTTCAGCTTTGAAATGGAGACCTCGGCCGCGTTGGGCTTTGGCTTCCGCTGCGGCTTCCTTGGCCTGTTGCACCTTGAGGTCATCCGCGACCGCATCGAACGCGAATACGATATCGAGCTGATCACCACCGCGCCGTCGGTGATCTATCACGTCTACATGAAAGACGGCGAGATGATCGAGCTGCACAACCCCGCCGACATGCCCGACCCGTCAAAGGTCGACCATATCGAGGAACCGCGCATCAAGGCGACCATTCTGGTGCCCGACGAATACCTCGGCGACGTGCTGAAACTCTGCCAGGACCGCCGTGGCATCCAGCTGGACCTGACATATGCGGGCACCCGCGCCATGGTCGTCTATGACCTGCCGCTGAACGAGGTCGTCTTTGACTTCTACGACCGCCTGAAATCGGTGACCAAGGGCTATGCCTCGTTCGACTACCAGATGACAGGCTATACCGAGGACAATCTGGTCAAGATGTCGGTGCTGGTGAATGACGAACCCGTTGACGCGCTGTCGACCATGGTTCACCGCGACCGGGCCGAGATGCGGGGCCGGGCGATGTGCGAAAAGCTCAAGGACCTGATCCCGCGCCACATGTTCAAAATCCCGATCCAGGCCGCCATCGGAGGCAAGGTCATCGCCCGCGAGACCCTCTCGGCCTTGCGCAAGGACGTGACCGCCAAATGCTACGGAGGCGACGCCACGCGGAAACGCAAACTGCTGGATAAGCAGAAGGCCGGTAAGAAAAAGATGCGTCAGTTCGGGAAGGTCGATATCCCTCAGGAGGCGTTTATTTCAGCGTTGAAGATGGATTCTTAGGTCAGCTTAACTGGGGGTAAGAGAAGGCCTTTAGTTCCGTCAAGCGGGATCCTAATAAATTGTATCTGCTTTGGAATTGGTTTTGGAGATTAATGAAAAAAAGACGTTGTGTGCCAGAACTGATCTACCGCCACCGAGGTTACACTAATCACGACTTGCAAGACCACTCTAAGAGGCAAAGGTTAATCAGTGAACTGAGCGCTGCAAAAGAGGGTAGCGTTTGGTTTTCGCGATTGAGCGATCAAAATGATCCACTCGATACATATCCGGCTATTGTGGAATCCAGCCGTGCCGAAGTGAAAAGAGCGTTGAATGCATTTCAAAGAGAATATGGTAGTTATGTCGGGTTTTCAGGCACTGACTTCAAACAGGCCGCAAAAAAGCTCAGCATTCCGGTAAAACGGTTTAGAGAACAATTTTTTGATCCGGATAGACTAAATTCCAGTGTCCCAAAAACACTTGAGGATTCTCGAAAGCGACAGGTAATTTGCTGTTTCACGGATAACCCAAAAAGCACTTTGATGTGGGCCTACTATTCCTCTTCTCACCAATCTTTCTGCTATGAATTTGCTTGCGCGCAAGAGAAACTGAGTGACGCAAAAAGAACTATAGGTGAGGTTAAATACTTGGCTGATCGTCCAAATATTTCGACGGTGGAAGCAATTCGTTGGATGGTTAGGAGTAGTCGCAAAGACAACCTGCCGAGGTCGAGGGAGCTAACGGCTTCCGGTGAAGAAGAACAAAAAATGACCGATGCCCTAGTGCTAGCTAAATCTAAAGAATGGCAGCATGAGAACGAGTGGAGGTCTATTCGGCCGCTTACAGATGGTCCCGGGTATTACTCTGTCGGGCCATATTATCTTAAGTCGGTGGTATTTGGCATCAATGCTGGTCAGCAACTCAAAGAACTTGTTTCTGAGACCTTGGGAAGTGCTTTTGCGATACGCGAATTGAAGCTCTCGGCGCATTCATATGGATTAGAGTTTGCAAGTTAATTAAGCTGAACTTCGATCACTGCTCGACCTCCCGTGGCTTCAATCCTAACAATGAAGCTAAAAGTCGAATCTTCTTTCAACTCACCCGCCCGGCAGCACCGCCGGGCCGCGCCGACCCGCCCCCATGGGGCGGCGCGTTTGCGCCTCCCCTCGGGCCGGCGCTGCCCTCATCTTTTTAGATCAATCGTTGAAGGCGCGTTTGCGCCCCGGGGCTCCGCCCGTTCGGCCCTGAAACGGTCCACCGGACCGTTTCTAAGACGGGCCTCACCCCCTCGGGCCGGCGCTGCCCTCAGTTCTGTTGATCGAACGTCTGGTAAACCCTGCGTTGCTCAACTAGATTTTTGCTATGACGTTGAATTTTCGAACCATCTTGTATCGTTGGCCCATCAGGACAATCGCTCTCACGGTGTTATCTTACTTTCTCTTGGGTCACCTTTTGACTTGGGTCGAAAGCCATTTTGCAGAGGACGGGTTCACCTCCGTCTGGATTGGTGGCTGGGTGTTTTTTGTATGGGTTGTTTATACAGGTTACCCCATAGGAATTTATCTGATCAGAAGATTCAGATAGTATTGTAGGGCGGGCTTCAGCCCGCCATTCGCTCGACCAGATCCAACGCGCATGGGTCGGATGGTTTGGTGGGTTGGAAGCCCACCCTACGTGGGGGGGGTGTTTACACCCATCACTTGAACACCGTGGGATTCGGGGGTGGCGGGCTGAAGCCCGCCCTACGGGGGCTCCGTCTGCTGCGCCATCTAACGCCAGTCTAAACGCTTTATGAAGTTTCCCTTAGGTAAGTTGTAACCGGCGCACCCCCTCCCAATCTGTAGGCCACAGCAAGGATGTTCGCTTTCGAACCCTAAAGGGTCGCATTCAGGAGGAAAGCCCATGACCAGATACATGACTGCCGGAGCCGCCGCTCTGGCCACCAGCCTCACCCTCGGAACCGCTGCATTGGCCGACACTACGCCGGACCTGCGCGGCACGTGGTTGGGGAGTTATACGACCGTGCAGCCCAGCCATTATTACAAAGGTGATCAGCCCCGCTTTAATCAGGCCGAATGGATGCTCGACGTCCAGATGCAGGAAGACAATGTCTTCTGGGGGCCCAGCAAGTGGCGTCGGGATGGCGACACTGAATGGAATGAATACGAGGCCACTGGAACCATCAGCCTCGATGGGTCTGGCTCGATCGGCATCGTTGAAACTTCCCCGCTGGTGATTGGCGCCAATGCGTTGATCGATGCGCGGTACGAGGACGGCAAGATCTTTGCCGATTTCCGTAGCCTGCGGAACGGAACGACCTACAGCACAGTTCTGGAACGTCAGGTGAACTGAAGCGTTTCCGGCCCGATCGGATGTTAAAGGGGGTTAATGCCGCTGAGATTTGTGACTGCGGCAGGAGTAGTAGGTACCCCGGTCAGGTCGGAGCGCTTCTCATAAACAACTGTCTCCACAGGGAGGCGACGGGCCGGGCGGCGATCTCGCCGCCCGCGACAGGGTCCAGACCCCCGCGCTTGAGAATGCGGCGTTCCTCGGCACGGGTCATCTGGATCTCGCGGACCTTCAGCGCGGCGTCGCGCGCGGTGAGGTAAGAACCGTCCGGCCCAGGTTCCATCCCCGGAATACCACGCCCCTTCGACCACCATCCTCGCACCCCGCTGAGCGGGTGTTTGCGTCCGATGGTGTCATCATCCAGTAACTCCCAAATCCGCTGCGCCTCGTTCATCGACACCAGTGCGGCGATCGGTTTGTCATAACGGGTCAGCACGATCACTTGCCGGGGGTCTTGCGACAAGGTGGCCAGTTCGCCCAAACGGGCGCGGGCTTGAGAAATGGTCAGGCGCATAGGCGAATCTCCGGTTGTACGATTCGAAAGATTGGGGGCTTGAGTGTTGTACAACTCGGACAATACCCCCCTAATTCAGCGCACGGGACCTTCGCAGGTGCAGAAACCAAGCGAATTCTGGTCGGCGATCCATATTTGACTTTTTCCATCCCCAAGCCTGCGCGATGACGCGAATTCTCGGGTTATCCACATGGCTCTCCCGGCGGATATCAACAGCTTATCCCCGTTTAATTTTTATGCTGCAGTGCTATTTTCTTGCCGGATCATGACGCTGATGTAACAGTCTGGTTACTGCTTCTGATCTTCGGAACAGGGGCGGGACGCAAGGGCCAGGGGGGCCACAGCAACGAAGGCGGATTTTAGGATTTGTTTTTAGTTGCAATGGCTTACCGGTGGTGGAGCAAGTGGTCTGGGCTTCGGTTCGGGTTAAATGCTCAGCCTCTCAGAAGGTCCGCGCGGACTGCGACGCGACATAGCGCGTGTGGCAGTGGCCAAAGTCCCTTCGGGGGCCGAGGCAACTGGACCGGGAAGCCCCTCGGGCGGAACGGACCGGCAAGGCGTCAGGAGTGTCCGCAAGGATGCATGCAAAGACCGCGTCTGAGCACCTGACGCCTTTTCCTTTTTGAGAACCCAAGGTTCATACAGGCTACCACGCACCACCCTCCGGACCAGAACGGGGTTCTTTCGCTTGCGCAAAAGAACCCCGTCAAAGTGTCAGAAATGCAATGCCGCGTCTATGCACCTGTACCGGCACACTACTCGGGTTGAGTCGGCGTGGCAACTACATATTGCGGGTAAGCGTTGCCTGAACGCAACATCCCGTCACGATCAGATGTTTTCCTGCACGTCCTCGGCCGCGTTCTGGATGGCATCTCCGGCGTTTTCGATATCTTTGCCAGCGCCCTTTGCGGTTTCGCATGCGGTCAAGGTGAACAGGGCCAGGCCAATCAGAATTGCGCGGATCATCGGTTGCTCCATAAGTGCTTGTTTCGAATTGACTAGCAGCTTTCCCGGGCCATAGCTACAGGTTTTGCATGGCCGATTTCGAAGGGCTAAAAACTAGGCTCAGGTCGCATCCTGAGCGCAAAACAGTTCGTACACCACTTCCAGTATTCGGGCTGGTCGATCATCTGCCAGCCGGTAATATATCGCCTTGCCTTCGCGACGAGGAACAACCAGCCCCTCAAGTCTGAGCCGCGACAGTTGCTGAGAAACGGCGGCTTGGCGGGCCGATAGCAATTGTTCCAGTTCAGTAACGGATTTCTCGCCCGAGACGAGGTGACACAGGATCATCAAACGCCCTTCGTGGCTTATGGCTTTCAGAAAGTTCGACGCGCGCGTTGCGTTTTCAACCATCCGGTCAAGGTCGCCGGGTGACATATCCTCGGTCATTTGCGGAAAAGCCATGATCGTATTCCCTCGTTAGTGCCGCCGAATCCCGACGCCTGACCGGCGCCGCATCCGCAGCGAGAACTCTTGGTACAATTTCCAGGCATGTATTTCCATATGCATGGATCAAAATAGCGTGATGTAACCAGCACGTTTCCGCGCAATCCGTCAACCGACCTGTAGCGGCGTGTGCATTCGGGTCGTGCAGGTAGACGGAATTCGTGGGAACGTTCGGCCCCCCTTGCAGCCCCCCTGTGGCGGCACTAAGACTCGGGTAACTACTCTTCGGGTAATGTCCCGATCCATCGCAAAACAGGCAGGTTCCGAATGTTCGATCCAGTTGATACATATATGAACACACTCGTCCCCATGGTCGTCGAGCAGACCAGCCGAGGCGAGCGCGCATACGACATCTTCTCGCGCCTTCTGAAAGAGCGGATCATTTTCATCAACGGCCCCATCCATGACGGTATGAGCCATTTGGTGGTCGCTCAGCTGCTGCACCTTGAGGCGGAAAATCCGAACAAGGAAATCTCGATCTACATCAACTCTCCCGGTGGCGTGGTCACCAGTGGTTTGTCGATTTACGACACAATGCAGTATATCAAGCCGAAATGTTCCACATTGGTGATCGGTCAGGCGGCGTCGATGGGTTCGGTTCTGCTGGCCGGGGGCGAGAAGGGAATGCGCTTTTCGCTGCCTAACAGCCGGATCATGGTGCACCAGCCCAGCGGCGGTTATCAGGGCCAGGCGAGCGACATCATGATCCACGCGGCCGAGACGCAAAAGCTGAAAGATCGCCTGTATGACATCTATGTGCGCCATACCGGGCAGACCAAAAAGGCGGTTGAAAAGGCGCTGGATCGTGACAACTTCATGAGCCCGGAAGAGGCCAAGGATTGGGGCCATATCGACGAGATCGTCGAGAACCGCGCCAAGATGGATGGTGAAGAGGCCTAGGTTCAAATCCGCGCGCGTCCGGCGTGAGGGATGATTTTGAGATTGTAGCTGCCAGAACGCTGGCCTAAGCTGCAGGCATATACGGCAAGCGCGGTCCTTGAGAGGGGCCGCTGAGACGGAGCCCGAGGGGTAAAGCATGGCGACGAATTCAGGCGGTGACGGCAAGAACACGCTCTATTGCAGCTTTTGCGGCAAAAGCCAGCATGAGGTGCGTAAGCTGATCGCAGGCCCGACCGTGTTCATCTGCGATGAGTGTGTCGAGCTGTGCATGGATATCATTCGCGAGGAAACCAAGGCCAGCGGTCTGAAATCCTCGGACGGTGTGCCAACACCCAAGGATATCTGCGAAGTGCTGGATGACTATGTGATCGGTCAGGCCACCGCCAAGCGGGTGCTGTCGGTTGCGGTACATAACCACTACAAGCGTCTCAATCATGCCCAGAAAGCGGGCAGCGATATAGAACTGGCAAAATCCAACATCTTGCTGATTGGCCCCACCGGCTGCGGCAAAACCCTGCTGGCGCAAACGCTGGCGCGGATTCTGGACGTGCCGTTTACGATGGCGGACGCGACCACGCTTACCGAAGCCGGTTATGTGGGTGAAGATGTTGAAAACATCATCCTCAAACTGCTGCAGGCCAGCGAATACAATGTCGAACGCGCACAGCGCGGCATCGTCTATATTGACGAGGTCGATAAGATCACCCGCAAGTCTGAAAACCCTTCGATCACCCGCGACGTATCGGGCGAGGGCGTTCAGCAGGCCCTGCTGAAACTGATGGAAGGCACCGTGGCCAGCGTTCCGCCGCAGGGTGGGCGCAAACATCCGCAGCAGGAATTCCTGCAGGTGGATACCACGAACATCCTGTTCATCTGTGGCGGTGCATTCGCCGGACTAGACAAGATCATTGCACAGCGTGGCAAAGGCTCGGCCATGGGCTTTGGTGCCGACGTGCGTGACAATGACGAGCGCGGCGTGGGCGAGATCTTCAAGGATCTGGAACCCGAAGACCTGCTGAAATTTGGCCTGATCCCCGAATTCGTCGGCCGACTGCCGGTTCTGGCGACGCTGGAAGATCTGGACGAAGACGCTTTGGTCACCATCCTGACCAGCCCGAAGAACGCTCTGGTCAAGCAATACCAGCGGTTGTTTGAGTTGGAAGATGCGGAACTGGCCTTTACTGATGATGCGCTGAAGGCGATCGCCAAGAAAGCGATCGAGCGTAAAACCGGTGCACGTGGTCTGCGTTCTATCCTGGAAGACATCCTGCTGGATACAATGTTCGAACTGCCGGGCATGAAGAACGTGACCGAAGTTGTGGTCAACGAAGAGGCTGTGACGTCGGACTCTCAGCCTTTGATCATCTACGCAGACGCGGCGGAATCGGCTTCGGCGGGTTGAACCGCATAGATTAATGCACACACGGCGCGGCAATGTCCGCGCCGTTTTCGTTTGAGGACACGATGACAGTAAGACGTATCTCTTCGGGTGGTGAGTTTGAAGCCAAGGTTGGCTATTGCCGCGCGGTTGTCGCGGGTGGTTGGGTTCATGTTGCGGGAACTGTTGGGCAAGGTGAAACGGTCGTGGAGCAATGCCGCTCGGCGCTGTCTATCATCGAAAACGCGCTGGCCGAGGCGGGTGCTTCATTCTCTGATGTCGTGCGCATCACTTATATGCTGCCGGATCGAACCGAATTTGAACCTTGCTGGCCCATTCTGGCCGAAACCTTTGGTGCGAACCCTCCTGCAGCGACGATGATCGAATGTGGATTGATCGATCCGAAATACCGGATTGAAATTGAAGTCACCGCTATCCTGCCGGAATGACGCAGGTAGCGCTGGCAGTACTGGACCTTAGCGTGCCTTTGGTCCATATCTTCGGGGACAGAAATGCCGGAGGCAGCCGATGGGAATCCTGAACAGTCTTTTGCGGGCCGTGACCTGGTGGAACGGGGCCACCCTGAACACGCAGTTCTACACTGCGCGCAAGGGGATCAAGGTCGGTGAGGACGACGAGGGCAACGTGTTCTATCGCAATGCCGACGACAGCAAGCGCTGGGTGATTTTCAATGGCGAAGCCGAGGCCAGCCGGATCGATCCCGATTGGCATGGCTGGCTGCACCGCACATGGGATGAACCGCCAACCGATAAACCTCTGGCGCACAAGTCCTGGGAAAAACCGCATCAGGAGAATCTGACCGGCACCGCGCTGGCCTATGCACCTGCCGGTTCTCTGCGTCGTGCCGATCCGGTTGAACGTAGCGATTACGAGGCGTGGAGCCCGGAATAAGCGAGGCCAGATGTCTAATCATACGAAGACCGAAGTTATCGTCGGCGGTGCCGTGCTGGCCTGCGCCATTGCGTTCGGTGTTTACGCCAGCCAATCCACAGGCCTGTCTCAATCCGGCGCAGGATACGAGCTGGGCGCGTCTTTCCGCTCGCTGGAAGGTGTCGGCGTCGGCACCGATGTCCGCCTTGCCGGCGTCAAGATCGGGACTGTGACGGGCGTTACGCTGAACTCGGACACGTACCGCGCGGATACTCAGTTTTCCGTGGCAGATGGTATTCTTATTCCAGACGACAGCGCCGTTGTGATTTCTTCCGAAGGCTTGCTGGGTGGCAACTTTGTTGAGGTTATGCCGGGCGGTTCCCCGTTCTATTTTGAGGCGGGTGATGAGATTACCGATACGCAAGGCGCGGTCAGCCTGATCTCGTTGCTGGTCAAATTCGTGGCCGGGGACGGAAGCGAATGATCCGCCCTGCACTGGTGGCTCTGATAGTCACCGCAACCGGAGCTGCTGCGCAGCAAAAGGTCGAATCCGGCCCTGGCGCAATGTTGCGCGGGTTGGACAAGGTCAGCGGGCAGACGGTGGACATCGAAATGCAGAACGGCGAGACCACGTCGGTCTTTGGTCTGGATGTCGCGCTGGGTGATTGTCGCTATCCAGCCGAAAACCCGACAGGTGACGCCTTTGCCTATCTGACCATCTGGGAGCAGGGTAAGGCGCAGCAGCTGTTTGATGGCTGGATGATTGCGACCTCACCCGCGCTGAACGCGTTGGATCACGCCCGCTACGATGTCTGGGTGATCCGATGTATCACACCCTGAGGGGTCTGCTGCAGATCAGCGGTGAAATCTGCTTTCAGGTCAAGCGCTTGTTTCAATTCGCTATGATAAACCGCACGCGGGATCTCAATCGCGCCTAACGAGGCCAGATGCGCCGTCAGAAACTGCGTATCGAACAGCGTGAACCCGGTTTGGCGCAGTCGATCCACCAGATAGGCAAGTGCAATCTTCGATGCGTCCGTGCGACGCGAGAACATGCTTTCGCCAAAAAAGGCCGCGCCGAGGACTACACCGTAAACGCCGCCAATCAGTGAAGCGCCGTCCCAGACTTCGAGGGAATGCGCGCGGCCGGTCCGGTTTAGTTCCTGATACAGACGGCGCAGTTCGGGATTGATCCAGGTATCCGATCGGTCGGCGCAGCCATCCACGACGCCCGCAAAATCGCGATTGATGCTTACCGAAAACCCACAGGTCCGGATACGCCGCGCTAGGCTGCGGGAGATGTGGAACCCATCCAGCGGGAACACGCCGCGAAACTTCGGGTCGACCCAGAACAACTCGGGGTCGTCGCGATGCTCAGCCATCGGAAAAATGCCGATGGAATAGCCATGGAGCAGAAGTTCAGGGGAAAGGCTCATGCCGGGTGCCTCGGGGCCGAAGGGGGGTTATCCTTCGGCCCTTTGGTCAGATTAGGCCATGTTCTCCGCAAGCCAGTGCTCCAGCCAGTGGATGTTGTACTCGCCGCTGTGCAGGTCGGGTTCCTGCAGCAGGGCGTGGAACAGCGGCACGGTGGTGTCGATACCGTCGACGATCAACTCGCCCAAAGCACGTTCCAGACGGGCCAAAGCTTCAGCCCGGTCACGGCCCTGAACGATCAGTTTGGCGATCAACGAGTCGTAATATGGCGGGATCGAATAGCCGTCATAGAGCGCGGAATCCATCCGCACGCCCAGACCACCTGGCGCGTGATAGGCCGTAATCTTGCCCGGGCAGGGCGAGAAGTTCGGCAGTTTTTCCGCGTTGATGCGAACCTCGATGGCGTGGCCATTGATCTCAAGATCGTCCTGACCGAACGACATGTCCTCACCAGCGGCGACGCGGATTTGTTCGCGCACCAGATCGACGCCGAAGATGCCTTCGGTCACGGGGTGTTCCACCTGTAGACGCGTGTTCATCTCGATGAAGTAGAACTCGCCGTTTTCATAGAGGAACTCGATGGTGCCTGCGCCGATATAGTTGATCTTGGCGACCGCATCGGCACAGATCTTACCGATCTTGGCGCGTTCTTCCGGCGTGATACTGGGGCCGGGGGCTTCTTCGAACACCTTCTGGTGGCGGCGCTGCAGCGAACAGTCGCGTTCGCCCAAATGCACTGCCTTTCCCTTGCCATCGCCGAAGACCTGAATCTCGATATGGCGCGGGGTTGTCAGATATTTCTCGATATAGACCTCGTCATTGCCAAAGGCGGCCTTGCCCTCGGCGCGTGCGGTCATGAAGGCGCTTTCCATCTCATCGGCGTTTTGTGCCACCTTCATGCCGCGACCGCCGCCACCGGCGGTTGCCTTGATGATGACGGGATAGCCGAACTCTTCACCAATGCGCTTGGCGTCGGCCAGCGTTGGCACACCGCCGTCAGAACCCGGAACACAAGGGACACCCAGTTCCTTCATCGTGTCCTTGGCGGTGATCTTGTCACCCATCACGCGGATATGTTCGGCGGTGGGTCCGATGAAGGTAATGCCGTGATCTTCGACGATCTGCACGAACTCGGCATTCTCGGACAAGAAGCCATAGCCGGGATGGATCGCCTGCGCGCCGGTGATTTCACAGGCCGAGATGATCGCGGGCACGGACAGATAGCTTTGCGGGCTGGGCGGGGGGCCGATGCAGACCGATTCGTCCGCCATGCGCACATGCATCGCATCGCTGTCGGCGGTGGAGTGCACGGCAACCGTCTTGATCCCCATCTCGCGCGCAGCACGGATCACACGCAGGGCGATCTCGCCTCGGTTGGCAATCAGGATTTTGTCGAACATGGGCCCGCCTTACTCAACGATGACCAGAGGCGTGCCGAATTCCACAGCATCACCATCGCCGACCAGAATGCGTTTGATGGTGCCCGACTTGGGTGCGTGGATGTGGTTCATTGTCTTCATGGCTTCGACAATCAATAGCGTGTCACCTTCCGAGACCGATGCACCGACCGAGATAAACGCAGGCGCGCCCGGTTCCGGTTGCATGTAAACCGTGCCTACCATGGGCGAGGTCACAGCGCCTGGATGGCTGGCGGGATCATCCACGGCAGCGGGCGCTTCGGCAGCGGCAGGCGCGGCAGCAGGTGCGGCAACCGGTGCAGCCGCAGGAACCGCAACCTGAACCGGAGCGGCCACGGTCTGCGACATGCGGCTGACACGGACATTCAGGCTGTCTTCCTCGCCATATTCGCGCTTGACCTGCAATTCGGTCAGGTCATTCTCGCGCAGCAGTTCGGCCAGTGCCTTGATAAACGCGACATCCGCTTCGTGTTTGGTATCTGTCATGAGTGTCCTCGAAGGTTCCCCTATGCCCGTCTGTTTGCTGCGGGCTTGGTTTGATTACGCAGGGTTATAAGCCATGCAGACGGCCATGAAAAGCGCCGTCTAAGCCTGCCAAATGGGGGTTTTTGCGCGAATTACGAGGGCTGTCGCGATTACAGCGGCGTTCCAGACAATTTTGCGACCAGTTCTGGTAGCTTGCGGGCTCCGTATTTTTCCAAAAGTCGGGCGCGATAGGCCTCGATCGTGCGGTAACTTAGCCCAAGTTCAACGCCAATTTCCTTCGCGGATAAACCCCGGCATGACAGGATGGCCACTTCGCGTTCGCGGGTTGTCAATTGCACCAAGGGGCGCTCTTCCGAGATGTCCGAAAAGCTCCATATCCCGTGCCGGAACGGATCGTCTGGCGTCAGCGAACGCCCCCGCGCGCGGCACCAGAACAGGTCACCGTCGCGTCGCCGCATCACCCGTTCGTCTGTGTAATAGCCTGTATCGCGCATCACCTGCAGACTACGCGCGCCGATCCGTTCCCAATCGGCGACCGAAGGATAAAGATGCAGCAGGGGCATGTTGCGATAGTCAACCTCATCCCCGCCAAAGGTCCGCGCAAATTGCAGATTGCACCGTCGGATGATCCGGTTCTCAAGCTCAACAAGGCCGATGGGGGCGTATTCAAAGGCGGGATCGCTCATGTTCTTATGGTGACGGGTATTGCGTCGAAAGAGAAGGGTGGGCGGCAGGAAAGGGTGGGTTTCTTTCTGTTGCTGTTGTCAAAGCTGTAAATCTTCTTTGAAAATTAGTCAGCAACAGATAATAAATACTTAGTTAATCTGCAAATCCAGCCGCAGTAGCCAAGGACATAAACGCCATGCGCAACACGCTGACCGGCAGCCGGATACGCGAAAGACGGCAAATCTCTGGGCTGCGACAGGCGGAACTGGCGCGGCAGGTGGGGATTTCGGCATCGTATCTGAACCTGATCGAACACAACCGCCGCCGCATTGGGGGCAAACTGCTCGTCGATATCGCGGCGGCTTTGTCCGTCGAGCCGTCGCTGCTGACAAAAGGGATCGAAGAGACGCTCATCGCCGCTCTGCGCGAGGCCGCGGCGGATGCAGTCGGTCAAAAGGCCGAGGTGGACGGGCTGGAAGAATTCGCCGGCCGCTTTCCTGGTTGGTCGGGTGTTCTGGCGCAGATGCATCGCCGCGTAGTGTCGCTGGAGCGCACTGTCGAAGTTCTTTCCGACCGACTGACCCATGACCCGCATCTGGCGGCCTCAATGCACGAGGTGCTGTCGACCGCCGCCGCCATCCGCTCAACAGCTGCAATCTTGGCTGAACCGGGAGAGATCGAACCGGAATGGCGCGACCGGTTCCATCGCAACTTGCATCAGGATGCCGAACGACTGGCCGAAAGCTCCAAAGCGCTGGTGACCTATCTGGATGACAGTGACGGGCAACGCGATCTGCGCGGTATCCCACTGGACGCGGTCGAGGCGTTTTTTGCCGAGCAAGGATATCATTTCCCGGAACTCGAAGCCGGCGGGCAATTGACCGAAGTGCCGCTGGATGGGCTCGATTCCGCTGCAGCCAACACTGTGGCCTCGGGGTTGCTGGACCTTTATGCCGCCGACGCGCGCGCTATGCCGCTGGATCAGGTGTGTGCCGCGCTGGATGCAGCAAACCCCGATCCTCTGGCGTTGGCGACGGTGTTTTCAGTGGACCTTGCTACGGTGCTGCGACGGTTGGCCTTTCTGCCTGAAGGCACGCTGGCGCGTCCGGCTGGCTTGGTGATTTGCGACGCCTCCGGCAGCGTTCTGTTTTTTAAACCCGCGCCGGGGTTTGCCCTGCCGCGCCATGGCGAGGCCTGTCCGCTCTGGCCCTTGTTCACCGCCTTGAATCGGCCCTTGGTCCCGATCCGGAAACGGGTCGTTCAGCTTGGTCGAACCGCTGCTGAGTTTGAGTGTTTTGCAATCGCAACCCCTCAGCCAGCTAAGGAATTCGGGGCCGAGCCGGTCTATCGTTCGGTCATGCTGGTGCTGCCGGTCGAAGACACGGTGCAGCCTGCGGAAAACGCGGCGCAAGCCGGAGCCAGTTGTCGGATATGCCCGAAACGCGAATGCAGCGCGCGGCGCGAGCCATCGATCCTGAGCGAAGGGTTTTGACAGTTTCGTGACACAGCGCTTAATCTGGGCTGGACGGGTGGCCGGACGTGCAATCCGTCATGGGGAGGATATGCAAATATGAGCCGCAAGGTTCTGTTGATCGAGGATGAGCCCAACATCACCGAGGCGATCCGGTTTCTGCTGACACGCGAGGGGTGGCAGGTTGAAACCCATGCCGAGGGAACGGATGCGGTGCAGGTGATTCTGTCCGCGCGGCCCAATCTGGTGATTCTGGATGTGATGTTGCCGGGAAAAAGCGGGATGGATGTGCTGCGTGATCTGCGCGAACATGATGATATGAAGGCGTTGCCGGTTTTGATGCTGACCGCGCGCGGGCAATCCCGCGATCGTGAAATGGCCGAGCAGGCAGGGGTCAGCCGATTCATGACCAAGCCGTTTTCGAACACCGAAGTCCTGACAGCGGTGCGCGACCTGCATGCGCAGGCGTCTCAGTTATGAGCTCCGCGGGCGACGGCAAAGATCGGCCCTCGCCAGTTCGTCCGTCCCTGTTTCTGGAACGGCAAAGCTATCGTCGGCGCAGGCTGGCGGATGCAGCGCGGCTGCTGCCGTTTCTAGGTGCCGCAATGCTCGCGCTGCCGCTTCTATGGCCGGATGATAGCGCAGGCGCCGAGGCTCTGTCGCTGTCGACGGCCATGTTCTACATCTTTGCGTGCTGGGGTGTTCTGATCCTGATCAGCGTGATCTTCGGCTTCGTCGCCAAACGCATGACCGCGCGCGAGACTGCCGAGCCCGAGGCCGAGACATGGCAACCCTGAATGTCCTGATTCTGGTCTGTCTGGGCTATGTGGTTCTTCTGTTCGGCGTCGCCTTCGCAGCGGACCGGCTGGCTGCGCGTGGCGGCGGGAAATGGTTGCGTTCCCCGCTGATCTACACCCTGTCACTGTCGATCTATTGCACTGCATGGACGTTTTATGGCGCGGTTGGCAACGCCGCGCGTTCTGGGCTTGAATTCGTAACCATCTATCTGGGTCCTACACTGGTGATGATCAGCTGGTGGTGGGGCCTGCGCAAACTCGTGCGCATCGGACGCAGCCAGCGCGTGACGTCGATCGCTGACCTGATCTCGTCACGATACGGCAAGTCCAACACACTGGCGGTCTGCGTGACCATTCTGGCGGTGTTGGGCGGCACGCCTTATATCGCGCTGCAATTGCAGTCGATCACACTGTCCTTTTCGATCTTTGCCGAGGCCGATCCCTCAGGTCTCTATCGCGAAGGCTCCAGTGTGTTCTGGGTCGCGGCGGGCTTGGCCGTCTTCGCGATCCTCTTCGGGACGCGCAATCTGGATGCCAATGAGCGCCACCACGGCGTTGTTACCGCTATTGCGTTGGAATCTGTGGTGAAACTCTTCGCCCTTCTGGCCGTTGGCATCTTTGTTGTCTGGGGCGTCGCTGGCGGCTTGGGGCCGATGATGGATCAGATCGATGCCTCGGAAATTGGCCAATGGCATGTGGATGCCGGGCGCTGGACCACTTTCATTTTCCTTTCGGCGGCGGCCTTTGTCTGCTTGCCGCGGATGTTTCAGGTCATGGTGGTCGAGAATGACGATGAAAGCCACCTGCGCACCGCCGCCTGGGCCTTTCCGCTCTACCTGCTGCTGATGAGCTTGTTTGTCGTGCCCATCGCCGTCGTTGGGTTGGACCTGATGCCCGAAGGCTCGAACCCCGACCTGTTTGTGCTGACCGTGCCGCTGTCGCAGGGCAATGACTGGTTGGCGATGCTGTCGTTCATCGGCGGGTTTTCCTCGGCCACATCAATGGTGATCGTTACCGCGATGGCGCTGTCAACCATGGTCTCGAACCATGTGGTCATGCCGATCTGGCTGAATACGCAGGAAGGCACCGCGTCGGTCTCTGGTGATGTGCGAACAGTCGTGCTGATGGCGCGGCGCGTCTCGATCGCGGCGATCATGGCGTTGGGCTATTTCTACTTCCAGCTTTCGGGGGGCGGGGCTGCCCTGACCTCGATCGGGCTGGTGGCCTTTGCCGGGATTTCCCAGATTCTGCCCGCACTGGTGGGTGGCCTGTTCTGGCGCGGCGCGACCCGAACTGGGGCGTTGGTCGGGCTCAGCGTCGGGTTCTTTCTCTGGATTTACACACTGCTGCTGCCTGGCATGGGTGGCGGCATTGTCCCGGCATCGGTGATTGAAAACGGACCCTTCGGCTGGGGCTGGCTGCGCCCGCAGGCGTTGTTCGGGATCGAAGGGATCGACCCGATGGTGCATACGGTCATGTGGTCGCTGTCGCTGAATACAATCGCCTTCTGCGTCGCCTCGATGCTCAGCTTCCCCAGCCCGCTGGAACGCCTTCAGGGTGCGCAATTCGTAAATGTATTTGACCATTCGGTTTCAGCCCGTGGCTGGACTGGTTCGGTGGCGCAAAGCGAAGACCTGATGATCATGACCCAGCGGATTCTGGGCACTATTCCCGCGCAAGAGTTCTTTCAAGCCGAAGCCGAGCGCCAGAATGGTCGCCCCGGACGACTGCCCGAGCCCACGCCGCAGTTTCTGGAACGGCTGGAACGCGAACTCAGCGGCTCGGTCGGGGCCGCAACCGCGCATGCGATGATCGGTCAGATCGTTGGCGGGGCGTCTGTGTCTGTCGAAGACCTGTTGGCCGTTGCCGACGAGTCCGCGCAGATGTTGGAATATTCCAGCCAGCTTGAGGCGAAATCGACTGAGCTCAGCCGCACAGCGCGGCAATTGCGCGAGGCGAATGCCAAGCTTACGCAAGTCTCGAAACAGAAAGACGCGTTTCTTAGCCAGGTCAGCCACGAATTGCGCACGCCCATGACCTCGATTCGGGCGTTTTCTGAAATTATGCGCGACACCGATGGCCTCAGCGCCGAGGAACAAATCCGTTATGCTGCGATCATACATGATGAATCGCTGCGTCTGACCCGGCTACTGGATGATCTGCTCGACCTTAGCGTGCTGGAAAGCGGCCAGGTTAGCCTGAACATGGGCGAAGCCACCCTAAGCGAAGTTCTGGACCGCGCCGTTTCAAGCGCGCTGGCGGGCAGTGATCGAAAGATTGGCGTACGGCGGGTGCGCGCAAGTGAACGTATCCCGCTGCACACGGATCTCGATCGGCTGGGGCAGGTGTTCATCAACCTGATTTCCAACGCCCAGAAATATTGCGACGCCATTGAACCGGTGCTGACCATCTCGGCCCATGATGTCGGCGGGCAAGTGGTAATCGATTTCATCGACAACGGTGGTGGTATCCCGGCCGAGGCGCAATCGATGGTATTCGAAAAATTTGCCCGCGTCGGCTCGGACAAGGCAGGCGGGGCAGGGTTGGGGCTGGCGATCTGCCGAGAGATTATGCAGCGCTTGGGCGGCGAAGTTGCCTATCTGCCGGGGCAGGGAGGGGCGGCCTTCCGCGTCAGCCTTCCGCTGGCCTTCCGTCAGGCCGCGCAATGAGGGCGTCATAAAGACATTCGTAACCTCCGCCGGGTTAGACAAATTGTCATCGCATCGACAAACGGCGGAACGGGGCCATGACCAAATCAGCACTGGCACGAAAGCTTTCAGCGGGGCAATGCGGTGCCGACACGCCCCGCTCGGTCCTGCGCGCCTTGCGGCTGGGGTTGGCACGCGCCTCCGGCGAAAGCATGGGGCTCGCGCTGTCGGTCATCGGGGCAAAGCAGGCCGTACGCGCGCAGGAAGATATAGCCGACCGGCTGAATGAGGGGTGGCTGATGCTGCTGTTTACCTCGGATCAGGGCGGCCTGGCTGCGGCCTGTCTGGACCCGGGTTGCGTCTCTGCCATCGTCCAGCAGCAAACGATTGCCATGGTCACCTCTGACCCACCACCCGAGCGTGCGTTTACCGACACCGACGCTGCCATGGTCGCCCCTCTGATCGAGGATATGCTGAGCAGGGCGCTTAAACTGGTTGAGTCCCCGGCAGACATGGCCAGCCTGTCCGGGTATGAGTTCACCTCACGCGCCGAAGGTCGGCGCGCACTGAACCTGGCGCTGGTGGATGAGGTCTATCGCATGTTTGATCTGACGGTCGAACTTGCCGGTGGTCCGCGTCAGGGCGAGGTCAGTATCCTGCTGCCCGAACGCCCGCTCTCGGATCAGGAACAGGTTGCGGATATCACCCAATCGGGGGTGAATCTTGATCAGGCATCCGGGGTAATTCGGGCTGAGCTGAACACCGTGATCTGCCGCCTGTCTTTGCCGTTGACAGCGCTTTCGGAATTGTCCGTCGGGGATGTTCTGCCGCTGCAGGGCGCGCGGGTGGATCGGGTTGAAGTTCTGTCAATCGATCGTGCCCGAACCGCCATCGGACGTCTGGGTCAGTGCGGCGGAATGCGTGCGGTACGGATCAACGAACAAGGCCCTCCTACTGCGTTGCCCGCCAAGGACTGCGCCGGATTTCTGGCCAGCAAATCAAGCTTGACGCCCTCGGCCCCGGATGACGAGATGTCGTCCCCGCTTGATGACGATATTGTAGCGCATGATCTGACGACCGAGGATTCCCTCCTGGAACCCGACGACTTGTTGCCTGCCAGTTCCGAACAGCGTGTCACGGAAATCTCGCACCTCGCCGGTCTGCCAGCGCCCGAAGGCAAGGGCCGCGATTAAGGGGCTTACCCGCGCCCTCGCAGCTGTTCCAATGCCGGGCGTAACCCGTCGAGCGCATAGCCCGCTTTTCCGGTCGCATCGAGGATTTCATCCGTGCTTAGCCGATCGCACTGTCCCAGCGCCCAGACCACCGAACATCGTGTGCCAGAGGCGCAATAGGCCAGAACCGGCCCGCTGCAGCTTTCGGCCAGATCGCGTTGCAGCGCCACGTTTTCCGGTGTCATCGTCTGGTGTGTCAACTCCAGAACCTCATATTCCATCCCGGCCTCGCGAACGGCTTGACCGATGGCGTCTGACTGCTGATCCGGCGGAACTTCGGTATTGGGACGGTTGCAGATCACCTTGACGAAACCGGCCTCGGCAATGGCTGGCACGTCCTCCACCGAAATCTGAGGTGAGACGGCGTAGCGGGGGGTTATCGGTCGAATCTCCATGGCAATTGCTTAGGCTGCGTCGGCGATCCTGTCCAGTTGCGCACCCAGCTTTGGTGCCGCAAACATGCCCGCGATCATCGCAATCAGGAACACAATCCCGCCAACGCCCCCATATCCAAGCGAGGCCATCGCCGGGCCCGGGCACAATCCCGCCAATCCCCAACCGACGCCGAACAGGACCGACCCGACGATCAGACGGCGATCCAGTTCAACACGGGGCGGGGCGGGGAACTGTCCGCCCACAAAAGGGACCCTGTTCCGTGTCAATCGCCACGCCACCAGCATCGGCAGGATCGCCCCGCCCATGACAAAGGCGAGCGTCGGGTCCCAATTGCCGAACACATCCAGCCACCCCTGCACCTTGGTGGTGTCGGTCATGCCTGAGATCAAAAGCCCGATGCCGAACAGCGATCCGGCGAGAAAAGCAAACACTGCGCGCATTAGATCACCCCCAAAGCATGGCGAAACAGCGCAACCGTCAGGCCACCTGCAAGAATGTAGAACACCGTTGCGACGATCCCGCGCAACGAGAAGCGAGAAATCCCACAAACGCCGTGACCCGACGTGCAGCCATTGGCGATCCGTGTTCCAGCCCCCACCAGCAGCCCAGCAAGGATCACGATCGCCAGATCCGGGGTCAAATGGGTCTCGGCCTGCGGCGCAATCAATGGGCGCAGCAATAAGGGCATCCCGATCAAACCCGCGACGAAAGCCAGGCGTTCAGTCATTACGCTCCGGTCGCTGCGTTCCAGCAGCCCGCCCAATATGCCGCTCGCCCCCATGATCCGCCCATTACACAGCAGATAAACGCTGGCACCTAGCCCGATCAGCAGACCACCAGCCAGACCCGAAATCCATTCGATATTCATTGTCTCATCTGCCCTCGTATCAAAGCTTATTGACTGGGATTTTCATGAAAACGTCGCCCTGCTCATCCGCTGGTGGCATCTGACCGGCCCGCATATTGACCTGCAGCGAGGGCAAAATCAGGCGCGGCATCGCAAGGGTTGCATCCCGCGCATCACGCATCTCGACAAATTCTTCGACGCTGCGGCCCTGACCGATATGAACGTTCAGCGCCTTCTGTTCGCCAACTGTGGTCTCCCACGCGTATTCATCGCGACCAGGCGCTTTGTAATCATGGCCTACAAAAATCCGCGTCTCGTCAGGCAGAGACAGGATTTTCTGGATCGAGGCATACAGGTCCGCCGATGACCCGCCGGGAAAATCGCATCGGGCAGTTCCGAAATCCGGCATGAACAGCGTATCGCCCACAAACGCCGCATCGCCGATCACGTAGGTCATGCAGGCGGGCGTATGGCCTGGCGTGTGCAAAACGTCCCCGCGCATCTGGCCGATGTGAAAGCTGGACCCTTCGGCAAACAGTGCATCGAACTGGCTGCCATCACGCTGAAACTCGGTGCCTTCGTTGAAGACCTTGCCGAACGTGTCCTGAACGACCACGATATTCTCGCCAATCCCGATCTGACCACCCAGCTTTTCCTGTAGGTAAGGGGCTGCTGACAGGTGGTCGGCATGGACATGGCTTTCCAGAATCCATTCCACCTTCAGTCCCTGTGCCGTCACATAGTCGACAATCTGGTCGGCCGAGCTGGTGTCGGTCCGCCCCGAGGCGTGATCGAAATCCAGTACACTGTCGATGATGGCGCAGGCCTGCCCCTGAGGTTCCTGCACAACGTATGAGACGGTGAAGGTCTGCGGGTCGAAAAAAGCTTTCACACTGGGCGTCATGGGTTCCTCCGTTCAGCTTGCATACATATAACAATATTGGAATATGTTTAAAGCCCCTAATCACGAGTTGATGTCTGTCAAAGCAATCTCCGCAATTTGAGCGTATGCTTTAGGCGACCACGGACATATTGACGGTTTTTTGCCTGAATAGGCAAGAATTCGCGATGTTTTGTTCCGGTCTCGTGCTCGTCTTAAACTCGTTACCTATATCAGGCACATTGGCACCATATGGGAGGAAGGAAATGACTGCTCAGGATCTTTTTACCGAAGCGGAACGGCTTGAACAAAAGCTGAATGGTGCGTGTCTTGAGACCCGGCTAGAGCTTCAGCCACATGTCAGCATGGTTCTGGATAAAATGCGCGCGCAGGGGGTTCATATCCCATCGCGCTTGCGTCGGCTGGATGCTGCGCTATGCGAAGACGTGCTTGAAGCGCGGTTCGACAATATGCCGATCTGATCGATCTGGTTATCCCAGCGAAATGCCCAGGATAACCATCATCAGCCCAAGTACCGACAGGAAAAGCGACGCCAGATTCCAAGGCAGAACCCCCTGAACTGCAGCGCGCAACTCGTCATCCGTCAGGTTGGCTTTGCGCGCTTTCATCACTTGCAGGATGCACCAGACCAGACCGACCAGCCCGGCCACAGACAGGGCGGCCCCGCCCCAGACGATAATGTCGAACATGGTTGTTTACGCTCACCCTTTGAATCCGTGACCGCGCTTATCGGATCGGCGCAGGTCAGACAAGCCCGCCGTGCAGAATGCACGCTTGCGGTCGGGTCGGTGCCGATGTATCCGGCACCTTATTTTCAGCCCTTGGGAGAGACGCAGATGGAAGACATCACCGAAGATCAGGCCGCAGCCAACTACCGAGTGACCGCAGGCGAGCTGCGCCAGTTCGTCGAACGGTTCGAGCGTCTTGAGGCCGAAAAGAAAGATATCGCTGACCAGCAGAAAGAGGTCATGGCCGAGGCCAAGGCCCGCGGCTACGACACCAAGGTCATGCGCAAGGTCGTCGCTCTTCGCAAGCGCGACAAGGACGACATCGCCGAGGAAGAGGCGGTACTGGAAATGTACAAGGAAGCGCTGGGCATGTAGCGCCAGCCGCTTACGGGTTCAGAAAACGTATATCTGGCATGGTCTGCAGCCGTGCCAGATCCTGCTCATAAAGCTCGGTAAAGGCGGTAACGATATCTTCGTTCCAGCCAGGCAGCTCCACCTCTTCTTCGATTTCATCCGTCAGCGCATGCTGCTGAAACACCTGCGCCAGCCTGACCCTGAGCACGGGATCATTGGGGGCCGCTTGATGCTCTAACAAGCTCTGAATCTCCTGTTTGCCCATGTCTGAGACAAGTGAGGACAGCAGCGCGTATTCCTGTTCCAGCGGCGTGTCCTCGGGTAGCCCTACAAGTGCGCGCGCGATGTCGCCGCAGATCAGTGGCGAATCCTCATTGCTCCACAGTGTGATTTTGACATCTGGCGCTAGGTCGCGAATGTCTTCGATCATGGCGAGCCAACTCAGGCAACTCAGATCGGTGGTGGCAATGATATGCTCGCGCTCAGGCGCCGACAGCAGCATCAGCACCTTGGGAATAAAGCTGCCGGGATTACGTAGCCCCACGAATAGCTCAACCGTCGAATCGCTGAACAGATTATCCAGATAGGCCAACCTTTGACCGGCATTCGCGTAAAATTGCCCATCCATGATGATGGAAGGCCGTTCCCCCAGGTAAAGCGCGCTCGACAAGATCGCCCGGTCGACCTGCTGCCCATTGGGGAACAGTTTATGAAATCGCGCCAGTGTATCCTGATGTGATGGCCGGTCGGCAGAGGGTTTCAGCGCAGGTCGAAAGATCTTTCTGAACGGACGAAGCCCCCAGAAGGCAGTATGATTTCCCGCAACCAGATCCGCATTCGCCTGCAGTAGATTGAGCAGGTGATCATGGTCGGTAAAGTGCGCTCCGGCTTGGATGACCATCTGCATATCGGAATTGTCCTTACCTCGGTCGGGATCGCCGCTTGGGTTACAACCTGTCCCCGGTGCAGTCAAATTCGGATGAGGCCTGTTATTACTGTTATCCTAAGGCAAACCAGCACAAAGTTAAGATGACCCGAAATTTCGGGCTTGCAGTCCCTGTTCCGAGATATTAATCGACACCCAGTGCCCCTATAGCTCAGCTGGTAGAGCAACTGATTTGTAATCAGTAGGTCCGCGGTTCGAGTCCGTGTGGGGGCACCACTATATTCCCATCAGAGCCTTATGGTGTTGAAAATAAGGGGTTTCAAAGCCCGCTTGTAGGAACTTTGTGGACACATTGCCAGTGAGGGAATAGAGAATGGCGATCATGAAAATCCAGCATTTGTCCTTTGAAAGGGGCGGCAAAGTCGCCCGATATCGCCGCAGGTGGCCCGTGGACATCATCAAAATGATGGATGGTGACTATTTCGATGTTGGCCTCAAAAACAAATCTGGCCCCGCGATGATGCGCGAGTATGCGGTGATCGGTACTCAATTCGAGAAAGTTGTTGAGACGATGCGTCAGCGCAAGGAGGGTGATGACCAGCGGACCAATGCCCAACTGTTTCGAGATGCTGCAATGGAAGCTGCCAAAATGTTGGATGAAGTCGTTGGTCTTGACGCCGACGACCCATGGCTTCGTGGACATCTTGCCGGGGCTGTCAAGGATAAGGCGGTAAAGAAGGCTTTATTGTACCCTAACGCACCTGAGCCAACCCCTACGGTGGCCGATGGGCTTAAACTCTACAGACAACTTCGCGTGAAGGGTGACCGCCAGAAGGAAACCCGATTGAAACGCCTTGAGAAGCGCCTTGAGGCTGTTTGGGGTGACCTTGAGGCTTTGGAATTGGTGAACCTTCGTAGGGTGCATGGGCGCGATCTTGTGGCCCATTTCGTGAGCCATAAGAAAGGCAACGGTGAGCCACTGAGTGCAGAAAGCATCGCCCGTGAAGTAGGGCAAGCAAAGGCCGTAATCGGCCTGAGTATCAAAGAGAACGATCTGACGGGCAAAGTAGCCAACCCTCTGGATGACGTAGAGTTGCCTGAGGTTAGTGGTCGGGTGGATGAAAAGCGCAGGCCGTTGACTGACGAGGAAGTGGTCAAGGTTTCTAAGAGCGTTGAAGCTGTGGCGGCATCTAACCCAGAGCTATTGGATATCTGGTCCCTGCTGTCGTTGGGATGCCATGCCAAAGAAATTTGCTTCTTAGAAGTTCAGGACATTGATGTTGAGCGATCTGTAGTGAAGGTACGGGGCAATAGCCTTCGTGGCAGGCTTAAGACCAAGAGCAGAGACAGGGACATCCCTCTCACCCCTAAGACCCGCTTAGCTGTTCAGAGGGCGCTTAAGCGTCGAGAGGATGAGGGCGCTGAGAAGTCTGACTCGCTGTTCCCGAGGTACGCCAAAAACGAACGCAGTGCGGACAGCTTGACTCAGACAATTAACACCAAGCACATTAAGCCATTGGACATTGATGCAACTACTTACGGGATGCGCCACCGAGCCAGTATGAAGTTACGTTCGGCAGGCGCTGAGCAGGCGGTTATCGACCGTGCGCTGGGGCACTCGCAGCGGGGTGCTGGGGCTTCCACGTACGGTGGTGATGAACGGGTTGAGCAAGTGCGTGAGTGGTTTGTTAAGGCTGGCCTTTGAATACTACGACTACCCGCAAAGGTACCCGATGATCAGCCTAACGAAGTAGGAGACTCCAAATAGAAAAATGGCAAGAGGCACAAACATTTCTAAGTGAGTGAGGCCATACTTTAGCCTTCTAGGCTTTGAGCCCGAGTGAAGTGCCTCCCATTCTTTCGCGAATGGGGCAATCTCCCATCCAGCCTCAAGCTCGTTTATCACGTCAAACTTGGCCTTAGCTAAATCACGAAAGTAATTTATTGTCAGAAACCAAATCAAAGCAATGATAGTTATCGGCCCAAAAATATATGCCGGCTCGATTTCTACATCTGAACCGAGTAACGCAATGCCTGCGGCTATCAATGTCAGGTAGATCACAGAAGCCTGCTGACGCCGTTGTTCATTAGCCGTTATCGTTTGTATGTAGACAGAGTAAATCTCGAAGTTTGTTGGGTTAGGCATTTAGCTGATACAACCCCCAAGTTTTCTCCACTACCGACTGTTTTTGCCAACCTGATTGGTCAGACGAGTTGTCTACCACCACTGATGATTTGCGCTCTTGCGCCCAAGGGTTCACCGCAAGAACGGGTACTTGGTAATTTGATGCTCCATCAATTTCTTCCTGTATCCACTTGCTATAGTTTGCGTACATACCTGTCGGAATGATCACCACATGAGAGTCTAGTATTTTTTCATATATTGCGGTTCTGAGTTGCTGGGCATTGTTTGCATAATGGATGGGGTCTTCTTTGGGTACGGACCGATCTAAGAACTTCAAAGGCGTGCCGTCCACGTTCCAGTTTTCTTCAAAGAACCACTCAGCCAGTTTGTCGTAGTGCTCAGAATATGACCAAGAATGGCTTATAAAAATCTTCACTTGATATATGGACATGTCAAAATCTCGCTTCGGACTTTATTGCTGATAGGCAGTGAGTGAAAGCAGCACGATCTTTATTGGCCTACGCTAAACGGTATGATCAGCTTTAATGGTCGCCCCTTTCTGTTTACGCCGGGTGGTCGAAGTAGAACTACCCAACAGTCATTACCCTGAATTCTTAGTCATGAAAGATTGGATGAGATGTCTCACCTGATTTCCAAAGCTGTGATTTTAGTTCTTCGATGACGGCGCGCTGCTTAAAGTAGGGCATGTAGCGCTCCACTTCGGATTGTTGTTCGCCATAGTCAGAAGCAAGGAACTTTGTTGTTGTACCTCGAAGGAAAGACTCCCAAGGCACGAGCAGCATCGTTGCAAAGCACTCAGCTTCCGCTTCTTCCAGCGTATCTACCACCTGTTCAATTTGACCCTTTGTTCCGATCATTTTCGATGAGTTTTGGGCAAGCGACTGAGGTTCAAAAAGCAACTCGCCGTCAGAGTCTAGTTTTCGCCGATGCAGCAAATAATGGCCAATTTCATGTGCAACCACGTGCCGGCAAAAATGTACACCTTTGGCCAGCTTGGCGTAGCGATCTTCTTCAACATGTAGAGTAACGCCGCCAATTTCGCCAATTATGACTGCAAACGCCCCCTGTGCTAAAGATGGGAGTGTTTCGGAAACTCGGAGATCGAAATCGTCATTATCAGAAGCCAATCTTTCGAGAGCTATCTCCAAGTCCAGCTTGTGTGTTTCCTCCGCGTATTCACGCCGAACACGACTTGCCAAAATGCAAATCTCAACAAATCTATGTAAGTGCAGATGCACCCGCTTAGCTTTGGAGACACGTTTGCTTCGCATTTGATTACTTGCAAATGTAAGCGACGAGACACGTTCTCCGGTTTCACTCTCAATGATCTTCTGAATTTCTGCGATGGCCTTCGGCGATAATTCTTTTCCGAATTGACGCAACAACGCCACGACGCTTGGATGTTCAGACTGTTGCTGAACTTCTTTTCGTACCCCGTTTGAAAAACACGCAAGCTTTCGCAACTCATGGGCCTCTGCCCCGGATGTTTGCAGTACATTGAGGTACACTCGGAGTACGTCATCGCTTATCGCGGCCCTCTGAAACTCGATATTGCTAATTCGAGAAAGTGACCATCCTGAAAGCTCCGCAAATTTGGACTGCGTCATACCGCGTTCTGAGCGAATTTGCTGAACAGCTTTTCCGAAACCCGAGCGCATATCTTGGCCTGCCTCTACTTCACAAAAAATTTGTGAAATACAATATATGCGCCATGATGTATCGGTCAACCCTATATTTGGTGTCGCCCTAGCAGTGTCAAAAGTTCATAGTATTGCCCGGATTTGCGCCTTGTGGACAGACACTGCTTCCTAAACTTTGGGTTCGGAGCCTTTAGTTGACAAGTAGCGCAGGCCTTTGGATTTCGGGTCGATAGATGCCGAATTCTCTGAATTGCGAAGTGAACCGGAATAGCCGCGTACCCGTGCGTCGCTTAACTTTAAGACATCAAATCAAGCAATAACCGATGATACACCCCGACTCTCAGGTGAGAGAGATGACCATTGATGATAGAAAGCAATAGTATGTTAAGTCGGGTTTTTATCTTACTGATATCGCGAAGGAACAGCCGCTGTACATACGATCAAGCTGTTGATTTGGTAACGATAGGCTTTCGACAATAGTTGAATACAGTGGGTTAGCTGAATTCTACCAAATTACTTTAATCCCGCGACAACATGGTTCCCGTCATGGGCACCACTGAAAGGACGTCCTAAGGCAGTCCTTGTGGACCCAGCGGGGGGTATTGCGGGCTACACTTTTATCAGACTGCCGCTCAGATTTTTGTTCCAAAGTATTTGGGACCACTAGTGATCAAAGACCAAATAGAAAGATGGTACGAAGGAACATGGAACCCCCATGCATCATCTTTGTCATATGAACATGATGTTGGTCTTCATGATCACAGTCACCCAGAAGGGCAACCTAGTGTAAGTCTTAGAGATGATTGATGATGATAGTCTTCATCTTCATCACCACCTTAAGGTACACCCTAATATAATAACTTTAAGGGGGACCTAGGGCTACAGTGGGGGTGAATTGTAAGGTATTGAAATTGAATGGATAAATTAGACCCTCCCCGAAGGTTGCCTTGTGGGGCGACTGGAAGGGAGCAATCATGCTTATTCTTGTTTCATCGCCACCAGAGAGGCGACCCCTAGCCTTGCCGCTTGGCTTAGCTCTGAGGCTCCACCTAACGGCTCACCAGAGGCGGTGTAGATGGACGGAAGGGTATCGGCCCCGAGAGGCTTAAGGCGCTCCCTAAGGGTGCTGTGAAGCTGTACTGAGCGGAACTTGTAAGGTAGCGCAATATGGTTGTAACATAATGACAGTGTTAGTCATTGAATATAGCTCAACAGACACATACTGGTCTGGTCAAACCTGACGTTCCCTTAGGGCATAATTTGAATGTGCATAATTTGTTAGCAAGAGAATAAATTTTGCTATGAGCGCGAACTGGTTTACCTTCCACAACTGGAATGTGAATTTTCACATTGGCAATTTTGGGTAGTGATTTTTTTAGCGAGGCTACATCGATGCTCAGATACTCTATGGCTGCATTTGCCTTTTTGGCTTCCTTCACTTTTGTGGACATGGCGCGAAGCGAAGAATGCTCAATATTTAAACACATACCTGTGGTAGATCGTTCAACAAGCAATAATCGTTTTCTCTATTTGTCGAGCTTCCTGTCTTGGATGGAGCAATATTCCTCATACGACGAAGCCAAGAACTCTTCCGTAGGGTTGAGTAGCGCATTTGACTCCACATTGCAGAGTTTTGGATTTTCCAAAGATGATGAAGGCTTTTCCAGCCTCAAAGAAAACTTAAAAACCTACACTGGAAGCCAAACATTTCTGAACCAAGACGTTGACCTCATTAATGAAAAAATCAACGATAGAGCTTTGCAGGTGCTTGACAACTGTCTATCTCGAACAGGCATATTTGCTTGGTTGGAAGTTGAAGACAAATTCGAGGACACTTTCACTGTAGCAATCCAATATCGCTCGCCGGGAGAGCCGCCAACTGTTTCTGTTGATGAGCTGTTACTTCCTGACCAAATTGAATGCAAAGGAAAGCTTGCTGACCCAGGCATATTTACGTCGAAAGCCGAAATATCGTCGGGTAATACGCTCCGCGCGCTATGTATTAGAGGAAACAACAAACCTGTTCGCATTGTTATTAACGCCTCTCAAAACGTAATTGGCGGAGGCGAGCTAGTACTGCCTTCACTTGAAAACCGAGGACAAATCGTGGACGACACTGTTCCAATAAAGCCAACAGTTGAGCTCTACGCGTCTCGCTCTGTCGTCGAAAAGGGCGGGGAAGTTGCACTGAATTGGGTCACAGAGAACGCTTCCATTCAGAGAATAGATAATGAAATAGGAGCTGTGACATCAAGTGGCCAACGTGTTGTAAACGTAGGAGAAAAAGATATTACTTTCACGTTGACTGCGGAGAATGCCGGCCTTACCAGCAAGGTGTCACAAGAAATAAAGGTAGTTCCCTGGATCGAAGTACTTTACATAGACGGCTCCAGCAAAGAGTGGTCCAGAGGTGAGGACATTCAGCAAAACAACTGGAGTGGAAGGCTGCGCCAATGGGTTACTCACATTCAGGTAAATTCAGCGCAACCGGTCGCATTCTTAATAGTTGGTCCCGATAGAGATGTAGCAGGTAGCTTTAAAGGCTGTTATTTGATTATTTCGTCTCCGGGTAAATACGAATTTGAAACGGTGGATCGCAAGGAAAGCACAGTGCGAAGACTAATGTCTCAGTTCAATATGACAGCTAAGAATGCTGCTCCACTTGCGTCGCCCGGTTTCGTACCCGCCGACGCGGATTGTGTGGCGTCTTTGCCGTAGGTTGCTGGTTGGAGCGGAAATCGCGCCCGGTGTCAATCCACTGTGTCGAGCAACTAGTGGTCGCCCAGAATTCCCAGTCGCATATTGAAATGACCTCAAGTCGTTGTTCACCCGTGAAAGCGGTGAGTAATTGCGAGAGTGCTATCTTTCACGCATTTTCGCTCCTTGTTTTCTGTAGGAACATTTAAGGTTCAGTTGTAGGAACACTAGGTGTTCCAGATGACGATGAGCTTGATAAAAAATATTATAAAAACAGAAAGTTGGGAGGTGTTTGAGGGTGGCGGGAATTAGTGGTTGAAGTCGTGTGGGGGCACCATCTCTTCAGATATCTATGTATATTTGCTCGATCTGGCTCGCGACCTATGTGGTCTTGGGGGCAAATATAGGGGAACAGAAGATTCAGTAGTCGCGCTTTATTGTGCGTCAAATCTTACTGTGATGCTCCGCGCTCATCGCCCGCTTTCTACAATTAAAACACGGCCGTCCAATGTCGGGGTTTACCAGGAACCCGGCACCCGCAACGATCGGAAACCAGCAAATATCGCTTTAGGCGCTCGACCCTTAGTCTTCTTTATTAAGTTTTGATTAATCTCGAATCAAACAGACGCTGATCTCTTGTACGCTAGACGCGCCAGAGCCACTTACTCAGATAACTATTTGGTATTTGAGAGGCAATCGAGATGAACAAAGCACTGACAACCTGTGCGCTTGCGACCTCACTGCTCTTGGCTGCTTGCGGGGCTCCGACGACGCCAACTCAGGCGCAGGTACAGCAAGACGCTCGCTGCGCTGCGGGAATCCTTGGTGGCGCTGCCCTTGGAGGAGTGGTTGGAAATCGGTTCGGAGGCGGTACAGGCAAGACACTCGCGACTGCAGCAGGTGCAGGCGCTGGGATGTATGCAGGGCAATCAGCTTGCAATTGACAACCTTGCAATAAACCCTCTTACCCCACGCTCGTTTTTGGCTCCGCAAATATTGTTTTCGCAGGTCATTTAGTTGCCCTGTCTGGCGGTTGCGCGCCTAGCTTCCTGGATGTGCCAAATTCAAGGTCAACTGGCTCAGCAGGCAATCCCCTTTCTGCGTCGTTTCTCGCCGATGGGATTCGCGGGTCGGAACTGACAAAGCATAACCGTTATGGGGCAGGATATAAGGGCCTTGCCCCTTCACGCGGTATCCTTCGATTGATTGTTATCCAATCACGGCTCGGCTGGGCGTGCTTGCTCGGGGCGCACTTCGTCATCCGCCACTTCGTCCGAAGGTTTCAAAGACAAGGGCGGGTCTTCGGGCTCTTCCGAGATTGGGGCAGGGGCGGCAGGAGTTTTGGCCAAAACCTCTTCGGGTCCCGGGACTGCGCGCGCGGTTGGGGCGGTGTCCTCTTCGACGAGTTCGGGCTGTTCAGGTTTTTCCAACGCCAGAGCCCGGCGGAAAACCAACACGTTGCGCCAGTTGGTGGTTGACCCGGTCAGCCCCGAACGTTCTTCGCTGGGCAGCAATTCGGCGCGCTGATACTCCCAGCCATCCTGTCCCATCTGGTTCAGCAGTTGCTCGATCGAGGTGGCAAACCGGCCCTCGGGCGTTTTCACGCCCTTCGCCTTGGTGCCCTTTTGCGGAGCGGGGACAACTTTGTATTCGTAGCGCTGCATCAACTGGTCCTGATTGCCGTGTCGGGGCAAATTAACATTTTGACGGGCGGGCGAAAGCCAAGATCGCGCATTGGCGAATTTCGGCCCGCACTGTGGCCTTAGCTCCGCGCTGCTTTGCCTACGAGTGACAAGCAGGTTTCTGTCGCGACCGCCATGTCCTGCACCGAAATCCATTCCAACGGGCCGTGTATGCATTGCATGCCTGTGAAGATATTAGGTGTCGGTGTGCCAAATTCGGTCAGGCGCGAGCCGTCGGTGCCACCCCGGATCGGCACCGAGACCGGCTCGATCCCTTGTTCACGGCAGGCCTCGCGGGCCAGATCAACCGGCGTCATGTCATTTTCCAGCCAATAGCGCATGTTGCGATACTGATGGGAGATGTCGCAGGTGATGGTCGCACGCGGCTCGGTGGCCTGTACGGCGGCGCAGACTTGCCGGACGATCTCGCGCTGGGCTTCCAGCGCATCCATCTCGAAATCGCGCAGGATCAGTTTTATCTCCATCTCGGACGAGCCGCCGTTCATATCGGTGACATGGATGAACCCCTGGCGCCCATCCGTCACCTCGGGCGTCATCGTTGCCTGAGGTAGGGTCTGCACGATCTTTGCAGCCAGATGCGCCGCGTTTACCATTTTGTCCTTGGCCAGTCCGGGGTGGATCGAAACACCGGTGATCTTGATCACCGCGCGGTCTGCTGAGAAGCTTTCGTATTCGATTTCACCCAGTTCCTGTCCGTCCAGCGTATAGGCGAAATCCGCGCCCAGATCTTTGGGCAGCTGTTCGGTAACACCGCGCCCGATCTCTTCATCCGGGGTAAAGGCGATGCGAATCGGACCGTGGTGCACGTCCTTGTTCTCAAGCAGGTGTCGCGCCATCGTCATCAGGATCGAAACGCCCGCCTTGTCATCAGCCCCCAGTAGCGTGGTGCCTGAGGCGGTGATCAGGTCATGCCCGATCTTCTCGGCCAGATAGGGGTGTTCTTCGGGCGAAAGCACCAGATCGGGGTCATCGGGGAATGTAATCTCGCCGCCATTATACCCCTTGATCACCCGCGGCTTGACCCCGGTTGCGTTGAACTGAGGCGCGGTGTCGACATGCGCCAGAAACCCGATGGTCGGTCCTTCGGCCGTACCGGGGATGGTTGCCACCACGACGCTGTCACCAGTCATCTCAACATCCTGCGCACCGATTTCGGTAAGCTCTTGCTTCAGCAGGTTCAGCATGTCGAACTGGATTTCGGTGCTTGGGGTCGATGGCGAGGTCTCATCGCTCTGGCTGTCGATGGCGGCATAGCGCACCAGCCGGGTTTCCAGTTCCTGATCGAAACGATTTTTCATAGATGCTCACCTCTCTGACTTGGCGAGATGAGAATGCGCATTCGGGCAGGGAGTCAAGCCGATGGCTTGCCCGATTTGAGCGCTCTGAAATTAAGTTTTCGTTATGTACAGGTCGAACAAACCCCTGTCCGGGGTTTGTACAACTCGGAAGATTTACGAACCCAGCTTTTTGCTGACCAGTTCGTTAACGGCCTTCGGGTTGGCCTTGCCGCCGGTGGCCTTCATCACCTGACCGACGAACCATCCGGCCAGTTTCGGGTTCACCTTGGCCTTCTCAACCTGTGCCGGATTGGCCGAGATGATCTCGTCCAAAGCGGCCTCGATCGCGCCGGTATCTGTCACCTGTTTCATGCCGCGGTCTTCAACGATCTGCGCCGGGTCACCGCCTTCGGTATAGACGATTTCGAACAGATCCTTGGCGATCTTGCCCGAGATGGCATCCGACGAAATCAGATCAATGATACCCGCCAACTGAGCCGGAGACACCGGAGACTCGGTGATGTCGTGGTCTTCTTTTTTCAGGCGACCAAACAGTTCGTTGATGACCCAGTTCGCGGCCAGCTTGCCGCTGCGCCCCTTGGCGACCTCTTCGAAATAAGCCGCTGATTCCACCTCGGCGGTCAGCACCGATGCGTCATAGTCGGTCAGGCCGAACGCACTGATAAAACGAGCTTTTTTATCGTCTGGCAGCTCGGGCAGATTGGCGGCGATGTCATCCACCCATGCCTGTTCGATCTCCAGCGGCAACAGATCGGGGTCAGGGAAGTAGCGATAGTCATGCGCCTCTTCTTTAGATCTCATCGAGCGTGTCTCACCCTTGTCCGGGTCATACAGACGGGTTTCCTGATCAATCTCGCCACCCGCTTCGACGATTGCGATCTGACGGCGGGCTTCGACCTCAATCGCCTGCTGGATAAAGCGCATTGAGTTCATGTTCTTGATCTCGCAGCGCGTGCCCAGGTGCGAAAAGTCCTGTGTTTCCTGATACTTCTCGTAAGCACCCGGCAAACAGATCGAAACGTTTACGTCCGCCCGTAGGTTGCCGTTCTGCATGTTGCCGTCGCAGGTGCCTAAGTAACGCATGATCTGACGCAGCTTGGCGATATATGCCGCGGCCTCTTCTGGTCCACGAATATCGGGGCGCGAAACGATCTCCATCAGGCAGACGCCGGTCCGGTTCAGGTCGACAAAGGACATATGCGGGTCCATGTCGTGGATCGATTTGCCCGCGTCTTGCTCCATGTGGATGCGTTCGATGCGGACCATGCGCGCGGTACCGTCGCCCATCTCGACCAGAACTTCTCCTTCACCTACAATAGGCTGATAAAGCTGGGAAATCTGGTATCCTTGCGGCAGGTCGGGATAGAAGTAGTTCTTGCGGTCAAAGGCCGATTTCAAGTTGATATCCGCTTTCAGACCCAGCCCGGTGCGTACGGCCTGTTCAACGCAATACTCGTTGATCACCGGCAGCATCCCCGGCATTGCGGCGTCCACGAATGCGACGTTCGAATTCGGCTCGGCCCCGAATTGGGTCGACGCGCCCGAGAATAGTTTGGCGTTGGACGAGACCTGAGCGTGCACCTCCATCCCGATCACCAGTTCCCAATCGTGCTTGGCCCCGGCAATGGTTTTGGGTTTGGGCATTTCGTATGTCAGGTCGAGCATGGCGCGCCTCATTTCCGCAGAAGTCTAAGCCTGCGTATTAGGCCCGGCGCGCCTAAGGGGCAAGGGGCAATGGCGCTTTAGTTCCCCGAGAACTGCAGCCCCGACGGTGTAAAGGTCACACTCTGCCCACTGCGCAACTCATCCCGCAACAGATTGGCGATTGCCTTCAGCGCATCGCGGCGACCACGGGCGGCAAAACGCTCGGCCGAGTTGACGCGAAGGCTGTTATTGAACCCGTTCGCCGCGTGGGCCCAGATCAGCGGATGCAGTTCAGTCATGTGATCGCGGATCAGCCAGTTTGCGGCCTCGCAAATCTGTTTGCGGGCGATATCGGCGCGCGGGTTCTGGCCCATTCTGTTCTGCAATGTGACCGAGCAATAGGCCGCCAGCAGGTTGATTGTCTGCTGATCCGGACGACGTGCAACGATATCGCGCAAACCTTCAAGGAAGTATTCGACATCTACCCGCGCGCAGGCCTCGTCATCCAGCGCGATGGCGTCGAATTGCACCCAGGTATACCCACCCGCACCCCAATTTTTCTGGGTCCGTGCGGCGTTGCGCAAGGCTTGCACTTCAAGTTGTTCATAGCTGCCGAACCAGCGTGGCAGCAGGTGGCTGCCCATCGCGCGCATGTGGCGATGGTTCTGGGGATCCAGCGTGATCAGGGCCTCGTATTTATCAGCAACGCGGGTGCGCGGATCAATGTGTCCTGCCAGCAAAGCGCAATCCGCTGCAGCAATCGCCGGACTGTCGGGCAGCGCAGCGCGGCATTTCGGAAGCAGCGCAGCAGCCCGGTCGAAATGCGCGGCACAACGGGATTGGTGCAGCGCCGGCAGCGTGTCCGGATGCGCCGTCCCGCGCCAGGCCCACGCCAAATCGATATGGGCCAAGGCAACCACAAGCGTGATCATCGGATCATCGGGATGGTTCTGAATCTCGCCTTCCAATTCCGAGATCCCGCCCAGCAGATCATAGTCTGACAGTGCTTTGCCGTCCGATAGCGCGTGCTCGGCCGCCAAAACCACATCGGACCGGGCCCCAAAGGCCAACAGCTCGGAGATCGGCTGCCCGCAAGGGGTAGCCTTGCGCCCCTCATCTGCAGCGCGCATCTCCAGCGACAGTTCTGCCCACATATCCTGCCGCGCCAGATGGCGGCCACGTTCGATCACCTGATGCCCGATCGCATCATTTTCATCTGATTCTGCGATTGGGATGTTCAACTGCCCCGAGGCGACAAGCCATGCAGTAGCATCGGCGACGGACGCAGGCAGAGGTGTAGGGGTGGGATCAGAAGAACCGACAATACGGGCGGCAAAAGCCTTCAAAGACCAAAACATGGCAAAACTCGAACTGGAACAAACTTGTAACCCGTCCAGTTTGCCAAAAAATCTGCTCAAATCAAGACTGCGTCGCGGAGAACCCGTGATTCAGGTGCCAATGTGGCCCAGACTCCATGAATCGTTTCAGAAAACTCTAAAATGATGTCGTTCGACCGCGAATCCCGCCTGATTCAGGACCATTTCGAATTGCTTGTGTGGCGGCAGTGATTCATCGGGTAAACGCACGCGTTTGTCGGATTTCAGAACCGCTGAGACGCGCACTGAGAAATCCCACCGCGTGTCAAACCGGAATCGATCCACCTCGGACAGCTTGAGTTGTCCCTGACGTTGGCCGGTGTGCCAACGCAGGGTTTCATCGGTCAGCTCCATACCTGCGCTGGTGTCCTTGATAACATCCCACAGCGCGGGCAGGGTAGTCAGGGCCAGAAGCGCCATCAGCCACCAGACCGCGTTCAGCAGGATCATCAAAGCGATCAACATCGCGTAAACGCCGATCAGGATCAGAACCGTTCGCTGATTTCGGTTCTGTCGAGTGAACGTAAACGCGGTCATGCGCTCAAGATGCGCGTGACCATTTCGGTCGTGTCCCGGGACAGGTTCGGCGTGTCGGCAATGCGATTCAGTTGTGCAAGTATTAAGGCCTGACGGTCGGCGTCATAGCGTTTCCAAGTTTGGAACACGCTGCACATCCTGGCGGTGGTCTGCGGGTTTACGGGATCAAGTCGGATCAACCAGTCTGCCAGCAGCGCGTAACCTGCTCCGTTCGCTTGGTGGAAGCCTGCGTGGTTGCCTGCCAGGGATCCCATTAAGGCGCGGAAACGATTTGGGTTCTTCCAATTAAAATCAGCATGCTCGGTCAACCTGCGCGCGGTCTCAACCGATTTTTCCGGTCCGGTCATCAAGACCTGCATGGCGAACCACTTGTCCATGACCAGCCGGTCATGTTGCCATTGATCATAGAAGGCGGCCAGCTCACGTTCGCCTTTGCCCGCGCGTAGCAGACAAGACAACGCGGCCAACTGCAGGGTCATGTTGTCAGCACGTGCATATTGCTCTGCGGCCTTGGCACCTCCATCCAGTCTCGAGGTCAGCGCAAGCGCCGCGCTGCCCAAGGCGCGTTTGCCTGATTGTTCAGCGTCCGGCTGATAAGGCGCGTCCACCAGCGTTTCACTGTTCAGACGGGGGAGCAGGTCTTGAACGTGTTGCGCCGTGGCTTGACGCAAAGTCTCCACCGCTCGCCAGATCGCCATCGGGTCGGGGGTGATGCCCTTGTCAAATAGTGTTGCGGCCAGTTCCGATTGCGTCGGCAGACCCAGCATCAGTGCCCGGTAGGCCGGGTCCAGCGCCTCAATCCGTAGCACTGCCAGCAAGCCGTCAAGGTAGTCGGTATCAGGCGTTGCCTCATCGGTGATCATGCGCAGCAGGGTGTCCTCGGCTAGCGACCGCCCTGCCTGCCAGCGGTTGAACGGGTCGGTGTCATGAGCCAGAAGGAAGGCGCGTTCGGCATTGCTGATCTCATGTTCAAGGATCACAGGGGCCGAGAAATCACGCAGGATCGAGGGCACAGGTTTGGCCGCGAGACCGGTAAAGGTAAAACTCTGCTCGGCTTCGGTCAGTTCCAGCACTTCGGTCGTACGTATCTCGTCCCCGTTCGGGCCAAGCAGACCCACAGCGATAGGGATGACCTGAGGTTGCTTGTCTTCTTGCCCCGGCGTCGGCTCGGTCCGTTGGCGCAGCGTCAGGGTATAGGTGCCATCGGTCCAATCGTCGGCAACTGAGACACGGGGGGTACCGGATTGGCTGTACCAACGTTTGAACTGGGTCAGGTCGCGGCCCGTAGTGTCTTCGAATACTTTCAGCCAATCTTCGATCGTGCAGGCCTGCCCGTCGTGGCGATCGAAGTACAGGTCCAGTGCTTTGCTGTAGGCCTCATCCCCGACCAGCCGTTTCAGCATCCCGATCACCTCGGCGCCTTTTTCATAGACGGTTGAGGTGTAGAAGTTGTTGATTTCCTGAAAACTCTCGGGCCGGACCGGGTGTGAAAGTGGCCCGTTATCTTCGGGGAATTGCCGCGCGCGCAGGTCGATGGCATCATGGATACGTTTCACAGGAGCCGAGCGCATATCCGAAGTGAACTGCGCGTCGCGGAACACGGTCAGCCCCTCCTTCAGGCACAGCTGGAACCAGTCACGGCAAGTGATGCGGTTGCCGGTCCAATTGTGGAAGTACTCATGTGCGATGATCGCCTCGATCCGTTCGAAATTCATGTCGGTCGAGGTTTCAGGGCTGGCAAGAACGGCGGAGGAGTTGAAGATGTTCAGCCCCTTGTTCTCCATTGCGCCCATGTTGAAATCGTCCACGGCCACGATGTTGAACACGTCCAGATCGTATTCGCGGCCATAGACATCCTCATCCCATTTCATTGACTTCTTGAGGGCTTCCATGCCAAAGGCGCATTTGCCTTCATCGCCGGGGCGGACCCAGAGATTTAGTTCGACGTCGCGACCGGATTTGGTGGTGAACTGGCCGGGATGGGCGATCAGCTCTCCGGCGACCAGCGCGAACAGATAGGCAGGTTTTGGCCATGGATCGACCCATTCAGCCCAGCCCTCGCCTTTGCCCGAAGGGTTGCCGTTCGATAGCAGCACGGGAAGGTCGCCGTTGATGCGCACCGTAAAGGTAGACATCACATCCGGGCGGTCGGGGTAATAGGTGATCTTGCGAAACCCTTCGGCCTCGCATTGGGTGCAATACATGCCGTTCGACATATACAGCCCCTCAAGCGCGGTGTTATTGCCGGGATCGATCTCGACCACGGCCTCCCACACGAAAGGCGCGTCTGGAACCGGTGCGGTGAGGCCTTCGGTGGTCACCTCAGGCGTGATCACGTCGCCATCAATTGCAGCACGGATCAGCTTTAGCTCTTCGCCATGCAGAAAAAACGTGCGGTCGGTCGCTTCGGGGTTCGGGCGGAAGGCGATGCGGGAAGTGACGCGAGTGGCGTGTGCGGCTAGATCGAAGGTCAGATGCACACTGTCCACTAGAAACCCGAACGGAGTGTAGTCTTTCAGATAAATCGTTGTGGGGGCGGCGTCGCGCATCGGGGGCCTCATCGACTGGGAATCTGGCGAGACGTTATGGGCTTCGCGCGGACGCTGCAACCGATGTGCCATTGCCGCTGTTCATTTGAGACGGTTCGCGCTGGGTCAAATGCCCCTCATGTCGGGACAGAAGTTGCCTATCGGAAACGAACGCCCTAATTGAGGAGCGCATACAATGGCACACAATCGTAGGGGATTCGGAATATGAGCAGCAGAGAGACCCGCAACGGGCTGCAGATTGACCCGGTTCTGGTGGATTTCATCGAACAGAAGGCGCTGCCGGGCACGGAAGTTTCGGCAATTGATTTCTGGGCGGGTCTGGCGCGCTTGGCCAATGAACTTGGGCCGAAAAACCGGGCGCTGCTGGACAAGCGGGCTGACATTCAGGGTCGGATCGATGGCTGGCACGCGGCGCGGCGGGGGTTGCCCATTGACGCGGCTGAATATCAGTCTTTTCTGCGTGAGATTGGGTATCTGGTAGAGGAAGGCGACGATTTCGAGATCGAGACAGCCAGTGTCGACCCTGAAATCGCGCTAATCCCCGGACCGCAATTGGTTGTGCCGATCACCAACGCGCGCTTTGCGTTGAATGCCGCAAATGCGCGCTGGGGCAGTTTATATGATGCGCTTTATGGAACAGATGCGTTAGGCGATCTGCCGACAGGCAAGGCTTATGACGCCGGGCGCGGTGCGCGGGTCATCGCCTGGGCCAAGGCGTTCCTGGATGAGGCTGTGCCGCTATCCGACGGGTCCTGGGCGGAGGTCTCCGGGTTAAGCGTTAAGGACGGTGCGCTGATACCGAAGCTCGCCGAACCGTCTCAGTTCGCAGGCTACGCTGGCGCAGCTGAAGCACCGGAGTTTGTACTGCTGCGCAACAACGGGCTGCACATTCAAGTCAGGATTGATGCGCATAGCACAATTGGCGCCACCGATCCTGCAGGTATTTCTGATGTCCGTTTGGAATCCGCGCTTTCGACCATCATGGATTGCGAGGATTCTGTTGCTTGTGTCGACGCGACCGACAAGGTGTTGGCCTATGGAAACTGGCTTGGCTTGATGGCCGGCAACCTGACCGAAGAGGTTACGAAAGGCGGCACAACCTTCACGCGCAAGCTTGCCGGGGATTTGGCCTACATGGCTCCGAATGGCACGCCAGCCACTCTGAAAGGTCGGTCGCTGATGCTGGTGCGAAATGTGGGCCATCTAATGACGAACCCCGCAGTGCTGGATGCCGAAGGGCGCGAGATTGGTGAAGGTTTGATGGACGCGCTCTGCACAACGCTGATCGCCATGCATGACCTGAAGCGCGAGGGCGGGAACTCGGTCAAGGGGTCGGTCTATGTGGTCAAACCCAAGATGCACGGGCCCGAGGAGGTGGCGTTTTCGGTCGAGATTTTCGACATGGTCGAGGACATCCTGGGCCTGCCGCGCAATACGGTGAAGCTGGGCATTATGGATGAAGAGCGGCGCACATCGGCCAACCTCAAGGAATGCATCCGGGCCGCAAAATCGCGCGTGGCCTTTATCAATACCGGATTCCTGGATCGGACGGGGGATGAGATTCATACTTCTATGGAAGCAGGCCCGATGCTGCCGAAGGGCGATATCAAGGATACGCCATGGATTGCGTCTTACGAGGATCGCAATGTGGATATCGGACTGGTCTGCGGCCTGAAAGGCAGAGCGCAAATTGGCAAGGGTATGTGGGCCATGCCCGATCGGATGGCGGACATGCTGGCGACCAAGATCGGCCACCCGCAATCCGGTGCAACCTGCGCCTGGGTGCCGTCACCTACTGCGGCAACGCTTCATGCAACCCACTATCACAAGATCGATGTGTTGGCGCGCCAGGATGAATTGGCTGCTGATGGGGCTCGTGGTACGTTGAATGATCTGCTGACCATACCTCTGCTGGGCGGTCGTAATCTCAGCGCTGGTGAGATCACCCGTGAGATCGAAAACAACGCACAAGGAATCTTGGGTTATGTTGTGCGCTGGATTGATCAGGGTGTTGGCTGCTCGAAAGTTCCGGATATCAACGACATAGGACTGATGGAGGACCGCGCGACCTGTCGGATTTCTTCGCAGGCGCTGGCCAACTGGTTGCATCACGATGTGGTCAGTCAGGAACAGGTGATGGCGGCGATGCAGAAAATGGCCGCGGTAGTGGACCGTCAGAACGAAGGAGACTCGGCCTACAGGCCCATGGCACCGGGTTTTGACGGGGTGGCGTTTCAGGCGGCTTGTGATCTGGTGTTCCGGGGGCGGGTGCAGCCCTCGGGTTATACCGAGCCTGTGCTGCACGCCCGTCGCCTGGAACTGAAGGCAAGTTTGAGCTAGGGGCAACGGCAGGTACTAGGGGGCTGTCTGCCCCCTCGTGCTCCCCCGAAGGTATTTTTGGCCAGATGAAAAGGATCGGGCATGAACATTTCATTGCGCAAAGCGCGGACCATCATTCGGAAAGCTCTGGAAAAAGGGCGCGAGATGGAGCTGAAATCGCTCTCGGTTGTTGTCCTGGACGCCGGTGGTCACGTGATCGCGTTCGAACGCGAAGACGGTGCTGCGCCGGGGCGTTTTGCTATCGCACATGGTAAGGCCTACGGATCGGTAATGCTGGGTATGGCGGGGACCGCGCAGATGCAGCGGGCCGAAGGGCAGGCCTATTTCATGGCGGCCGTGAACGGGGTTTATGGCGGTCAGGTTGTTCCGGTTCCTGGCGGTGTGCTGCTGCGTGACCGCAAGGGCGCGGTGATCGGTGCCGTGGGTGTAACCGGCGACACTTCGGATAATGACGCAGCGGCCGCGTTGGCAGGTATCGAAGCCGCTGGGTTGACGGGCGAGATCTGACCCCTACGCCGAACTTCATCGGGGATGTGCGTCGCTGAACACGCGCTTGCGCTACCATGCAGGGTCTGTGCCGTTGCGCGCGGCCAAACCTGCCGATAGGTTTTGCAGGAAATGAGCGATACAAGGGACTTGGAATGGCGCGCCCCGTCGTTGGAATAATCGGCAACTCTTATCTGATGAATGATCAGTATCCGACCCATGCGGGCGGAACGATGAATTCCGAGGCGGTCTCGAACGTGTCTGACTGTCTGCCGCTACTGATCCCCGCCGACCCGCGCTATGTTGCGGTTGATGAGTTGCTCGAGGTTTGCGACGGCTTCCTGTTGACCGGCGGCCGTCCGAACGTTCACCCCGAAGAATATGGCGAGCCCGCGACCGAGGCGCATGGTGAGTTTGACCGCGCGCGGGATGCAATCACGCTGCCTTTAATCCGGGCTTGTGCTGAGCGGGGTCAGCCGTTCTTTGGGATTTGTCGCGGGTTTCAAGAAGTAAACGTCGCCTTGGGTGGTACGCTCTACCCTGAGATTCGTGACCTCCCGGGGCGTCAGAACCACCGGATGCCACCCGACGGCACTTTGGAGGAGAAGTTTGCTCTGCGCCATGTCGTGTCGCTAACCGAAGGTGGTGTGTTCCACCGCCTGCTGGGCGCGGCCGAAGTGATGACCAATACGTTACACGGACAAGGGATCAAGACGCTGGGCGAGAATGTGGTGATCGATGGCCACGCGCCTGATGGCACGCCCGAGGCGATCTATGTCGAGGATGCCCCCGGCTTTACCCTTTCGGTCCAATGGCACCCTGAATGGGACGCGGCGAATGACCCGGTTTCGCGGCCATTGTTCAAGGAATTTGGTCGCGCCGTATACGATTGGAAAAACGCGAAAACGGTCGGGGCGATCCGGCAGTCTGCTTAGTCACGCTAATCTGTCGATGGATCGTTCTAAGGTTTGCCGGCAACATTCGAATAAAAAGATAATTGGATATCTTCCCTGAACCGCGAATTTGCGCCGAGATACCCTTGGCCATATTCAAATCTGACTGGGTTCGGAGCAGTTCATGCACAGCTTTTCAGGAAAGTACCCTCGCGGTTTAAGAGAATTCGTTCCTGCGGCACTTTTTTTGGCGGTCCTGGGAACTGCAGGGCATGCGCAACAATGCAGCTCGGCCGGAGACCTGCTTTACATCGGGCGAACACCTGACTCTTCATCCTCATTGTGGTTATCGCAGACGGAAAGCGGTGCTTTTCGTCTGGAAGCTGCACAGGGCAACACGACCGTTGATACCTGGAGCCGATCTCGGCCTGGAGTTCATCTAAGCTTGTCTCCCTTCGTATCTAATGGATCAGGGGGCGTTCATCGTCTGTTCAAACGCGGAGGGGCACCAAATGGGCGCGACTGTCTGATCGATACGCAAAACCAAAAAAGAGATTGGACGCTGCCGGGTTGGGGTGGTGGCAATGGTGGCGGCGGGGGAGGAAACGGAGGCGGCTCGGGTGGATCCGGCGGCGGTTCCGGGGGTGGCTTCGGCGGTGGCGGCGGCTCGGGTGGATCAGGTGGCGGATTCGGAGGCGGGGGCGGCTTTGGAGGCGGCGGTTCCGGGGGTGGCTTCGGCGGTGGCGGCGGCTCGGGCGGATCCGGTGGTGGCTCTGGTGGTGGATCCGGTGGTGGCTCTGGTGGCGGTTCCGGAGGGTCGGGCGGTGGAATTGGCAACATAGGCGAGACAGGTCGACCCGTTAATCCGCTCTACGTAAGTGGGCGACCATCGGGCGATGACCAAGCCTGCGTGGCGGATGCGACGGGTAAGCTTGACCCTGCCTTGTGCGATCCGGTTGTCGGCCCTCCGCTGACGGAGGGGCGCGAGTTTGGGCCAGAATCTGTTTGGAATGTATGGACCAATTTCACCTACACAGACATTGAAGACACCCGTGGAAACAGCGAACTGGATGTGAACGACAGCTTTTTCGAAATTGGGATCGACCGTCTTGTCCAAGAAAACCTCGTGCTTGGTTTGCAGCTTGAATACGAAAACACTCAGCTGGACGGCTTTCAGGGGCAGTTTTCTCAGGATACTTCGGGATTCGCGATCGGACCCTATTTCGCCTGGCGGATGTCTGAGAGGTGGGTTCTAAACGGTCTCGCCACGATCGGTCGCTTCTCCACGGATGTGGATGTGCTGGAGCTGAGCGGTGATTTTGATCGCACCCGTTGGCGCGCGAATCTCGAGGCAATCGGACAATATGAGGCTGGAGCTTACTTAATTCGTCCGTCGATCTCGTTTGATTACTATAATTACAGTGCCGAGGATTACGATCTCACCGGGACGTATCTGGGAAATCCAGCCGAGTTTATTGGTGAAATCCAAGAAGCAAAATACAGTGCCCTAACGCCCGAGGTCGAAGTAAGTCGTCCGTTCTTCAATGGCAGCTCTGTCATTTCACCTTATGCATCGCTCAGCGCGACCTATTGGTTTGAACGCGAGAACTTAGGGGGTGGAACAGTTGCAAACACTGACAATGATGTTGTTTGGTCAACCCGTTTGGGTGTGAGAGGACGCACAAGCAAGACGGTGTTTCTGGAGGCTTCAATCGGATATCTCGACATGTTCGAAAGTGATTTTGAAGCGACGGAAGCTGCAATCTTTCTCTCTGTCAACTTCTAAGGCCATCAGGAAGAGCTAGCGCCGACCCAGAGCCGGGTCGGCGCAAATTGATCATACGAGCAAGTCGAACTGCTTGTTCAGCGGCAAGCTGCGCGCGCGTTGGCCGGTCAGGTCGAACAGCGCGTTGCCCAAAGCGGGCATCGACGGCGGTGTTCCCGGTTCACCGACACCGCCCAGATGTTTGTTGGTCTCGAGTATCCGGACTTCCGTGATCGGTGTGCTTTGCATCCGTAACGCATCATAATCCGGGAAATTGTACTGTTCGACCTCGCCATCGGCAAAGGTGATCTCTTCTTGAGCGGCGGCAGACAATCCGTAGATCATGCCGCCGATCATCTGCGCCTCGACCGTCGCCGGATCCAAAGCCAAGCCGACATCGCAGGCGATCCAGGCCTTGTTGATGCGGATGGTGCCGTCATCGTCAACCACTTCGATCACCTGTGCGACCGGGGTGCCAAAACTGTAGGCCATTGCCACGCCACGTCCGACACCATCGGGGGTTTTGCCGGTCCAGCCTGACATCTCTTTCACGGCCTCCAGGCATCCCGCAGCCGGGGCGAACTCGGACCTTGCCAACTCCAGCCGGAACTCCAGAGGGTCGCGCCCGGCGGCATGGGCCATTTCATCCAGGAAGGTCTCGTGGAAGAAGGCATTATGGCTGTTGCCGACCGAGCGCCAGAAGCCCACCGGCACGGCCAGATCGGCGACATGACCGCTCATGCGGTAGTTGGGCACCGCGTAGGGCTGGTTAAAAAATCCCTCAACCAGAACCTTGTCGGGGCCACCGCCTGAGAAACCCGTAACACGTTCAACCGCCTGATGGGTCGGCGATTGCGAGGCGACCTTGCCGTCGATCAGAACGGCCTTGCCATCCTTCACTGCCCCTCGCATGCGCGCCATCGCGCCGGGGCGGTAGAAATCGTGACGCATATCCTCTTCGCGGCTCCACGTCGTTTGCACAGGGGTGCCTGGAATGGCCATGGCGACCTTTGTGGCGATCTCGCCGAAATCCAACTCGCCCCGGCGGCCGAAACCGCCGCCCAGATAGGTGGTGTGAATCTCAACCGCTTCGGTATCTAGACCGGCGGTGTTGGCTGCGCGGATCTGGATCAGGGTCGGGGCCTGATTGCCGCACCACAGGTCCAGCTTGTTACTGGTATAGAGCGCCGTGGCGTTCATCGGTTCCATTGTGGCGTGGGCCAGATAGGGCACGGTATATTCTGCCGTAATCTCGGTGGCACCTTCAGGAAGCGTTTCGACATCGCCTTCATCGCGCATGGTCGAGTTCGGGGCGTCATCAAACGCCTTGGCAATTTGCGCGAATACCGCATCAGTATCGGGCGGATAGGGGGCATCGCCCCAATCCACGTCAATCGCCTCGACCGCCTGCATGGCAAGCCAAGTGTTGTTGGCAATCACCGCGACGCCCGTGCCCAGATCGACGATCTTTTCAACGCCGGGCATGGCTTCTGCAGCACTGGCGTCAAAGCCGTTCATTGCCCCGCCCAGCTTGGGGTTCATGCGGACCGAGGCGAATTTCAGGCCCTCTGGCCTTACATCGATGCCAAAGGTGGCGGTGCCGGTGGATTTGCCCGGAATGTCGACGCGGGGCAGGGATTTGCCGATCAATCGCCATTCGGACGGATCACGCAGGGAAACCTCGGGCGGTTCGATCTGGCCTGCGGCCTCGGCCAGTTCGCTATAGGGAATGCGCGTGCCATCCGGGGCAACCACAGCACCATTTTCGGTCATGAGTTGATCGCGATCGACCCCCAGTTGGTCCGCGGCAGCCTGCTTCAAGGTTTCTCGCGCAGTAGCGCCGGCCATCCGCATCCGTTCGAACCCGTCTTTCATCGAGGTTGAGCCGCCGGTAACCTGCAGGCTTAACGTTTTGCCCAGAACACCCAGTGCCTCACCCAGATTGTGCTGGAAATCCGAGATGTCATAGCCCTTGCCTGGCAGGCTTTCCCCCATAAGAGCATGGTTGTAATAGGCGGCAGCAGCAGGTCCGTGCAGCACACGGATTTCGTCCAGCTCAACATCCAGCTCCTCGGCGATCAGTGCTGCCCAGGTGGTCATAACGCCCTGACCCATTTCAGCGCGGGGGGCGAACAGGGTCACGCCCTGCTGGTCGATCAGAACAAAGGGGCTAAGCGCGGTTTCCCCGTCACGCGGTTTCAGCGGGTTCGCAGCTGGACGCGTGACGTAGTAGGCACCGAAGGCCACTCCACCTACGATGGCGGCAGATCCGATCAGGAATGTGCGGCGAACGATTTTACCGATACGTCCCATGGCTCAAGCCTCCTTCAACTTGGCAGCGGCATCATGGATGGCCGCGCGGATGCGAGGATAGGTGCCACAGCGGCAAAGGTTGCCTTGCATCGCATCGTCGATGTCTTCGTCCGTTGGGGCCGGGTTTTCAGCCAGTAGCGATGCGGCCTGCATGATCTGGCCCGACTGGCAGTAACCACATTGGGCCACTTGGTGGTCAACCCAGGCCTTCTGGATCGTTGCCATGGCGTCAGGCGTGCCAAGCCCCTCGATCGTGGTGACATCACCCCAAACATCCGAGAGCGCTACCTGGCAGGACCGCACGGCCTCACCATCAATATGAACGGTGCAGGCACCGCAGGCAGCCACACCACAGCCGAACTTGGTACCGGTTAGTCCAACCTCATCACGCAGAACCCATAACAAGGGCACATCATCAGGCAGATCAACCTGATGGGTCTTTCCGTTGATCTTAAGGGCCGTCGCCATGGCGCACCTCTCTTAGCTTTGGCTGGTTTCTGACATAATTAATGAAAAGTGTCAGCTTGTCAATTGACAAAATGCACAAGAAGTGTCAGAGGTTCTCGCATGACGAGTGTAAGTGAAGATTCCAAGACAGCGGCCATTCTGAAATCGGCATTTCAGGCCTTTGCGACCTATGGGTTTAAGAAAACTTCGATGGATGACATTGCCAAAGGGGCAGGGATGTCCCGGCCTGCGGTCTATCTGCATTTCAAGAATAAAGAGGCCATCGTTCGCGAACTGACGCAGTTTTATTATGGCGAGAAAGTTACCCTAGTCGCTGAAGCCTTGGCCAGCGAAGGTCCTTTGCCTCAGATCCTCGCTCAGGCGATCGAGGCGCAATCAAACGGGATGGCTGAAATTTTGGCCTCACCTCATGGGCTTGAAATGCTGGACGCGACCAAATCCATGTCGACGGATATCGTTCAGGAGGGCGAGGCCAAATTGACGCAACTTTACGCCGAATGGTTACGGCGCGAGGATGCGGCAGGTCGCGCGCATTTGCCTGTCGGCCCGGATGAGGCCGCAAAGACAATCACCACATCGCTGAAGGGTGTCAAGATGACAGCCTCCAGCGCTGAAGAGTTTGAGCAGGGTATCTCGCAATTGGCCACGCTTTTGGGCGCGGCGCTTGAGGTCAGGTGACGCGCTGACGGATCTTGTATTCCGGCTTGTCCCACAATTTGTTGGTGATAATGTCGGCCAGAATTTGGGCGGCCTGTTCCACATCACCTTCATCGATATACAACGGCGTGAAGCCGAATCGCATGATATCGGGCGCGCGGAAATCACCGATCACGCCGCGTGCGATCAAAGCCTGCATGGCCGCGTAACCTTCATCAAAATGGAACGAGACCTGGCTGCCGCGCTGGGCAGGGTCGCGGGGGCTGGCGAGTGTCAGCCCGGGGCAGGTAGCCTCTACCCGGGTAATGAACAACTCGGTCAATTCGATGGACTTGGCGCGCACATCAGCCATTTCAGCCATGTCCCAGATATCCATAGCCGCCGACAGCGCTGCCATCTGGATGACCGGAGGGGTCCCGACCCGCATCCTCTCAATCCCCGCGCCGGGACGATAGTCGAGATCGAAGGCAAAGGGGGCTTCATGCCCCAACCAGCCCGAAAGCGCCGGGCGCACGCGATCCGACAGACGCGGAGCGACATAGACGAACGCTGGCGCGCCGGGACCGCCATTGAGGTACTTATACGTGCAGCCAACAGCGAAATCCGCGTTGCAACCGGACAGATCGACCGGGATTGCCCCCGCAGAATGGGCAAGGTCCCAGACGGTCACGACACCGTTCGCGTGGGCCAGTTCGGTCAAAGCCTTCATGTCATGCATACGGCCGGAGCGATAATCGACCTCGGTCAGCATCAGAACGGCGACCTCTTCGGTGATATGTGCAGCGACGCTTTCGGGATCGACCACGCGCAGTTCGTAATCCGTCCCCAGTGATCGCAATAGTCCATCTGCCATGTAAAGATCCGACGGGAAATTTCCGTTGTCCGACAGGACGACCTTGCGGGTCGGGTTCAGCTCCAGCGCTGAGGCGACCGCCTGATAAACCTTGATCGACAGAGTATCGCCCACCACGACGCTGCCGGGCTCTGCCCCGATCAGCCGTCCGATCCGATCCCCCAGGCCGGTCGGCATACCCATCCACCCGGCTTTGTTCCAGCCGGTGATCAGCAACTGACCCCATTCGTCCTTCATCATGCTTCCGACACGGTCACCGGCTGATTTCGGCAACGGGCCCAGAGAGTTACCGTCGAGATAAAGAACGCCCTCGGGCAGGTGAAACATGGATTTGGTTTTGGCGAAATCGGTCATGGCGAGGCTTTGTCTTTCTGAAACAGTCAGGTTGTAACTGGCTATCTGATCCCGTTGTGTCTGTCTATTGGTGCGGGTTGTCCAGCGCCCTGGGTCGATGCGACACCCTGCGCTTTTGCCAATGCGGTCAGAAAACGATAGGAGAGCGATCAGAAGCGACATCTGCCACCATGTGTCGCCGCGTGAAGGGACAGCCATGCGCCTGATCGACATACCACCTGTTTGGCTTGTGGGCTTTGCCTTGCTCGCCTGGGTCCAGGCCCGCGTGTTGCCGCTGGGGTTGTCTCTGGATGGGGCGGTGACAGATCTGCTCAGCGGCATACTGATCGGTGGCGGTATCATTCTGGCCGTGATGGCGGTAATCGAGTTCCGCCGGCACAAAACCACGGTCTTTCCGCACGAAACACCCTCGACCATGGTGCAGACCGGGATTTATAAGCGCAGCCGCAATCCTATCTATGTGGGCGATGTGCTGATCCTGACCGGGCTGATCCTGCGTTTTGACGCGGTGTTGTCGCTGGTGCTGATCCCGGTTTTTGTCTGGGTGCTGGAACGCCGCTTTATCATACCCGAGGAAGACCGTCTGCGCCGCACATTCCGCGCCGATTTCGCCCGGTATGAACGCAAGACCAGACGATGGATATAAGGGTGTGGTCATCATGACACAGCGTCATAATTGCTGCGCTTGCGAAATAATCTTGCGCAGGATACATGTCTGCTTGTCATTCTATGCCGAACACCCACCTGGCCTGAATCAAAAATTAGGGGGAACCGACTGGTGAAAATTGGGACGCCAAAGGAAACGTACAAGGGCGAGAACCGGGTCGCGATGACTCCGGACTCGGCTGTGCAGTTGCAGAAACTGGGCTATGAGTGCCTGATCGAAAAGGGCGCAGGCGCTGCTGCGGGGTTTTCGGACGCCGCTTATGAAGCCGCAGGCGTTGAGGTCATGAAGACCGCCGCCTCGCTTTGGAAGGCGGCGGATATTATTGCCAAGGTGCGTCAGCCCGATGCCACCGAACTGAAGCGTCTGACCAAGGATAAGACCCTGATTTCCTTCTTTAACCCGGCTGGAAATGAAGATGGGATGGAGGCCGCCAAATCCAAGGGCGCGACCGTGATCGCGATGGAGATGGTCCCGCGTATCTCGCGCGCGCAGAAGATGGACGCGCTGTCTTCGATGGCCAATATCGCCGGGTACCGTGCTGTGATCGAGGCAGGCAACAACTTTGGCCGTTTCTTCACCGGTCAGGTGACGGCGGCCGGTAAGGTACCGCCTGCCAAGGTGCTGATCGTTGGTGCTGGTGTGGCTGGTCTGGCCGCGATTGGGACCTCAACCTCGCTGGGTGCGATCACCTATGCATTCGACGTGCGCCCCGAAGTGGCCGAGCAGGTCGAATCCATGGGGGCTGAGTTCGTCTATCTGGATTTTGAGGAAGAACAGCAGGACGGTGCATCGACTGGTGGCTACGCATCGGTCCAGTCGGAAGAATTCCGCAACGCCCAGCTTGCCAAGTTCCGGGAACTGGCACCCGAGATGGACATCGTCATCACCACGGCGCTGATCCCCAACCGTGAGGCACCTGAGCTTTGGACCAAAGATATGGTCGAAAGCATGAAGCCGGGTTCGGTCATCGTTGACCTTGCAGCGGAAAAGGGCGGTAACTGTAAACTGACGGTGCCGGATGAGAAGATCGTGACCGACAATGGCGTGACCATTATCGGCTATACCGACTTCCCCAGCCGGATGGCGGCGCAGTCATCGTCTCTTTACGCGACCAATATCCGTCACATGATGGCTGACCTGACACCCGAGAAGGACGGCAAGGTCAATCACGACATGGAAGATGACGTGATCCGTGGCGCGACCGTGACCCATGAGGGCGAGATCACCTTCCCGCCACCTCCGCCCAAGGTGCAGGCGATTGCGGCACAGCCTAAGGCCGAGGTCAAGGAACTGACACCGGAAGAGAAAAGGGCGCAGGAAATCGCGACCTTCAAAGCGCAGACCAAGCAACAGTTCACGTTGCTCGGCGTCGGCGGTGCGTTGATGTTGCTGGTGGGGTTGATCGCTCCGGCCAGCTTCATGCAGCATTTCATCGTCTTTGTGCTGGCGATCTTTGTGGGCTTCCAGGTGATCTGGAATGTCAGCCATAGCTTGCACACACCACTGATGGCGATCACCAACGCGATCTCGTCGATCATTATCGTTGGAGCCTTGATGCAGATCGGATCGGGGTCGTTCCTGGTCATTCTGCTGGCGGCGCTGTCAGTCTTCATGGCCGGAATCAACATCTTCGGCGGCTTCCTCGTAACCCGGCGCATGCTTGCCATGTTCCAGAAATCTTAAGGGAGGCCGGGTAGATGGAATTTGGCTTTACCACTGCCGCCTACGTTGTTGCGGCTGTTCTATTCATCCTTTCTTTGGGTGGTCTATCGAACCAAGAAAGCGCCAAACGCGCGGTCTGGTACGGCATCGTCGGTATGGCACTGGCAGTCTTTGCAACGCTGGTTGGCCCCGGTTCGGGCCTGTGGCTGCTGTCGCTGTTGCTGATCGCGGGCGGTGGCCTGATTGGCCAGTACGTGGCACAGCGCGTCCAGATGACCGAGATGCCACAGCTGGTGGCCGCGATGCACTCGCTGGTTGGTCTGGCGGCTGTGTTCGTGGGATTCAATGCCCATTTCGAGATCGGCAATGTGGCGCAAGTCATGGCGATTGCTGACAGTGCGTCTCAGGCAGACCTGTCCGATCTCGGGGCGTTCGCCAAGCTGATCGCGAAGAAGACCGCGGCCGAACTGGCGATCCTGCATGTTGAGCTGTTCCTCGGTATCTTCATCGGTGCGATCACCTTTACTGGATCGGTCGTGGCTTATGGCAAGTTGGCGGGCAAGGTGACCTCGGCGGCGACCAAGCTTCCGGGCGGTCATGCTTTGAACGCGGGTGCGGCTGCTTTGTCGTTCATCTGCCTGATCTGGTACACCAATTCGGGCGGTTTCTTCCCGCTGTTCCTGATGACGCTGGCAGCGCTGTTCATCGGCTATCACCTGATCATGGGCATCGGCGGGGCCGACATGCCGGTGGTTGTGTCGATGCTGAACAGCTATTCGGGTTGGGCGGCTGCGGCCATCGGCTTCTCGCTAGGCAACGACCTGCTGATCGTGGTTGGTGCATTGGTGGGCTCGTCTGGTGCGATCCTGTCCTACATCATGTGTAAGGCGATGAACCGTCACTTTGTCAGCGTAATTCTGGGCGGCTTTGGTGGCCCGCAGGGCGAACAGATGGCTGTTGAGGGTGAACAGATCGCCATCGAGGCAGATGGTGTCGCGGCGGCGCTGAATGATGCAGATAGTATCGTCATCATTCCCGGCTATGGCATGGCCGTGGCGCAGGCGCAGCAATCGGTGTCCGAGCTGGTTCGCAAGCTGCGCGCCAAGGGCAAGAACGTGCGCTTTGCGATCCACCCCGTTGCCGGTCGTCTGCCGGGCCACATGAACGTGCTGCTGGCCGAGGCGAAGGTGCCGTATGACATCGTTTTGGAGATGGACGAGATCAACGACGACTTCCCGGATACGGATGTGGCGATCGTGATTGGCTCGAACGATATCGTGAACCCTGCGGCGCAGGAAGACCCGAACAGCCCCATCGCCGGGATGCCGGTGTTGGAATGCTGGAAAGCCAAGCAGGTGTTTGTGTCCAAGCGTGGTCAGGGCACCGGCTATTCGGGCATCGAGAACCCGCTGTTCTTCAAGGAGAACACCCGCATGTTCTATGGCGACGCCAAGGCTTCGCTCGACAAGCTGTTGCCCATGATCGATTGATCAGAAGGGACAATCTGATTGCAAAGGGCGCCTGAGGGCGCCCTTTTCTTTTGCGATGAGATGGGGGCTTGCCTCCAACCCCCTCAAGATTTTTTAGCCATATGAAGCAAGCGGGCTGTGTTAACTTTGGCGAGTGTTCGGGATAGTCGGAGGCAGACCATGCAGAAGGTAAATGGAATTGGCGGGATATTCTTTCGGGCCCGTGATCCGCAGGCGTTGAGTGCTTGGTATGAGAAGCATTTGGGCGTCAATCACTACGATCCTGTGCCCTGGAAGCAGCGGGAAGGATATACGGTGTTCGCACCCTTTGCGCAGGACACCGAGTATTTTGGCCGCTCCGAGCAGCAGTGGATGATCAATTTTCGAGTTGATGACCTGAACGCGTTGATCGACCAACTAAAGATCGCCGGAATCACCGTCGAGACGAACCCGGAGTGGGACAGCGAGGTCGGGAAATTCGCCCGCATCCACGATCCTGAAGGCAATCCCATCGAGCTATGGGAGCCGAATCAATAAGATAGCGGGATTGTATACCGTTGTATCCTTGTAAGTAATTGAAATAAATAAACAATTGATGTTGTGTCGGTCTGCCTTATAGTGCCGGTGATACACCGGAGCCTTACATGACGCCCATAGACAATCATCCGCTTCGCTATACGCTGGCCAATGAACTGCATGCACGCCCATTTCCGGTTGCACCCTTACCCAGCACGGTTGTGTTTCTGGCGATCAAGAAGCCCGAAGAAGCGGTTACGCGCGATCGTGGCGAGGATATGGCCCACCTGATCAATCTGCTGGATCGCCACGGCGCGCAGCACCCTCAGCCAGAAGCCACTCACTACGCGGGTCAGATCGGGCGTCATTGGCTGAAATGGGAACAACATACCGAGTTTGTGACCTATACCGCGATCACTCCGAACGTCAGTGAACGTGCGTTCAATCCGGCAGACTTTGAGGTGTTTCCTCCAGACTGGTTGATTGCGAGCCCGGGGCAGCGGGTGACATCGGCCTTAATTCGCGTGGTCGAGTACGAGGGAGATGAGGCGGCAAAGGCTTCGCTGGCTCAGTGGTTCGAGCCGGAAAGCCTTGCGGTGGCGCGGGTGCTGGATGATGCCGCGATCTGCGCTTGTGATTTCCGAATTGATCCGGCGGGGCATATGCGGCTTGCGATGTTTGTCAAGAAAGGCACCGGGCGGCGTCGGACCGGGCGGATCGTTCAGCGGCTGTGCGAGATTGAGACCTACAAGGCAATGTCGATGCTGGGATTTGCACGGGTCAAGCAACTGATGCCGCGCATCGGCGAACTGGATGGTCAATTGACCCGCCTGATGGGGCAGATGTCCGATGAAACAGCGCACCCAGACGAATTGTTGCCGGATCTTCTGTCTACCTCGATCGAGCTTGAGACACTTTCGGCACGGTGTTCTTTTCGGTTCGGCGCCACGGGTGCCTATGAGGCGATTGTCAATCAGCGCATCGAAGTGTTGCGTGAACAAAGATTCAATGGACGTCAGAGTTTTGCCGATTTCATGATGCGTCGTTATGACCCCGCGATGCGGACGGTTAAATCAACCGAGCGACGTTTGCAGGCCTTGTCCGACAGGGCTATTCGCGCCGGCGACCTGTTGCGTACCCGTGTCGATGTCGAACGCAGCGCTCAAAATCAGGCTCTGCTGGAAAGCATGGACCGGCGTGCTGATCTGGCCCTTAGATTGCAGCACACAGTCGAGGGATTATCTGTGGTGGCGATCAGCTACTATGCGGTGTCTCTGGTCAGCTACTTGCTCTACCCACTGACGCAGGCCGGGATTAGCAAAGGGATGCTGACGGCAATTGTGACCGTGCCTGTCATCCTTGCCGTTTGGTTCGGGGTGCGCCAGATCCGGAAGCGAATTGAATAAGCGGTCTATGCCGGGCGACGAATGATCTGTAGAACGGGTGGCGTTTGGCAGATTTTATGAGGATTCCCTGTGATCGGTATTGTTGCGGCGTGGCGGGCTGTGGCCGCCATGTTTATCCTGAACGGTGCGCTGTTCGGCATCTGGGCATCGCGCATACCTGCGGTTCGGGACAGGCTGGATCTGACGCACGAGGCGCTAGGGCTTGGTTTGCTGTTCATGGCAGCAGGGGCCGTTTGTTCGTTTCCGATCACGGGCCGTTTGACGGACAAGTTTGGGGCGGTGGCGATCACGCGGGTGATCGCGGTTCTCTACACCTTTTCCCTGATCCTTTTGGCTCTCGCCGGCGGGTTCTGGTCGCTTGCGGCGTTTCTGTTTGTGTTCGGAGCTTTCCATGGCTCGATGGATGTTGCGATGAACGCCTGGGCGGCAGAGGTCGAACAGGCCTATGACAAACCGGTCATGTCGTCCTTTCACGCGATGTGGAGCCTTGGAGCCGGGCTGGGGGCGCTCAGCGGATACGGTGCCGTACAGATGGGGCTGTCGGTGTTGCAACATTTTCTGCTAGCGGGTGGCGTTGTCGTCGCGCTTGCGCTTGTTTTGTCTTGGGTACGCTGGACTTCGAAACGATCGGCTTCGAAACCTGGATCGGTGTTCGCTTTGCCATCGGGAGCCCTGATCCTTGTGGGTTTCACAGCGCTGTGCGGCGCTTTGGGCGAAGGGGCTGTTGCGGATTGGAGCGCGATTTTCCTGCGTGACGTTACCGGTGCGGCTGAGAGTATCGCGGCGTTGGGCTATGCGGTCTTCTCGGTCACAATGGTTGCGTTCCGGCTTGCGGGCGGGGTGGTGATCGCGCGTTTCGGGCCTGTTGCAACAGCACGATTTGGCGGCGTTTGCGCCGCGCTGGGCGTGTTTGGCGTGGTATCGGCGGGAGGGGCAGGATTGGCTTTGGCGGGTTTTGCTCTGATGGGAGTGGGCTATGCGGTAATCATGCCTCTGGCCTTTAGCCGCGCGGCCAACGACCCGCATGTCCCGCCCGGACAGGCGATCGCAAGCGTCGCGACTTTGGGATACGGAGGTTTATTGATTGGGCCGCCTCTGATCGGATTTCTGGCCGAGTTGATGACGCTGAGATTTGCCTTTGCAGTTCTTTTACCGCTGGCCTTTCTTATCATCGTATTGGCCGGCGCGCTGAAGCGCGCCGACTAAGTTCGCTTATCGTCCGCGAATACGTGGATCCAGCGCATCGCGCAGGCCGTCACCCAGATAATTTACACTGAGGACGGTAAGTGAGATCGCTAGTCCGGGCCAGAACACGCGCTCGGGGTATTGCTGCAGATAGTCGACGCCATCGAATAGCAGCCGACCCCATGTCGGGAAGTCCGGCGGAAATCCGAGGCCGAGGAAGGAAAGCGCGCTTTCGGTGATGATCGCAGTTGCAATCCCCAGCGTGGCCGAGACCATGATCGGAGACAGAACATTCGGCAGGATGTGCCGGGTGATGATCTGGCCATTGCTGGTGCCGATGGACCGGGCGGCCAGAACGAACTCACGCTCTTTGATCGCCAGCACATCGCCGCGCACGATCCGCGCTGTGGGCATCCATGAGGTGATGCCGATGGCGCAGACGATCAGGATGAAGATTCCACGCTCTAACCCGAAGGCAGCAGATAGCGGCTCGCGGAAGAGCAGCATCATGACCAGCAGCAGCGGTAGCAACGGCAAGGCCAAGAACAGATCCGTCAGGCGCATCAGTGGGCCATCCAGCCGTTTGAAAAACCCGGCCAGAACACCGATGAACGAGCCCAGAAACAGCGCCAACAGCATCGCGGTGATGCCGACTGACACCGATGTCTGACCGCCTGACATCATGCGAGCTAGGATATCGCGGCCCAACTGGTCGGTGCCAAAGGGATGCGCCCAACTGGGGCCCTGATTGCGCGAACGGATGTCGATCTGAGTGGGGTCGATGCTCCATAAGTATGGGCCCAGATAGACGCCTGCGACGATGAAGATGAACAGAATCGCTCCGATCATCGCGCCTTTGTGGGTCTTGAACTGATCCCAGACATCGCGCCATTGGCTTCGTGGTGGGGTGGCCAGTTCTTCCATCACATCGGTGGTTGGCAGCGCTGTCGAGGCGGGCGCAAGCCCTTCGTCCGGGACCAGTGTATCGGTACGATCATGATCAGTCATAACGAATCCTCGGGTCCAGAATGCCATAGAGAACGTCGGCGATCAGATTGAACAGGACGATCAGCACGGCAAATATGAAGGTCAGGGTTTGGACCATCGGCAAGTCATTGGCCTGAATAGCCCCGATCAGCAACTGGCCGATGCCGTTCACTTTGAACACCTGCTCGGTAATGATCGCTCCGCCGAAGATGGCTGGAATACCCAGCGCGATAACGGTGACCACAGGGATCATCGAGTTGCGCAGGACGTGGACCATGACGACCGTATATTCGCTGAGGCCCTTGGCGCGGGCGGTGCGGACATAATCCTGATTAAGGTTGTCCAGCATCGAGGCGCGCATGAATCGGCTGAGCTGCGCGGTGATCTGCAGCGCCAGAACCATGACCGGCATGATCATCTGTTTGAGCTGTACAACAAAGCTGTCCCAGCTATTGACCACATGGGTAGTGTCATAGATCGACGGGAACCACCCAAGCTGGACTGAGAAGATCACGATCACCAATACGCCCGAGAAGAACGGCGGTACCGAGAAGCCGACCATCGACACGAATGTGCCCATTTGGTCGAACCAGGAATACTGCCGGTAAGCCGAATAGATACCGATGGGCAGGGCGATCAGGATGGCGACCACATAAGCGGTGCCAACAACCCACAGGGTCTGCGGGATGCGCTGAACGACGATGTCCATGACGGGTGAGCGGGTCTGCCACGAAATCACGCGCAGGTCACCTTCGGAGAAGGTTGTGCCAAAGATCGAGTCGACCAGAACCTGCGGTTCGATCCAGAAGAACTGCACGATCCATTTCCAGAACCGGATATGCATCGGCTGACCGAGGCCCAGTGCCTCGCGCATCTTCTCTTTGACTTCGGGGGGGACGGTAAGTGGAACCTGCGCCATCGGATCGCCGGGTGCGAGTTCGAGGAGCAGGAAGATGACGAGGCTGATGAACAGTAGCGTGGGAACGGCCAGCACCAGTCGTCTGATGGTAAAGTTGAGCATTAAGAGGCGCCTTTATATGCGTCTTCTTGTTGGAGTGGTCTGCAAATGACCGCGCCCCGATATGGGTCGGGGCGCGGTTTTGCAAGATTAACGCTTAGGAACCGGTCTTGCGGTACCAGTCCGCAATGTTCCACAGCTCGCTGTCCCAAACGTTCAGGACAACGCCACCCAGCGTATTGGCGTGTGCCGACAGACGACCACGGTGCACCAGCGGGATCATTCCGCCATTTTCAACCATGATGTCGTTCAGCTGACGCGCGATCTGCGCGCGCTCATCCGCACCTGCGGTTTCGGCCAGTTTGCCATGCAGCTTGTCGAACTCTTCGTTGCAGAAACGGCTGATGTTCTCGCCCTGCCACTGGCTTTCAGGCTTGGGTGCCTTGTCGCACAGGCCGTTGCCCAGATAGGACTGCGGGTCAGTGCCGTTGAAGGTGTTGGCATACATTTCAACGTCGGCATAGAACTTCTGGAAGGTGTCAGGCGAACCCGGATCACCACCAAAGAAGACCGAAGCATTGATGTTGCGCAGCTCAGTTTCGATACCGATTTGGCTCCACCATTCTTTGATCAGCGCCTGGAAGTCCTGGCGAACTGCGTTGGTAGAGGTCTGGTAGACAATCTTCAGCGGTACACCGTCTTTTTCACGGATGCCATCGCCATCGGAATCAACGATACCCGCGTCATCCAGAAGCTTCTTGGCGCCTTCGATATCCTGAGTATCGCAGCTGAATGTGTCGGAATTCACCGCGGCAGGCGCAGGTACCCAGTTACAGGTAACCTTACCGGCCTGACCGTAGCCGATTTCAACCAGCAGCGGTCGGTCGATGGCCAGCGACATGGCCTTGTAAACAGCAGGGTCCTGCAGGAACGGGTGCGGATGCTTTGCAGTCGAACGCTCGCCCTCCGGCAGATCTGGCGACGGGTTTGTCTGGTTCAGCATGATGCGTTCCACCAGCGGGCCGAAGCCTGCGACCGGAGTACCTTTGCCGCCTTCCTGCATCTGCGCGATCACTTCAGGCGCAAGCTGCAAGTTCCAGGCATAGTCAAATTCGCCGGTTTCCATGACCGCACGACCAGCAGCAGTTGCATCGCCACCGCCTTTGAATGTTACCGTTGCGAACGCAGGCTTTGCCGGGTCACGGTAGTTATCATTGGCCTTGAAAGTGATCACGTCATTCGGCTTGAATTCGGTGACAACAAATGGGCCTGTGCCGATCGGGTTAAAGTTCTGCTCGGTGCATTCGGGCGCTTTGGCTCCCATGCAATCCGCGAACTGTGCTGCCTGGATGATCGGGCTCTCACCACCCACGAACGGGCCGTAAGGGAACGGGGTCGGCGCATCGAATGTGACTTTGACGGTCAGATCATCGACAGCTTCGACATTGGTGACACCTTCAAATTTGGTCACCTGCGCACAACCGCCTTCTGGGTCCATGCAATAGTTTGCAGTGAACACAACATCAGCGGAGGTGAATGGCGTGCCGTCTGACCAGGTGATTCCCGGCGCGATTTTCCAAGTGATCGAGGTCAGGTCTTCGCTGACGCCACCATTTGCAACTGTCGGAATTTCGGATGCCAGGAACGGAACCATTTCGCCATCTTGATTGTACCGGGCGAGCGGCTCAATCACTAGCGACGCGGATTCCACATCCTTGGTGCCACCCGAAAGGAACGGGTTCAGGATCGATGGGGCTTGCCAGTAAATGATGCTGACATTGCCGTCCGATCCACGCTCGGCCATGGCCATCGGGGCCATTGCCGTGCTTGCAATCGCACCAAGCAAAAGGGTTTTGATTTTCATCATACACTCCATGTTGGACACATACGTGTCTCGATTATCTCCGCGATGCCCGCGGGTTAGGCGTGGCCGTCAAAAGGGATAAGGATTTGGAATCAAACGGAAACGATTGTATCGCCTTCGTGTATTCAGACCTCTCCCCAGAACGGTTACGCGGCGTATCGAAACAGAGTTTTGGAAAATTGCAAGCCTTGCCTTGCGAAATTTGACCTATCGGTTTGACTTTTCACATCTGCCCGCCTTAGCGTTTGGCACCCAATCCGAAAAGCCGCCAAGGGGAGAGCGCGCGTGCTGGATCAGCCAATTGCCCAGATCAAAAAACTGCGGGTCGAATTTCAAACTAAAGATGGCCCAGTGGTGGGCGTCGAGGACGTCTCGTTCGAGGTTAACCCAGGCGAAACCGTCTGTATCGTGGGCGAATCGGGGTCGGGCAAATCAGTCTCATCTCTATCGCTGATGCGCTTGGTCGAGTTCGGCGGCGGTGAAATTGCTGGCGGACAACTGCTTTTCGATCGCCGCGGCGGCGAGGAAATGGATCTGTCCCACGCCGATCAAGATCTGATGAAGCAGATTCGCGGAAATGAGATCGGAATGATCTTTCAGGAGCCGATGACGGCCTTGAACCCGGTTTTCACCGTCGGACGGCAGCTCACCGAAGGATTGCGAATCCACAAGGACATGAACAAAGCGCAGGCCGAAGAGCGCGCGCTGGAATTATTGCGTCAGGTGCGCATCCCCGAGCCCGAGCGACGTTTGAAGCAATATCCGCATGAACTGTCCGGTGGCATGCGCCAGCGTGTGGTGATCGCCATGGCCATGGCGTGTGAGCCTCGCCTGCTGATTGCGGATGAACCCACTACTGCATTGGATGTCACCATCCAGGCCGAGATTCTGGCGCTGATGGACCGCCTCAAACGCGAGACCGGAACGGCGGTGATGTTTATCACCCATGACATGGCTGTGGTCGCGCAGATGGCGGACCGCGTGGTGGTTATGTTCCGCGGCAACAAGGTCGAGGAAGGCACCGTCAAAGAAATCTTCGAAAACCCGCAGCACGATTACACCAAGGCGTTGCTGGCGGCGGTTCCGAAATTGGGCGAGATGCAGGGTAAAGCCGCGCCCGAGCCAATGAAACTGCTGGGTGAGGAAGGCCAGAAGATCGCTCCGATCCCGGGTACGAACGAAGTGTTGCTGACGGTCAAGAACCTGACCACGCGATTTGCGGTGAAAGGCGGATTGCTGCGTCGGACCATCTCGAACGTGCATGCAGTCGAAGATGTCTCGTTCACGCTGAACCGGGGGCAGACTCTCAGCCTCGTTGGCGAATCTGGGTGTGGCAAGTCGTCGGCAGGGCGCTCGATCCTGCGATTGGTGGAGCCGATGGCGGGTGAGGTTGATCTGGACGGTGTCGACATCATGAAGCTGGACCAGGCCGGCCTGCGCAAAGCGCGGCTGGACATGCAGATGATCTTTCAGGATCCGTTCGCCTCGCTGAACCCGCAGATGCAATTGGTTGATCAGGTCGCCGAACCGATGCGGAACTATGGGGTTGCGTCGGGGTCAGAACTGCAGGACCGCGTGGCGCAACTGTTCGACAAAGTGCAACTGCCGCGCAGCTTCATGCGCCGCTTCCCGCATGAGATGTCGGGTGGTCAGCGGCAACGGATTGCGATTGCGCGAGCACTGGCGCTGAATCCCAAGCTAATCATCGCAGATGAGGCTGTTTCGGCGCTGGACGTCTCGGTTCAGGCGCAGGTGCTGAATCTGATGATGGAGCTGCAATCGGAACTTGGCCTAAGCTATCTGTTCATCAGCCATGACATGGCGGTGGTCGAGAGGGTCAGTCACCATGTCGGTGTGATGTATCTGGGCCGCATTGTCGAACTGGGCCCGCGTGCTCGGGTGTTTGAGAACCCACAGCACCCTTATACGCAGGCACTGATGAAGGCGGTACCAATTGCCGACCCGAACAAGCGCAAGTCGGAAAAAGACCTGAACTTCAAACCTATTCCGTCCCCGATTCATCCCATCGGCTACAAGCCAAAACCATCTGAATACAATGAGGTCGAGCCGGGTCATTTCATTCTGACCACTGACAGCGGATATTGACCCTCATGGTTGAACGCTTGACGCCGTTAGAAATCATGACCCGGCTGATTTCGTTCCCGACAGTCAGCCGCGACACGAACCTGCCTCTGGTGGATTGGGTCGAAGACTATCTAACAAGTCATGGGATCGAACCACATCGCTGGCCTGATCCGGATCAGCCTCACAAGGCGGCACTGTTTGCGCATGTCGGTCCGTGGGAAGAAGGTGCAATCGTCTTGTCGGGGCATACGGATGTCGTGCCCATCGATGGTCAGCCCTGGGATACCGATCCTTTCGTTGTGACCGAGAAAGACGGCAAATACTTCGGTCGCGGTACTTGCGACATGAAGGGGTTCGACGCTCTGGCGATTTGGGCTTTGGTCGAGGCACATCATTCAGGTATCAAACGTCCGCTTCAACTGGCGCTGAGCTTTGATGAAGAGGTCGGATGCACCGGCGCGCCGCCAATGATCGCTCGCATGCAGGACGTATTACCCAAGGGCTCGGCTGTGATTGTGGGTGAACCTTCGATGATGCAGGCCGTTACTGGCCATAAGGGCGGGTTCGGCTATGACACTCATATCGTTGGCTTTGAGGTGCATAGCTCGATCATGCATACGGGTGTCAACGCAATTATGGAGGCCGCGCCGCTGATCAATTGGGCCAATGATCGGAACGCCGAGAATATGGCGGCGCAACCTTCAGACATTGCGTCAGTGTTCGATCCGCCTTGGACTACCTGCCATGTTGGTATGATCGAAGGCGGAACCGCGCATAATATCACTGCCAAAGACTGTCGCTTCATGATGGATTTCCGCACCGTTCCGGACGATGAAAAATCGGTCTGGCAGAAGGCCTATTTCGATAAGGTTCGTGAAGTCGAGGCGCGGATGCAAGCGGTTCATCCCGACGCCCGGATCGAGCTGTTCGAGCATTTTTCGATCCCAGGTCTTGTGCCTGAAGAAGATGGCGAGGCTGAGACGCTGGTGCGCGCGCTCACCGGTGACAATGCGACACATGTGGTAAGCTATGGCACCGAGGCGGGGCAGTTTCAGGAAGCTGGTTATTCCGCTGTTATCTGCGGCCCAGGTGATATCGCGCAGGCCCATCAGCCGAATGAGTTCATTACGATTTCTCAATTCAACGCAGGTCAAAAATTTATGGAGCGTCTGGTAAAGAGGCTCTGCGAATAACATCTCAAAGGAGAGGTTAAAGATGCCCGTCAAGAACCGGCTCGCCGAAATGCATGGCGAGATCACCAAATGGCGCCGTCACCTGCATATGCATCCCGAGCTGATGTATGATGTGGAAGAAACGGCAGGGTTTGTGGTCGACCGACTGAAGGAGTTCGGTGTGGATGAGATCACGCCCGGCATCGGCAAGACTGGCGTGGTTGCCGTGATCAAGGGACGTCAGGATACGCTAGGCCGTGTTATCGGGTTGCGTGCCGACATGGATGCGCTGCCCATAGAAGAGGCGACGGGGCTGGACTATGCTTCGACGGTTTCTGGTAAGATGCATGCCTGTGGTCATGACGGTCATACCTCAATGCTGTTGGGCGCGGCGCAGTATCTGGCCGAGACGAGGAATTTTGACGGTACCGTTGTGTTGATTTTCCAGCCTGCCGAAGAAGGCGGGGCAGGTGGTCTGGCCATGTGTCAGGACGGACTGATGGAGCGCTGGGGTATTCAGGAAGTCTATGGCATGCACAACATGCCGGGAATGCCGGTTGGTGAGTTTGCCATTCGACAAGGCGCATTGCTGGCTTCTTCGGATGAATTCGAAATTGTTGTAACGGGTAAAGGCGGTCATGCTGCCGCCCCGCATGAGGCGGTAGATACAACGCTGATTGCGTCGCACATTGTTGTAGCTTTGCAATCAGTGGTGTCGCGTACCGTGGACCCTATCAAAAGGGTGGTGCTGACCGTCGGGACTTTTGAAACCGATAGTGTGGCCTCGAATGTGATTGCCCATACGGTGCGGTTGCGGGGAACTGTTCGTACACTTGACCCAGAATATCGAAAGGTCGCTGAAGAACGCGTGCGCAGGATCGCCGAGGACACTGCCTCGGCCTTTGGAGCTTCGGCTAAGATGACGTGGACACCGGGCTATCCGGTGACGGTGAATTCGGACGATGAAACCATCTATGCTGCTGAGGCCGCGCAGGCCGTGGCAGGCAAGGTCAATGACAGCACCGATCCAATTATGCCGTCAGAAGATTTTGCTTACATGCTTGAAGAACGGCCCGGAGCCTACATCTTTATCGGAAACGGGGACACGGCCATGTGCCATCACCCGGAATATAACTTCGACGACGACGCCATTCCCGCCGGTTGCAGCTGGTTTGCCGAGCTGGTGGAACGACGATTACCCGTCGCCTGATTTGGGAGGATCAGATGCCAATCAAGAACCGACTTGCCGAAATGCACGAGGAAATCACCGGTTGGCGGCGGGATATTCATCAACACCCTGAGATCCTCTATGACACCCACCGCACCAGCGCCTTGGTGGCTGAAAAGCTGAAAGAGTTCGGTTGCGATGAGGTTGTGACGGGCATTGGCCGCACCGGAGTTGTTGGCGTCATCAAGGGCAAGACCGACACGCAGGGTCGTGTGATCGGCCTGCGTGCCGATATGGACGCGCTGCCGATGCAGGAGCAGACGGGCCTTGATTATGCCTCGAAAACCGATGGCGCCATGCATGCCTGTGGCCACGATGGCCATACGGCGATGGTGTTGGGCGCGGCGAAATACTTGTCTGAGACGCGGAACTTCGACGGCACGGCCATTGTGATTTTCCAACCAGCGGAAGAAGGCGGCAATGGGGCCGAGGCGATGTGCAAAGACGGTCTGATGGATCGGTTCGGCATTCAGGAAGTCTATGCCATGCACAATGTGCCAGGTGTGCCGACGGGGCAGTTCGCGATCCGGTCTGGCCCGCTGCTGGCGGCTGCGGATGAGTTCGACATTCATCTGGAAGGTCGAGGCGGCCACGCGGCGAAACCGCATGAAACAATTGATACTACAGTGATGTTGTCGCAACTGATCGTGGCACTTCAGACCATCGTGTCGCGTAACGCGGACCCTATTTTACAGGCGGTTCTGTCTGTGACTTCGGTCGAGACCTCATCCAAAGCGTTCAATGTGATCCCTCAATCGGCGCAGGTGCGCGGTACTGTACGAACGCATTCGAACGAAATGCGCGACCTGATCGAGACGCGGCTAAGCGAGGTGGCTGAGGGTATTGCTGAAACCTTCGGTGGCACGGTTAAAGTCTCATACACGCGTGGAGTTCCGGTGACGATCAACGCCGAAGAACAGACGGAATTTGCCGCTGAGGCCGCCATTTCCGTAGGTGGCAGCTGTGATGAAGCGCCCATGGTGATGGGCGGCGAAGATTTCTCGTTCATGCTGGAAGAACGCCCCGGAGCGTTCATCGTGCTGGGCAATGGCGACAGCGCCGGGCTGCACCACCCTGAATACAATTTTAACGATGAGATCATCCCGATGGGATGCTCATGGTTTGCCGAAATGGTCGAGCGCCGGATGCCGGCGGCTTGAATTAGGAGAGAGAAGACATGCCAGTTAAGAACCGCTTTGCCGAATTGCAGGCCGAAATCACCGAATGGCGACGGGATATTCATGAAAACCCCGAGATTCTGTTTGAAACCCACCGCACCAGTGCTTTGGTCGCGGACAAACTGAAAGAGTTCGGCTGCGACGAGGTCGTTACCGGGATCGGTCGCACCGGGGTTGTCGGTGTGATCAAGGGCAAATCAGACTCGAGTGGCAAAGTCATCGGTCTGCGTGCTGATATGGATGCGCTGCCGATTCACGAGGCGACGGGGTTGGATTACGCCTCGAAAACCGATGGGGCGATGCATGCTTGTGGCCATGATGGACATACGGCGATGCTGCTCGGGGCGGCGAAATACCTTTCGGAAACGCGTAATTTTGACGGCACTGTAGTGGTCATCTTCCAGCCCGCTGAAGAAGGTGGCGGCGGTGGTCGCGAAATGTGCGAAGACGGCATGATGGCGCGCTGGAACATTCAGGAAGTCTACGGCATGCACAACTGGCCGGGCCGTCCGGTCGGCAGCTTCTCGATCCGTCCGGGTTCGTTCTTTGCCGCGACCGATCAGTTCGACATCACCTTTGAAGGACGCGGTGGCCACGCCGCGAAACCGCAAGAGACCGTGGATACAACCGTGATGACGGCGCAGGCCGTGTTGGCGTTGCAGACGATTGCCTCGCGCAATGCCGACCCGATCGATCAGGTCGTGGTGTCTGTGACATCGTTCGAGACATCCTCGAAGGCGTTTAACGTGATCCCGCAGACGGTGCAGATCAAAGGCACCGTACGCACCATGAGCAAAGAGATGCGCGATCTTGCCGAGAAACGGATCAACGAGATTTGCGCAGGAGTTGCAGCGACCTTTGGTGGCACGGCGGATGTGACCTACATTCGTGGCTATCCGGTGATGGTGAACAGTGACGAGCAGACCGATTTCGCGGCCGAGGTGGCGAAATCGGTCTCGGGCAGCTGTGACGAGGCGCCCCTTGTCATGGGGGGTGAGGATTTTGCCTTTATGCTCGAAGAGCGTCCGGGGGCTTATATTCTGGTGGGCAATGGCGATACGGCCATGGTTCATCATCCCGAGTATAATTTCAACGACGAGGCCATTCCTGCCGGGTGTAGTTGGTGGGCCGAGATTGTTGAGCAGCGGATGCCTGCTGCTTGATCGGAAGGGTGGGGGTTCTGCCCCCACACCCCCGAGGTATTTTTAGCCAGATGACGAGGGATCGGTGTGTTTTGTCAGCCGAGAGACAGGCGGGAGCAGAGCGTTTCGATCACCGCATCCAACGCCGAACTCTGTGTTTTCACGCAGGCATCGGCTGCCATTCGAGCGGTTTGCAGTTCGGCTTTGTCCGACAGCCAGAGGGTGACAGCATCTGACAATGCGTTGGCCGAGTTGATCCGGACGGCGCCGCCCGTTTTGATGAGCGGCTCAAATGTCTCGGCAAAATTGAAATAACCAGGGCCGGTGATCACCGCAGCCCCCGCCTGAACCGGTTCGAACGGGTTGTGGCCGCCGATCTCTTTCAGCGACCCCCCCAGGAAAACAATGGGGCAGAGGGCGTACCAGGTTCCGGTTTCACCCAATGTATCCGCGACATAGACCTGTATGTCTGATGTTATCTGTTGGTTAGCGCTGCGTCGTGCATGCGAAAGACCGGCATCACTCACCAGCTTCGCAACATCCTCTCCGCGTTCCGGATGGCGAGGGATCAGCAGCAGTAACAAGTCGGGCCAGCGCTGCAGCAACGTTTTGTGGGCTGCCAGAACCGTCTCTTCTTCCCCTGCATGGGTCGAGCTGGCAATCCACAGAGGGCGATCATTTATCTGAACCTGTGTTTTGGTCAGGACCTTCTGATCCACAGGCAGCGGGTCAGACATGGCCTTGAGGTTGGTGCCGGGTTGGACGCGCTCAGCATCAGCGCCCATGGCGATCAGGTTATCGGCTGTTTTGGAGTTTTGCGTTAGGAATACCTTGAAATGATCCAGAATGAAGCGCGCAGTATTGGGGCGCTTATTCCAACCGTCTACCGACTTGTCCGACAGCCGGGCATTCAAGAGCGCCAGTGGCGTGCCGCGATTTGCGGCCTCTACGATCAGGCGAGGCCAGATTTCACTTTCTACAAAGATGCCTGCATCGGGTTTCCAGTGGTCCAGAAACTCGCGCACCGGAGCGGCGCTGTCCAATGGCGGATACTGGTGGCGCGTCCGGGCAGGCAAGCGCTTAGCAATCAACGTCGCCGAGGTCGGGGTACCCGAGGTGATGAGAAACTCAGCTTCCGGCAGGCGCTGCCCCAGACGGTTGATCAGGCTTAGAACCGATAGGCTTTCACCCACACTGGCCGCGTGAAACCAGATCAGCTGCCCATCTGGGCGCGGCAAACTGGCATGGCCAAGCCGTTCTCGCTGGCGGCTTTCGGGAACACCCGCAGCGTGCAGTTTGTTGCGTACTTTCCGCCAAATCAGGGGTTCGGCAATAGATATGAGACCGCAGTACAGTTTGTACAGCAGCGTCGGCTGCGCGGATCTATCGGGCATCTCAGCCGCCCGTATGACTCATGTGGCGGCTCATCTGACCGTCGACGGCTTGCCGGGAATAGTCGAAATCATGGCCCTTGGGCTTGAGATTGATGGCTGCGCGGATCGCGTCTTCCAACGGTTTCTCGGTATCGGGATGATCGCGCAGGGGTGCGCGCAGATCAGCCATATCTTCCTGGCCAAGGCACATGTAGATCTCACCAGTGCAGGTCAGGCGCACGCGGTTGCAGCTTTCGCAGAAGTTATGGCTGAGTGGCGTTATGAAACCGATCTTTTGACCGGTCTCCTCAAGCCTGACATACCGCGCCGGACCACCTGTCCGTTCGGCCAGATCAGTGACCGTATAGTGGTTCTGATATTCCTTGCGGACGTCTTTGAGCGACCAATACTGATCCAGCCGGTCTTCGTTGCCGATGTCGCCCATGGGCATCACCTCGATCCAGGTCAGATCCATATCACGTTCGGCACACCATTCGGTGATCTTGGGTAGCTCGGGCTCGTTGAACCCTTTCAGAGCGACAGCGTTGATCTTGATCCGCAGGCCAGCCTTCTGCGCTGCGTCAATGCCGTTCAGCACCTGTTTCAGGCGGCCCCATCGGGTGACCTTGGCGAATTTGTCTTCATCCAGCGTATCGAGCGATACATTCACGCGCCGCACGCCCGCGGCGTAAAGATCATCTGCAAATCGGTGCAATTGTGATCCGTTGGTTGTCAGCGTCAACTCCTTCAGGGCGCCGCTGACCAGATGTCGGGTCATGCTGTTGAAGAATGACATTATGTTTCGCCTAACCAGTGGTTCGCCCCCGGTGATGCGCAATTTCTCGACGCCCAAATTGACGAAAGTCGTGCACATACGATCCAACTCTTCCAGAGTCAGAAGGTCTTTCTTGGGAAGAAACTTCATATCTTCGGACATGCAGTAGACGCAGCGGAAATCGCAGCGATCCGTAACGGAGACGCGAAGATAGGTGATGGCGCGGGCAAACGGGTCTATAAGCGGAGCTGTCATGGCTCATAGGTAAAGCGGAGGCATGTTCGCGGCAAGTGCCATCTGCGTTTTGGACTGGTACAGTTAGGCGCAGCGCTCTAGGTTTTGTGTTATGAAATATGCTTTGGTTTTAGCTTTTAGCCTCGTTGCCGGTTGCGATTCCGTTCGGTCCACGACGGATCGGGTGTTCGGAAGTTCATCCAACGAGACGGCGGCTGAACCCGTTACAGCAGAGGCGACGGAGGTAACTCCTGAACCTGTGGCTGCCGCAGGGTGGTCTGGCGCCAAAACGACCGTTGCCGGGCTGGGCGATCCCAACACACCGGGGCGCTGGTTGCAGACGCCTCTGGTACAAACTAAAATCAACGGCCGCGTGGTTGTGCCGCGCACGGGTGCGCAGGCCTATGTCACGCTTGTTCCCGCACCAGGCCCCGAAGGCGGTGGCGGACGGCTGTCGCTTGAAGCCATGCGCGCGTTGTTGGTGCCATATGACGAGTTGGTGGAACTGGAAGTCTATTCCGACTGAGCGCGCAGGTATTTCCCAGCCTCTTTGCGGGCAAAGGGTTTCATGTTTGCGCCGTGCGTTTCCAGAAACGCGACTACGCGCCCTGGATCATGCTTTGACAATTCGCGCAGCCACCATGCGATGGCCTTCTGGATGAACCATTCCCGATCGGAGACATACGTGGCAGCCCAGCCGAGTATACGGTCGCGGCATGCCAGGTCTTTCGGTTTGGGATGGTTCTGTTTGGTCCAGGGCAAGGTGGCGACCAGCGCGGCGCGTTTGGTCCACATGTGGCCCGACGTGGTCCAACGTTCGACCTGGTCCAGCCGGGTTGGATCAGCCGAAAGACGCTTTTGCATCGCCATACAGGCATGATCGGCCACGGCCCAGGCGTCAAAATCCGGTAGCCAGCTTTGCAGCAGGTCCCACACCGCGTCATCCGGTCGGATACGGGCTTGGGTCAGCAGCTTTGCTGCCGCGACCCGCGCTTCATGAATGTTGGTCTGCCATAAGCCATCGGCGACAGCGATGCGGTCGATGACTTCAAGTTCGCGCCGCCAAGCCTTGGTCAGATCGTTCAGAACCGGGTTCGGAACACCCAGATAGGGGCGATCAACCTTGTGATAGGCCGCCACCTGTTCCGCGCGTTCGGGATCGGCATGGGCTTTGATCTGATCAAGATAGGCTTGCATGCCTGATCACTCAACCGTGACGGATTTTGCCAGATTACGGGGCTGATCAACATCTGTGCCTTTGGCCACCGCCGTGTGGTAGGCTAGCAATTGCGCGGGCACCGAATAGAGAATCGGGGCAAGGCTGGTGTGCACATGTGGCATACGGATCGTGCTCCAAACTCCATCTTCTGCCTCAGCGATACCGTCATCATCCGAGACAAGGATTACCTTGCCCTTGCGCGCCATCACCTCCTGCATGTTCGAAACTGTCTTGTCGAAAACTGCGTCGCGCGGTGCCATGACAACAACCGGCATATGCTTGTCGATCAAGGCGATGGGGCCGTGCTTCAACTCACCCGAGGCATAGCCTTCGGCGTGAATATAGCTGATTTCCTTGAGTTTCAGCGCGCCTTCCATCGCCAGCGGGTACATGAGGCCACGGCCCAGGAACAGCACGTCGCGCGCTTCGGACAGGCGTTGGGCGGATTGGCGAATAGCGTCGTTCTGATCCAGCGCAGCATTCAGAACAGTCGGCAAACCGCGAAGGGCGGCCGCGTGATCGGCGATCTCTTCATCGCTAAGCGTGCCTCGATCTGCAGCGGCCTTGAGGGCAAGCATCAGCAACACGCTAAGCTGACAGGTGAACGCCTTGGTCGAGGCAACACCGATCTCGACGCCCGCATGGATCGGCAACGCCACATCGCTTTCGCGCGCAATCGAGCTTTCCGCGACATTCACGACCGAGACAATCTTGTCCGCCTTGCCTTCGCAATAGCGCAAGGCAGCAAGCGTGTCGGCGGTTTCGCCCGACTGGCTTACAAACAGCGCCAACGTCCGGTCCGAGATTGGAGGCTCACGATAGCGGAACTCGCTGGCGATATCGACTTCAACCGGCATCTTGGCCAACTGCTCGAACCAATATTTTGCCGTCAGGCAGGCATAGAATGCGGTGCCGCAAGCCACCATGGTCAGACGGTCCAGTTTGGTGAAATCCAGATCGTCACCGGGCAACACCACCTGATCGCCTCCGGTCGGAAGATACGAGCGGATCGCCTCGGCCACCACGACAGGCTGCTCGGCAATTTCCTTGGCCATATAGTGCTTGTGGCCACCTTTGTCGGCACGGGTTTGATCGATTTGAATTTGCCGAATTTCGCGGTTGGCAAGCTCTCCCGATTCGGTTCGAATCTCAAGCGAAGTGCGGGTCAGAACCGCCCGATCGCCTTCCTCAAGATAGGTGATGCGATCCGTCAGGGGGGCCAGCGCGATCGCATCAGACCCAACAAACATCTCACCATCGCCGTGACCAATTGCAAGGGGCGAGCCCTTGCGCGCCGCAACAATCAGGTCTTCTTGACCGTCGAACAGAAAGGCGAGCGCAAATGCACCTTTGAGTCGATCAATGGTTTTAAACGCGGCGTCGACCGGAGACAGCCCTTCGGACATGTAGCGTTCCGTCATCAGGGCGACGGTTTCAGTGTCGGTATCCGTCACGAAACCGACCCCATTCTCGGCCAGTTCGGCCCGCAGTTCACGATAGTTTTCAACGATGCCGTTGTGCACTACGGCGACAGGCCCGGCCTTGTGCGGATGTGCATTGTTAACCGATGGGGCACCATGGGTGGCCCAGCGTGTGTGACCGATACCGGATTTACCTGGAAGGGGGTTATGAACCAGAAGGTCGCTTAGGTTCACCAACTTGCCGACAGCCCTCCGACGGCCCAATGCTCCATCGTTCACAGTCGCGATACCGGCGCTGTCATAACCGCGATACTCAAGCCGCTTCAGTGCTTCGACCAGGATAGGGGCAGCTTCGTGACTGCCCAGAACACCAACAATTCCACACATAACTCAGGCTCCTTTGTCGCGGCGAGCCTTCTTCGCCTTCAACATTTCAAATAATTTACGCGCATAGCCGGGTTTGTTTTCCTGCTTAGAACGCGCCACGGCTAGTGCGTCTGGCTCAATATCCTTGGTCACTACGGTCCCCGTGGCGGTCATTGAGCCATCACCCAGAGTGACCGGGGCTACCAGCATCGTGTTCGATCCGATGAACACGTTTTCCCCGATGGTCGTTTTATGCTTCATCACGCCGTCATAGTTGCAGGTGATGGTTCCCGCACCAATATTTGTCGCCGCCCCGACTGAGGCATCGCCAATATAGCTGAGGTGATTCACCTTAGCGCCTTCGGCGATTTCGGCGTTCTTGATCTCGACAAAGTTGCCAATTTTGGCGTTTTCAGCCAGCTCTGTACCCGGACGCAGCCGGGCATAGGGTCCGACCACCGAACCTCGGCTGACATGGCAGCCTTCGAGATGTGAAAACGCCCGGATCGTTGCGCCGCTTTCCACGGTCACTCCGGGGCCGAAAACCACATTGGGTTCAATGACCGTGTCGCGGCCAATGACGGTATCTGCGGCCAGATACACGGTTTCAGGGGCCATCAGAGTGACCCCCAGATCCAGCAATGCAGACCGTGCTTGCACCTGAAACACCGCATCAGCCGCCGCCAGGTCAGTGCGCGAATTGATGCCCAGCGTCTGAGCTTCGTCGCAGGCAACCGCAGTTACGGACAGCCCTTGGCTGCGGGCGATCTCGACTACGTCGGTCAGATAGTATTCACCCGAGGCGTTATCATTGCCAACTGCATCGATCAGTGAGAACAAGGTCTCGGAATCGCATGCCAAAAGTCCTGAGTTACAGAAGGTTATAGTGCGCTCTTCATCTGTGGCATCCTTGAACTCGACGATCCGCTCTAGGGCGTCTCCGTTCATCACAAGGCGGCCATAACGGGCGGGGTTTGCAGCTTCGAATCCAAGAATGACCAGATCGTTTTTTGCGCGCGCTTCGATCATCCGCTGCAGGGTGTCGGGCTGTAGAAACGGGGTATCACCATAGAGGACGACCACATCCCCCTGAAAGCCCTCCAGCGCTGCACGCGCCTGCGCAACCGCGTGGGCGGTGCCAAGTTGTTCTTCCTGCACCGCAATGCTGGCGTTTTCATCTTCGGCTTCAGCCACACGCGCGACTGCTTCCGCACCGTGGCCGGTAACAATCACCGTGCGCTCGGGCGACAGGACAGCACCGGCGCGCATGGCGTGAACCAGCATTGGGGCCTGAGCGATCGGATGCAGGACTTTGGGAATATCAGAGTTCATCCTTGTGCCTTTTCCGGCGGCAAGAATGACAAGGGCAGTGCTCATGAAATCGTTTTCTCTTTTGTTTTGTCGCCGCCCGTTTTATCCGCTGTGGGCAAAGGCGCAAGCGGTTCAGCCATCAAAGAAGATTGCCGTTTGCAACACGACATGGCGGAAACCCGCCGGTTCAGGAGGTGAGCATGCGAACGGTAATCTTTGATCTGGATGGAACTTTGGCGGATACATCTGGTGATTTGCTGGCCGCTGCAAACCATTGTTTTCGCGAGATGGGTCATGGAGATGTTCTGTCGCCCGAGCTTGATGCGGCGGTATCGGTACGCGGTGCACGCTTGATGTTGTCCCACGGATTGAAGCGGGTCGGCGCCTATGATGCGGATGTTGTCGAAGCCTATTATCCGGTCTTTTTGGACGTCTATGGGCAGGCGATCGATACGCATACCTATTTCTATCCCGGTGCGCTTGAAGCCGTCGAAACACTGAAAGATGCAGGTTATGGCGTGGGGATTTGCACCAACAAGCCCGAAGGCCTGGCTGATTTGCTGCTGACCCGGATGGGTGTCCGTGATCACTTTGCTTCACTGATCGGTGCAGACACATTACCGGTGCGGAAACCCGACCCTGAACCGTTACGCGAAGCAGCGCGTCGCGCCGGAGGGCACCCTGACCACTGCGTATTGATCGGCGACTCAGATACCGACCGAAATACGGCGCGGGCTGCGGGAGTGCCGTCGGTACTGGTGACATTCGGCCCGTCGGGCGATGAGATGGCTGCGCTGGAGCCCGAGGCGTTGTTGCATCATTTTGATGATTTACCGAAACTGGTCTCCGATTTGATCGGAGCGGCGGTCTGATCCCTTGACCCGCTTAACACTCAGCATAAAAACGGATTCATGACTGAGACATTCACAGGTAATTTCACCCAGCAAGAACCCATTCCCGAAGAGGCGATCGAGGCCGCCTTGGCCGTTTTGCGCCATGGTCGTTTGCACCGCTACAATGTTGCCCCTGGCGAGTTGAGCGAGACGGCTTTGTTGGAGCAGGAATTCGCCGCCCAGATGGGAGCGAAATACTGTCTGGCGGTCTCGTCGGGTGGCTACGCTCTGGCCACAGCTCTGCGGGCGGTGGGGGTTAAGCCGGGCGATCCGGTTTTGACCAACGCGTTCACTCTGGCCCCGGTGCCCGGGGCGATCGCGTCGGTTGGGGCAGAGCCGGTCTTTGTTGGTGTGACCGAAGCCCTGACCATCGATCTGGATGATCTTGAGGCCAAGCTGGATCAGGCGAAAGTACTAATGCTTAGTCACATGCGAGGGCATCTGTGCGATATGGATCGCCTGATGCAGATGTGTGATGCGGCGGGTGTGATCGTGATCGAAGATTGCGCCCATACCATGGGTGCCGCCTGGCGCGGGCAGCTGTCTGGGCGGCAGGGGGCCATCGGATGTTACTCGTGCCAGACCTATAAACATGTCAATTCGGGCGAGGGCGGGTTGCTGATCACGGGTGATCCGGAACTGGCCGCCAAGGCTACGATGTTGTCCGGGTCTTACATGCTTTATGAACGCCATCTGGCCGCGCCTGGGCCGGAGGTGTTCGAGCAGATCAAGTACACAACCCCCAATGTCTCGGGTCGGATGGATAATTTGCGTGCAGCGATCTTACGTCCGCAGTTGCGTGATCTTGATCGGCAGGTGCAGCGTTGGAATGAACGTTATGTTGAGATTGAGCATGGCCTGCGTGAAACGCCGGGTTTGACGATGGTGGAGCGGCCTGATGCTGAGACCTATGTCGGTTCATCGATACAATTCCTGTTGCTGGACTGGACGCCCGCGCGCATTGCCGAGGTAATCCAGCGTTGCGCCGCGCGCGGGGTCGAACTGAAGTGGTTCGGGGGGGCTGAACCGTCGGGCTTTACCTCACGCTATGACAGTTGGCGTTATGCCGACAGCGCCCCGATGCCGGTCAGTGATCGGATATTGGCAGGGATCATGGATATGCGCGTTCCACTGACCTTTTCGCTGGAAGATTGTGCCCAAATTGCGCGCATTATCCGGGCTGAAGTCAGCGCTGTCTATCAATCATAGTCCAGCGGAGTGCGCTTTCAGCGCACGCTCGATTTATCTGAAAACGCCGCCCCTTGCCGGGCGGCGTTTTGCGTTGGCCTGCGTGTCGTCATTGACCAGAGGAGGAAACGCTGCTATCTGATTATTGAACGCTTGTTCATTAATGCAATCGGAGGAGCCCTGCATGTTTATGGCCACAATGCAATTCGATCTGGGCGAGGACGTGAACGCCCTGCGTGAGATGGTGCACCGCTGGGCTCAGGAACGGGTCAAGCCGATGGCGGCCGAGATCGACGCGTCCAATGCCTTTCCGAATGAGCTGTGGAAAGAAATGGGTGAGCTTGGCTTGTTGGGCGTCACAGTCCCTGAAGAATATGGCGGGGCCGGTATGTCCTATCTGGCGCATACGGTGGCAGTTGAGGAAGTGGCGCGCGCCTCGGCCTCGGTATCTTTGTCCTATGGGGCGCATTCGAACTTGTGCGTGAACCAGATCAAGCTGAACGGAACGGATGAGCAGAAGCAAAAATATCTGCCCCGTCTGATTTCGGGTGAGCATGTCGGGGCGTTGGCTATGTCCGAGCCCTCGGCTGGGTCGGATGTGGTTTCCATGAAGCTACGTGCTGAAAAGCGAAACGATCACTATCGGCTGAATGGCAACAAATACTGGATCACTAACGGGCCGGATGCAGACACTCTGGTCGTCTATGCCAAGACCGATCCGGACGCCGGGTCAAAGGGGATCACGGCTTTTCTGATCGAGAAAGAGATGACCGGGTTTTCGACTTCGCCTCATTTCGACAAGCTTGGCATGCGCGGCTCGAACACCGCTGAGTTGATCTTTGAAGATGTTGAAGTGCCGTTCGAGAATGTTCTGGGCGAAGAAGGGCGGGGTGTAGCCGTTCTGATGTCCGGTCTGGACTATGAGCGTGTGGTTCTAGCGGGAATTGGAACTGGGATCATGGCCGCCTGCTTGGATGAAGTGATGCCCTATCTGGCCGAGCGTAAGCAGTTCGGAAAACCGATCGGGAGCTTCCAGCTCATGCAAGGCAAGATCGCGGATATGTACACAGCAATGAATTCGGCGCGGGCCTATGTCTACGAAGTTGCCAAAGCATGCGACCGCGGGGATGTAACCCGTCAGGATGCTGCGGCGTGCTGCCTATATGCCTCGGAACAGGCGATGGTGCAGGCGCATCAAGCCGTTCAGGCGTTGGGTGGTGCCGGATTCCTGTCGGATTCGCCGGTCAGCCGGATTTTCCGAGATGCAAAGCTGATGGAGATCGGCGCGGGCACCAGCGAAATCCGCCGCATGCTGATTGGGCGCGAAATGATGAACGAGATGTTGTGACGGAAAACCCCGCAGTTCATTGAACCACGGGGCTTTTTGCGATTGGATCAGAAACGATGAACGTAGGACAGGCCAATCAGGAACGGGTCGATTTCGGCGGTGCCGATGTCGTTGCCGTCAAGTTTGACGTCCGAGTCGATGTCGAACCAGCGCACGTTCAGACGCACCGCGCCTTTTTCCGTGACCATGTAATCCAGACCGGCCTGCAGAGAAACGCCGAAGGAGTTGTCCAGATCGAGATCGCCCAAAGGCGAGTCTTCCTCGAAGAAGATGGTGTAGTTCAGACCGGCGCCGACATAGGGCTTCCACGCGCTATTGGTCGGGAAGTGATAGTTCAGCGACAGAGTAGGCGGAAGATGCTTGACGCTGCCCGCGTCAACGCTGCCACCGAGAGTGATGTCATGCTTGTAGGGGGTCGAGGCCAAGAGCTCGATCCCAAGATTGTCCTGAACGAAGTATTCGACGGTGAAAATCGGACGGGTGTCCGAGTCGATTTCGGCGTCGAACCCGGCCAGAGTCCCATTGTCGGATTTGGGGTCCAGATAGCCGACACCAACACCGACTGTCCAATCGCCCTGGGATTGGGCGAAGGCTGGGGCAGCCAGAGCGACAAGTGCGGTAGAAAGGGTCAAAGCGGCGAGTTTCTTTGTCATATTCGTGCCTTTGCTTGCGTTGATGCCGATGTTTTGGATGCCGCGGCGCAGAAATGCTCTGATCTGCATCAAACTCCGGAAATTGCTGAAGCGGGGAGGCTAGCTGCAACCGCTAATGAAATAAGGGAAAATCAGCATGCATCCCGCTGAGCGCATACCGGGTTTGCGCGGCGACCAAAGCTGGGCGATGCCTGATCGGCTGAACATGGCGCAGCAATGCCTGTCGCAACAATCCGATCGGGTTGCTTTGCTGGATCTGACCCGGGGCGATCCGAGCGTGGTAACATTTGGCGAACTGGAGCTTATGGTTGATGGCATCGCTCGCGCGTTGATAGCTCGGGTCCAGCCAGGAGACCGGGTTGGCGTCTTGCTCAGCCAGTCGCCGTGGTGTGCCGCCGCGCATCTGGCGATCTGGAAGATCGGCGCGATTTCGGTGCCGCTGTTCAAGCTGTTCAAGCACGATGCGCTGGCGTCGCGTGTCAGAGATGCAGGTGCGCGGATCGTTTTGACCGATGCGGAAGGGTCTGCGTTACTGGGTGAATTGGCCCAACCGCTTTTGGTTGATGAGATTAGGCAGGAAGGGGAACCGGTGCCCTTTGCTGATACCGGCCCCGAGGATCCGGCAGTCCTAATCTACACGTCCGGCACTACTGGCAGCCCCAAGGGTGCGCTGCACGGCCATCGCGTGCTGACGGGCCACCTGCCGGGCGTCTCGATCAGCCACAATCACTTGCGCGATGGGGATTGCCTGTGGACGCCAGCAGACTGGGCGTGGATCGGCGGTTTGTTCGACGTTCTGATGCCCGGGCTTGCGCTGGGCGTTCCGGTGGTCGCCACGCGGTTGGACAAATTCACCCCACAGGCCTGCGCCGATGTGATCGCGCGGGCGGGGGTGCGGAACGTCTTCTTTCCGCCGACGGCTTTACGGATGCTCAAAGCTGCGGATCAGTCGATACCGGGATTGCGGTCGGTGGCGTCCGGGGGCGAGCCTTTGGGGGCTGAGATGTTGGCTTGGGGCCAGCAGGCGTTTGGTCTGACGATCAACGAGTTTTATGGCCAGACCGAGTGTAACATGGTCGTATCCTCCTGCGCCGAGGACTTCCCCGTTTGCCCCGGCTGTATCGGTAAACCGGTGCCGGGTCATGAGGTGGCGGTAATTGACGATCATGGCCAACCGACGACGGAGGAAGGCGACGTCGCCATCCGGCGAGGATCGGCCTCAATGCTGCTGGAATACTGGAATAATCCGCAAGCAACGGCTGAGAAATTCCGAGGTGATTGGCTGATCACCGGTGACCGTGGCGTGTGGGAGGGCGATTATCTGCGCTTTGTCGGTCGTGATGATGACGTGATTACCTCGGCAGGATACCGGATTGGCCCGGCTGAGATCGAGGATTGCCTGCTGACCCATCCGTCAGTGGCAACTGTGGGCGTGGTCGGCAAGCCCGATGAGCTGCGGACCGAGATCGTGAAGGCCTATGTGGTATTGAAGCCGGGGGCTGAGGCGTCGGGCGCTGAGTTGCAGAATTGGGTTAAGGACCGTTTGGCGCAGTATTCCTATCCGCGTGAGGTGTCGTTTCTGGAAGAGTTGCCGATGACGGTGACGGGAAAGGTGATCCGGAAGGAATTGAAGGCGCGGGCTGCAGGGGAGGCAATTACATGATGCGAATTGCACTTGCTGCGATGCTAGTACCATCGCTTGTTTCCGCTCAGGGCGCTTGGGTAGACCAGTCGTATATTCAACAATGTTTTTCTCAGACGCAGCAGGGCGATAGCATGTCATCATGTCTCGGCGCAGCTGCCAATGCCTGCCAAACTATACCGGGAAATGAAACAACCCTTGGCATCACCGAGTGTATTCAAGCCGAAACCCAAATTTGGGATTCATATCTAAACGAACAGTATAAACTGCGTCGAGCAGAACTGGCTGAACAAAGTCCCGAACTTTCGGACCAGTTGCGAGAAGCTCAACGCGCATGGATCGGGTTTCGGGATGCTGAATGCGGTCTGGCCTACGGCATATGGTCTGATGGAACGATACGCTCGATTGTTGCCGCAAATTGCCTGCTGACCGAAACCGCTGAACGCGCTGTGGAATTGCGCGACTTGGGGAAGATGGAATGAAACTAAAATCCAAAGCCATACCAACCTCTGAGGGGTTTAAGGCGAACCGAGCCGCACATCTGGATGCGCTGGCACATATTGCGGATGCCGCCGAAGCGGCCCGCATGGGTGGGGGTGAGAAATCCCGGGCGCGACATGAATCGCGGGGCAAGATGCTGCCGCGTCGTCGGGTGGCGAACCTGCTCGATCCGGGTTCTCCGTTCTTGGAAATCGGCGCGACGGCGGCGCATGGGATGTATGGGGATGCCGCGCCCTGTGCTGGGGTGATCGCCGGGATTGGCCGGGTGCAAGGGCGCGAGGTCATGGTGGTGTGCAATGACGCCACAGTAAAGGGCGGCACCTATTATCCGATGACGGTCAAGAAACACCTCCGCGCGCAGGAGATTGCCGAGGAAAACCATCTGCCCTGCATCTATTTGGTCGATAGCGGCGGCGCGAACCTGCCCAATCAGGATGAGGTTTTCCCCGACCGCGATCACTTTGGCCGCATCTTCTATAATCAGGCGCGGATGAGCGCGAAGGGGATCGCTCAGATAGCCGTCGTGATGGGCTCGTGTACGGCAGGCGGGGCCTATGTGCCTGCGATGTCCGATGTCACGATCATCGTAAAAGAACAGGGCACGATCTTTCTGGCCGGACCGCCTTTGGTCAAGGCTGCGACGGGGGAGGTTGTGACAGCCGAAGATCTGGGTGGCGGCGATGTGCATACGCGCCTGTCCGGTGTGGCGGATTATCTGGCCGAGGATGATGCGCATGCGTTGGCCTTGGCTCGGCGGGCCGTCGGGTCGTTGGGGGGTGCCGAGCTGAAGCCTGGCCTACAGTTCGAAACACCGGAAGAGCCTGCCTATGATCCCGAGGAAATTTTGGGCGTAGTTCCCGCCGATCTGCGGACGCCCTATGACATCCGCGAGGTGATTGCGCGGCTGGTCGATGGCTCGCGCTTCGACGAGTTCAAACCGCGATTTGGTGAGACGCTGGTGACCGGATTCGCCCATGTCAAAGGTTGCCCGGTTGGGATCATTGCCAACAATGGCGTGCTGTTCTCGGAGGCTGCGCAGAAGGGTGCGCATTTTGTCGAACTGTGTTCGCAGCGCAAAACCCCGCTGGTCTTCCTGCAGAACATCACCGGCTTCATGGTCGGCCGCAAATACGAAAACGAAGGCATCGCGAGGCACGGGGCCAAGATGGTGACGGCGGTGGCGACGACGAGCGTTCCAAAGATCACAATGCTTGTCGGAGGGTCCTTCGGAGCTGGAAACTACGGCATGGCAGGACGCGCCTATCAGCCTCGGTTCCTGTGGACCTGGCCGAATTCGCGCATTTCCGTGATGGGGGGCGAGCAGGCTGCGGGCGTTCTTGCCACCGTCAAGCGTGACGGGATCGAACGACAGGGCGGCACATGGTCCGCCGAGGAAGAGGCTGAATTCAAGCGCCCGACGCTGGACATGTTCGAGGAGCAATCCCACCCGCTTTATGCCTCGGCCCGGCTCTGGGATGACGGCATCATCGACCCGCGCAAAAGCCGCGACGTGCTGGCCCTATCGCTGAGCGCCGCGCTAAACGCCCCGATTGAGGAGACACGTTTCGGCGTGTTCAGGATGTAAGATGAGCGTTTCATTGAATGAAGTAATGGCCCGCTACCCGGGCGCGCAGACCTTCAAGTTTGGAGACAGCGCATCGCTAAGCGCCGAGCTGCTGGCGTTGGTAAGATTAGGCCGAAAAACGGCGACATGTGGTGCTTTGCGAGACTACCCCGAAGGCAGTGCAGATATTCCGATCGTTGGGCGGCAGGATATTGCACTGGAATGGGATGATCGCCCGGCTTTGGTGATCGAAACGGTCGAGGTCTCGACCTGCCGATATTGCGATGTGACCGAAGACTTTGCGTTGGCCGAGGGTGAGAATGAAACGCTTGAGGGATGGCGCGAGGATCATCGCCGGTATTTCGAACGCAATGGCGGGTTCGATCCCGAGATGGAATTGCTGTGCGAACGCTTCCGCCTTGTCGAAGATCTGGCGGTTAAGGGGTAAGCCATGTTTAACAAAATCCTGATTGCCAACCGCGGCGAGATCGCCTGCCGGGTCATGGAAACTGCTCAGAAGATGGGCGTATCTTGTGTGGCTGTGTATTCGGATGCTGATGCATCGGCCAAGCATGCGCAAATGGCGGATGAAGCGGTGCATATTGGTGGCGCGGCCCCAGCCGAAAGCTATCTGAAGGGTGATGTGATCATACAGGCGGCGCTGGATACAGGAGCGCAGGCGATCCATCCTGGTTATGGGTTCTTGTCCGAAAACCCGGATTTTGTGGATGCAGTCGAGGCTGCAGGTCTGACCTTCATCGGGCCATCGGCGGACGCGATCCGCAAGATGGGCCTTAAGGATGCAGCCAAGGTGTTGATGGAGGACGCAGGAGTTCCCGTCGTCCCCGGCTATCATGGCGAAAATCAGGACCCCGAACATCTGGCTGGCGCGGCAGACACAATCGGTTATCCCGTTTTGATCAAGGCCGTTGCGGGTGGTGGCGGCAAGGGGATGCGGCTGGTCGAGGCGCCCGAGGAGTTCTCGGCTGCATTGGACAGCGCGCGCGGTGAGGCAAGGACGGCGTTCGGTAACGATGCTGTACTTGTCGAGAAATTCGTCGCCAAGCCCCGACATATCGAGGTGCAGGTGTTCGGCGATGGCACCCATGCGGTGCATCTGTTTGAACGCGACTGCTCGTTGCAGCGGCGACATCAGAAAGTGATCGAAGAGGCCCCAGCCCCTGGAATGACTGCCGAGATGCGTGAGGCGATGGGGCAGGCGGGCGTGCGTGCGGCTGAGGCGATTGGATACAAGGGCGCAGGGACGGTTGAGTTCATCGTCGATGCCTCGGACGGGCTACGCCCGGATCGGTTCTGGTTCATGGAGATGAACACGCGCCTGCAAGTCGAGCACCCGGTGACCGAGGCCATTACCGGCGTTGATCTGGTCGAATGGCAGTTGCGCGTAGCAGCGGGTGAAAGCCTGCCGAAGCGGCAGGGCGATTTGTCGATCCGTGGGCATTCCTTTGAGGCGAGGCTTTATGCCGAAGATGTGCCCAAAGGCTTTCTGCCTGCGACGGGTACGCTGACTCATCTACAGTTCCCGGAAGGCTGCCGTGCCGACAGTGGCGTGCGCGCCGGGGATACGATCAGCCCATGGTACGACCCTATGATTGCCAAGGTCGTGGTGCATGGCCCGACACGCGCGGTCGCTTTGGAAAATCTCCACCGGACCTTGCGCCAGACCGAGGTCGCCGGGACTGTCACAAATCTCGCCTTCCTTGGTGCTCTGACGCGTCACAGCGGGTTTGCGTCCGGCGATGTGGACACCGGGCTGATCGGGCGCGATCTTGAGGCTCTGGTAGAGGTCGCTGATACAGGTCATGCGTCAACGGTGGCTGCGGCGATGACGGCGCTGGGCCTGATAGAGACTGCCTCTGAGACAGGCTTCACCCTTTGGGGGGCATTGCACCGGGCTGTGCAGCTAATGCGCGACGGAGAGGTCATTGATTTGGACGTGCAGGTTGAAAACCCGCATCGGCAGGTTTGGACTGTTAACGGCGCGCAGGTGATTGCGCAGCGAAATGGCGGTTGGATTATTGACGGAAAGCCAATGCCCAACGTCGCCATCGCAGGATCTCAGGTCACCGTGTTCGACGACTACGGGCAGGTGTTTGACGTTATCGATCCTCTGGATCGCGATGCAAGTGCAGCGGGCGACACCAACGTGATCGAGGCGCCGATGCCCGGTTTGGTCAAGGCCGTCTTTGCCGCAGCAGGGCAAGCGGTGAAAGAGGGCGACCGGCTGGCCATTCTGGAAGCCATGAAGATGGAGCATTCTTTGTTGGCCGCCCGAGATGGGGTGGTCGCGGAAGTGCTGGCCGAGGCGGGGGCACAGGTCGAGGCCGGTGCAGCGTTGGTTCGGTTGGCCGAGGATTGATCTGTTCGGCCCGCGGATTGCGTGGCAAAGTCGGGCCATCCGCAATTGAAACGATAAGAAACCGGGAAGGGATGCGCTGATGAAAGAACGGGTCGAAATATTCGAGGTCGGGCCACGCGACGGCCTGCAGAACGAACAGCGCGAGATCCCGGTGGCCGAGAAGGTCGCCTTGGTCGATTGCCTCAGCCGGGCCGGTTTCAACCGGATCGAAGTTGCCAGTTTTGTCTCACCGAAATGGGTCCCGCAAATGGCGGGCAGCGGTGAAGTTATGGCTGGAATCACACGGACCGAAGGCGTGCGGTACGCTGCGCTGACGCCGAATATGCGCGGGTATGAGGACGCGTTGGCAGCCAAGGCAGATGAGATCGCGGTGTTTGCTTCGGCGTCCGAGGGATTCTCGAAAGCGAACATAAACGCGACGATTGCCGAATCCATCGAACGGTTTGTGCCCATTCTCGAAGCGGCACGACATATTGATCTGCCCGTCCGGGGCTATGTCTCGTGCGTGACCGACTGTCCCTATGACGGCCCGACCCCACCCGAGAAGGTGGCTGAGGTAGCGGACGCGCTGTTTGCCCATGGCTGCTATGAGATTTCGCTGGGGGACACAATTGGGCAGGGAACGCCGGACAAGATTGCTCATATGCTGCTGGCCGTGCGCGAACGAGTGCCGGTTACCCGGCTTGCAGGACATTTTCATGATACCAACGGGCGGGCAATCGACAACATAGACGCTTCGCTTGCCTTGGGTGTGCGGGTATTTGATACCGCCGTGGGCGGGCTGGGTGGTTGCCCTTATGCGCCGGGTGCGGCCGGTAATGTCGCAACCGAAGCCGTGACCGCACATCTGGAACGGTTGGGATATGAGACCGGTCTGGATGTGCCGGTTCTGGAACAGGCGGCGCGCATGGCGCGGGCAATGCGGGCGGAATAAGATATGTTCGAGACCATTACGCTGAACACAGACGCGCGTGGCGTGGCTACTCTGACGCTGGATCGACCCGAGAAGCACAACGCACTGTCGGCGCAGATGATTGCAGAGCTAACCCAGGCCGCTGGGCAATTGGCAAATGATGATGCGGTGCGGGTGGTGGTTCTGGCCGCCGCGGGCAAGAGCTTTTGCGCCGGGGGAGATCTGGGTTGGATGCAGGCGCAGATGGCTGCAGATCCCGAGACGCGTTTTGCCGAAGCGCGCAAGCTGGCTGAGATGCTGAATGCCTTAAATACGCTGCCCAAACCCTTGATCGGCGCGTTGCAGGGAAACGCGTTTGGTGGAGGTGTCGGGATGGCCTCGGTCTGCGATGTGGCGATCGGTGTGGAAAGCCTGAAGATGGGTCTGACCGAGACGCGGCTTGGCCTGATCCCGGCGACGATTGGACCCTATGTCATTGCCCGAATGGGCGAAGCACGGTCGCGGCGCGTCTTTATGTCTGCCCGCCTGTTCGAAGCGGCGGAAGCGGTCGAACTGGGCCTGCTGGCCCGCGCAGTGCCCGCTGAAACGTTGGCCGAGGCGGTTGAAGCCGAGGTGCTTCCCTATCTGTCCTGTGCACCCGGTGCAGTGTCTTCGGCCAAGCAGCTGATCCAGTCACTTGGGCCGCGAATTGATGACGCGGTGATTGACCACACCATTCGACAGCTTGTCGCGCGTTGGGAAACTGATGAGGCGCAAGAGGGAATCGGCGCCTTTTTCGACAAACGAAAACCTGCATGGATTAGTTAGGTTTAGCCGATCACTTTGTTCCAGAAGTGTTCTCCGCAATCGCCCACTGGATGATTGTAACAATGCCGACCTGCGCGTTTCTGTTCGGTTGACCCTCTGACCCCACAGGGATAGAGAATGTCCAGTCAAATCGCCAATTGACGGCGCACCCTTTCGGGACTTGCGCAGGAAAGGAGCTATACGTGGAAGACCTGCTGCGGGAGTACCTCCCGATTCTGGTGTTTCTGGCCGTTGCCGTAGGCCTTGGAATCGTACTGATTCTGGCTGCTGTGGTCCTGGCTGTCCGCAATCCCGACCCCGAAAAGGTCAGCGCCTATGAATGTGGTTTCAACGCCTTCGACGATGCGCGGATGAAGTTTGATGTCCGATTCTATCTGGTCGCGATTCTCTTCATCATCTTTGATCTGGAAATCGCCTTCCTGTTCCCCTGGGCCGTTGGCTTCAAAGACATCAGCGATGTTGGGTTCTGGTCGATGATGGTGTTTCTGGCGGTGCTGACCATCGGCTTTGCCTATGAATGGAAGAAAGGGGCCCTGGAATGGGAGTGATGACGGGCGCAAACACCGCCGGCGTCGACAAGGAAGTCGCCACCCAGGCCCTGAACGCGGAACTGCAGGACAAGGGGTTTCTGCTGACCTCGACCGAGGACATCATCAACTGGGCGCGGACCGGATCCTTGCACTGGATGACCTTTGGTCTGGCCTGCTGCGCGGTAGAGATGATGCACACGTCGATGCCACGGTATGACGCGGAACGGTTCGGCATCGCGCCTCGTGCGTCTCCGCGCCAGTCTGATGTGATGATCGTCGCTGGAACGCTGACCAACAAGATGGCCCCGGCGCTGCGCAAGGTTTATGACCAGATGCCCGAGCCGCGCTATGTGATCTCGATGGGGTCCTGCGCGAATGGCGGTGGGTATTACCACTATTCCTATTCCGTTGTGCGTGGCTGTGACCGGGTTGTTCCGGTGGACATCTACGTGCCCGGCTGCCCTCCAACCGCTGAGGCGTTGTTGTATGGACTGATGCAGCTGCAACGCAAAATCCGCCGAACCGGCACCATCGTACGCTGAGGGAGAGGTAGATGAGCGAAGCACTCAAAGAACTCGGCACTCAGTTGGAGCTGAAACGTGCAGATTGCGTTCTGGCCTGGGATGTGACCCATGGCGAGCTGAACGTCGATGTGGCTCCTTCGAATCTGGTGGAATTCATTGAGTTTCTCAAAAGTGAGCGGACCTGCCAGTTCTCGACCCTGGTTGACATCACCGGCGTCGACTACCCCGAACGGGCCAAGCGGTTCGATGTGGTCTACCACTTCCTGTCAATGTATCAGAACCAGCGCATTCGCTTGCGAGTCTCGATCCGAGAAGATGACATGGTGCCTTCAATCGTGGACGTGCACCCCTCTGCCAATTGGTTCGAGCGCGAGGTGTTCGACATGTTCGGCATCCTGTTCTCGGGTCATCCAGACTTGCGACGCATCCTTACGGATTATGGTTTCCGCGGCTATCCGCTGCGCAAGGATTTCCCGACCACTGGCTATACTGAAGTCCGCTATGACGAAGCGCAAAAGCGCGTGGTCTACGAACCGGTCTCATTGGTTCAGGAATACCGTCAATTTGATTTCATGTCCCCGTGGGAAGGTGCGAACTACATTCTTCCGGGGGATGAAAAACAGGAGTCGTAAGTCATGGAGTTCCTGATCTGGATTGCCGTCACGGTTGCCACGATTATCCCGATGCTGAAGCTGCTACCGCATTTTGGGATCGAGAAATACTGGGTCGTAGCCTGCGTCATCCCGATTGGAACGCTGATCCTGATTTGGATCATGGCCATGAAACTGCAAGAGATGGAGCGCCGCTGATGGGGCTGGGGGAACTGATTGCGTTGGGGGCGCTTGGGGTTCTGCTGGCTGGGGCCGCTGCCAAGGCAGCTGAGGCGGAAAAGGTCCGGGTACGGGCCGAAGCGAAGAAGAAACGAGGGCGTTGATGGACGGCTCAAGATACGATGACGGCAGCACGGACGCGCTGAGCGGAGAACAGAAGATCCGCAACTTCAACATTAACTTCGGCCCGCAACACCCTGCGGCGCACGGAGTTCTGCGACTTGTGCTTGAGCTGGACGGCGAGATCGTCGAACGTTGCGACCCGCATATCGGTCTGTTGCACCGTGGTACCGAAAAGCTGATGGAAAGTCGGACGTATCTGCAGAATCTGCCGTATTTCGACCGTCTTGATTACGTGGCACCGATGAACCAGGAACATGCCTGGTGTCTGGCCATCGAAAAACTGACCGGTGTTGAAGTACCGCGTCGCGGCTCTTTGATCCGCGTTTTGTATTCCGAGATCGGTCGTATTCTTAACCACCTGCTGAACGTGACCACTCAGGCCATGGACGTTGGCGCGCTGACCCCGCCTCTGTGGGGTTTTGAGGAACGCGAAAAGCTGATGGTGTTCTACGAGCGTGCTTGCGGTGCCCGCCTGCACGCCGCCTATTTCCGCCCCGGTGGCGTTCATCAGGACCTGCCGCCGGAACTGCTGGACGATATCGAGGCTTGGAGCCACGAGTTTCCCGCCGTTCTCGATGACATTGACGGCCTGTTGACCGAAAACCGCATCTTCAAACAGCGCAACGCCGATATTGGTGTCGTGACCGAGGATGACATTCAGAAATACGGCTTCTCGGGCGTAATGGTGCGCGGATCGGGGCTGGCATGGGACCTGCGCCGCGCGCAGCCCTATGAATGCTATGACGAGTTCGAGTTTCAGATTCCAGTCGGAAAGAACGGCGATTGCTATGACCGCTATCTGGTGCGCATGGAAGAGATGCGCCAGTCGCTGCTGATCATCCGTCAGGCCATCGCCAAAATCCGCGACTGTCCCGGAGACGTTCTGGCGCGCGGAAAGATCACCCCGCCGAAACGTTCGGACATGAAGACCTCGATGGAAAGTCTGATCCATCACTTCAAGCTCTACACCGAAGGCTTCCACGTCCCCGCAGGCGAGGTCTATGCCGCTGTCGAAGCCCCCAAGGGCGAGTTCGGCGTATATCTGGTCGCCGACGGCACTAACAAACCCTACCGCGCCAAACTCCGCGCGCCGGGGTTCCTGCACTTGCAAGCCATGGACCACGTCGCCGGAGGCCACCAACTGGCCGACGTCGCCGCGATTATCGGCACCATGGACGTCGTATTTGGAGAGATTGACCGCTAATGCTCCGCCGTCTTCACGCCGAACAACCCGAAAGCTTCGCCTTCACTGCTGCTAACCAGCAATGGGCCGAAGCGCAAATAACCAAATATCCCGAGGGGCGTCAGGCCAGTGCGGTCATCCCGCTGCTGTGGCGCGCGCAGGAGCAGGAGGGATGGCTGAGCCGTCCGGCGATCGAATCCGTCGCCGACATGCTTGGTATGGCCTATATCCGCGTTCTTGAGGTTGCCTCGTTCTACTTCATGTTCCAACTGCAGCCGGTTGGTTCGGTTGCGCATATTCAGGTCTGCGGCACGACCTCCTGTATGATCTGCGGGGCCGAAGATCTGATTGCGGTTTGCAAGGAAAAGATCGCTGCAAAGCCGCATGAACTGTCTGCTGATGGCAAGCTGAGCTGGGAAGAGGTGGAATGCCTCGGATCTTGCACCAATGCCCCGATGGCGCAGATCGGTAAGGATTACTACGAAGATCTAACGACCGAGAGCTTTGGCAAGATTCTCGATGATCTGGTGGCGGGCAAAGTGCCGACTCCGGGTCCTCAGAACGGGCGCTATGCGGCGGAACCCCTCAAAGGGCTGACAAGCCTGACAGAATATGACAGCGGCAGAACGCAGTATAACGCCAGCGTCCAGCTAGCGAGCGATCTGGGTGATACCGTCAAGCGCATCGACGGGACCGAGGTTCCGATCCTGACCCCGTGGCTGGGCAAGGATGGCAAAGCAGCAGCGACCAAAGCCGCGCCGAAGCCACCCAAAGCGCCGACCCCCGCGAAACCTGCTGTGAAACAGGCCGCAGAAGCGAAAGCAGCGAAAGAGGATCAGCCGGAAACGCTGAAAGAAGCGCGGGGTGGCAAGCCGGATGATCTCAAGATGCTCAAGGGCGTTGGTCCGAAGCTGGAAGAAACCCTGAACGGGCTGGGCTTTTATCATTATGACCAGATCGCTGCATGGACGCCTGAGCAGGTGGCCTGGGTCGATGCACGGCTGAAATTCAAAGGCCGGATCGAGCGGGACGGGTGGATCGAACAAGCCGCGAAACTGGCTGCAGGTGAAGAAACCGAGTTTGCCAAACGTGCCAAAGAAGACGGCACTTACGAAAATTAAACGAGTGCCCGCCTAGGGCATCAGGACAAGATGGATACGGACAAGGAACTGGCCATAGCCCGCAAGGGCCGACATATCGGCATCGTCATTGCGGTGACGATGGTGATTTGGCTTGGAATGACCTTGTTCATTGGCCCTGCAATCGGATTGCCGGGGCGTTATGCGCTGCTGTTTGATTTTGCCGCTTTGGCAGGATTCATCTATGCGGGCGTCAACATATTTCAACTCTGGCGCATGCGTCAGGACAGCCAAAGGTAACTGAGCGATGCTGAAGGATCAGGACAGGATCTTTACCAACATCTACGGGATGCACGAGCGCACTTTGAAAGGCGCGCAGGCCCGGGGGCATTGGGACGGCACCGCTGGCCTAATTGAAAAGGGCCGTGACTGGATCATCCAGACGATGAAGGATTCAGGTCTGCGCGGCCGTGGTGGTGCGGGTTTCCCGACCGGTCTGAAATGGTCTTTCATGCCCAAGGAAAGCGATGGTCGCCCGGCTTATCTGGTGGTGAACGCGGATGAATCCGAACCCGGGACGTGCAAAGACCGCGAGATTATGCGTCATGATCCGCACACGCTGATCGAGGGGTGCCTGATCGCGTCTTTCGCAATGAACGCGAATACTTGCTACATCTACCTGCGCGGCGAATACATCCGCGAGCGTGAGGCTCTGCAGATCGCGATTGACGAAGCCTATGACGCGGGTCTGCTCGGGAAGAATGCTGCTGGTTCCGGCTGGGATTTCGACCTGTTCCTGCATCACGGCGCTGGGGCTTATATCTGCGGCGAGGAAACTGCTCTGATCGAAAGCCTTGAGGGCAAGAAGGGTATGCCGCGCATGAAGCCTCCGTTTCCGGCGGGTGCGGGGCTGTATGGCTGTCCGACTACCGTGAATAACGTGGAATCGATTGCGGTTGTGCCGACCATCCTGCGGCGTGGCGCGGACTGGTTCGCTGGCTTTGGTCGACAGAACAACGCGGGCACCAAGCTATTTGCGATCTCAGGTCACGTGAACAATCCCTGCGTCGTTGAAGAAGCGATGTCGATTTCCTTCGAAGAGCTGATTGATACCCATTGCGGCGGCATTCGTGGCGGCTGGGACAATCTGCTGGCGGTAATACCCGGCGGGTCTTCGGTGCCATGCGTGCGCGGTGAGAACATGCGCGACGCGATCATGGATTTTGACTATCTGCGCGGAGAACTGGGCTCGGGTCTAGGCACGGCAGCAGTCATCGTGATGGACAGGTCCACCGACATCATCAAGGCAATCTGGCGGTTGTCGAAGTTCTACAAGCACGAAAGTTGCGGCCAGTGTACGCCATGTCGTGAAGGCACTGGTTGGATGATGCGCGTGATGGACCGTCTTGTACGCGGTGAAGCCGAACTGGAAGAGATCGACATGCTGTTTGACGTCACCAAACAGGTTGAAGGCCACACGATCTGCGCCCTTGGCGATGCGGCGGCCTGGCCGATCCAAGGTCTGATCCGCAATTTCCGAGAAGAAATAGAGGACCGCATCAAGGCCCAGAAATCGGGCCGCATGGGTGCGATGGCAGCGGAGTAAAATCGATGGAAGTCTATGCCGAATATTCCCACGCGATCGCCGCTTTGGTGATCTTTACCCTGATCGTTCTGTTCATGTCGCCGTTCTCGGCGCTTGCAAAAGCGGGCAAGGGGCTGGCACCGGGGGCCACTCCGGATCAGGATTATTCGGACAGGGCCTATCGTTTGAACCGCGCTTATCTGAACGGCACTGAAACTCTGCCTGCCTTTTTGACTGTTACAGTCGCGGCGATCCTGTTGGGGGCCAGCCCGTTCTGGGTGAACCTGCTGGCCTCAGTAGCGCTGCTGGCGCGGGTTGTTATGTTGGTGATTCACCTGCGCGGGATCGGCAAGCCGCATAGCGGGGTCCGGTCTGTTGCTTATGTGGTTGGATGGGCCTGCATGTTCATTCTTGGCCTTATTGCTTTGGTGGCCGCGTTTTGATCCAGCCCGAAGGATATCATCTGGCCGAGTTGAATGTCGGCCGTTTGTTGGCGCCAACAGACGATCCGCGCGTGGCTGAATTCATGGCCAACCTGGATCGCGTCAACGGGCTTGGCAAGCGGATGTCCGGCTTTGTCTGGATGATGGAAGGGTCCGGAGAACCGGGAACAGGCAACACCGAAAACAGCATCGGGGATGATCCGCAATTCGTCGCGAACCTGACGGTTTGGGAAGACGTCGCCAGCCTTGAGAAATTTGTTTGGGGGACTATCCACAAACAGTTCTACGAGCGTCGGCAAGAGTGGTTCGAAATCCTTGGCGAACAACATTTTGTCATGTGGTGGGTGCGGGAAGGGCATTGCCCCAGTTTGGCCGAAGCGCTGGATCGTCTGGAAAAGCTGCGCTCGGAAGGACCCAGCGAGCATGCCTTTGGGTGGGCAGAATTGAAACAGGCCAGCAAGTGGCGCGACAATCGTTGCGTTCAGGTCGCGGCGGAGTGAGCGGGATGTTGTTTCATACGCTTTCTCCTGCGCATCAGCGGATGCCACAAGCGCCAGCCACGAAACAGGAGTGGTCATGATGGCGAAACGCGTATTCGTAATGACAATTGTATTGGTGGGAAGCTTACTTGTATCTGCCTGCGGTACAGCGAAATCGAGGGCGACCCGCGTGGCGTTTGATGGCATTTTCTTCAACGCCAACGCTAAACACGTGGATAAGAAGACGACACCTACCGATTTCACTGTGACTGTGAATGGCGTTTCGCAGTCATTGGAAGGCGCACGCGAAGCAGGCCGTTATGAGGGCACAAAATTCTGCATTCAGAATTTTGGATCGTCCAGAATTGTATGGAAGGTTGGGCCGGAGACCGAGCCGCAAAATCTACGGATCGAAAACGATAAGCTCACATATGCCGGAAGCTGTCAGCGACCATGAGCCACCGTATCGCATATCACGGCAAAACCCATGGGCTGTTATTGCATAGCAGCCCGGCTGACCGCCGTCTTGGGAATCCCAAGACGAAAGGAAATGTCATGACCGTTGTACGACTTCTGGCCGCGATTTGCGCGATTTCGATGCCTGTAATGGCCGAAGCCAAACCACCCTTGAGGGATGTCAAAGAGATCGACAACGAACTCTACTACATCGCGATCGCAAATGAGATTTCGGAGTACTGTCCGTCGATCAGCGGGCGTCGACTTAAGGCGATTGGGGTGATGTGGGATCTGCGGTCCAAGGCGAACAAACTGGGATATTCGGACAAGGAAATCCGCGCCTATGTGGACTCGGATGCCGAGAAAGACAGGATGCGTGCCAAGGGTGAGGCGTATCTGACCCAAAACGGCGTGTCTTATGAAAATCCCAATTCTTTCTGCACGTTGGGGCGGAAAGAGATTCAAAGAAACAGCGCCATCGGCGTGTATTTGAGGGCGAACTAGCGATGTCTGACCTCCGCAAAGTCAATATCGACGGGCAGGAAATCGAAGTCGATGGCGCGATGACACTGATCCAGGCCTGCGAGCAGGCCGGGGTCGAAGTGCCGCGCTTTTGCTATCACGAGCGTCTGTCGATTGCCGGGAACTGCCGGATGTGTCTGGTTGAGGTCGTGGGCGGCCCGCCGAAACCGGCGGCCTCCTGCGCGATGCAGGTGCGCGATCTGCGTCCGGGTCCGGAAGGGCAGGCACCGGTGGTCAAGACGAACTCGCCCATGGTCAAGAAGGCCCGCGAAGGGGTGATGGAGTTTCTGCTGATCAACCACCCGCTGGATTGCCCGATCTGCGATCAGGGCGGTGAGTGTGACCTGCAGGATCAGGCCATGGCCTATGGTCTGTCAGGGACGCGCTTCAAAGAAGCCAAGCGTGCCGTGGATGATCTGGACCTTGGTCCGCTGGTTGGCACCGCGATGACTCGCTGCATCAGTTGTACTCGTTGCGTGCGCTTCACCACCGAGGTTGCCGGGATCACTCAGATGGGCCAGACCGGGCGTGGCGAAGATGCCGAGATCACCTCGTACCTGAACCAGACGCTGGATTCGAACCTGCAGGGCAACATCATCGATCTGTGCCCGGTAGGGGCGTTGACCTCGAAGCCATATGCATTCACCGCTCGCCCTTGGGAACTGACCAAAACCGAGAGTATCGACGTGATGGACGCTTTGGGCTCAAGCATCCGTGTAGATACCAAAGGGCGTGAAGTGATGCGCTTTCTGCCGCGCAACCATGACGGTGTGAACGAGGAATGGATTAGCGACAAGACCCGCTTTGTCTGGGACGGGTTGCGGCGCCAACGGCTGGACAAGCCGTATGTGCGGGAAAACGGCAAGCTGCGACCAGCCACTTGGCCCGAGGCATTGACCAAAGCCGCTGAGGCACTGAAAGGGGCTGAGAAGCCAGCCGGGATTGTCGGTGATCTGGCTCCAGTTGAGGCCACATTCGCACTCAAACAGATGATCGAAGGGCAAGGCGGTATCGTTGAGTGCCGCACCGACGGCGCCAAACTGCCTGCGGGTAACCGAGCAGCCTATGCCGGGACCGCGGCAATCGAAGATATTGATGCGGCTGAACGTATCCTGTTGATCGGGACCAACCCGCGTGACGAGGCTCCGGTTTTGAATGCTCGTATCCGCAAGGCCTGGGCACACGGCGCCGAGGTGGCCCTGGTCGGGCCTGCCGTCGATCTGACCTATGAGTATCACCATGTAGGCAGCGACCGTGCCGCGCTGCAGACCATCGTTGATATGGGTGGTGATGATGAGATCAAGGGCAAGCGCTCTCTTGTCATCGTCGGGCAGGGCGCGCTGCAGGAGGCCGATGGCTCTGCCGTTCTGGCCGCCGCGCAAGCCATTGCAAGCAATACCGAAAGTGGGCTGATCGTTCTGCACACCGCAGCATCGCGCGTGGGTGCGATGGATGTGGATGCGACCAACGAAAGTGGCATGGAGGCGGTCAACGCGGCCGATGTGATCTATAACCTCGGTGCTGACGAAGTCGAGATCGGCGAGGGTGCTTTTGTGATCTATCAGGGCAGTCACGGCGATCGTGGCGCGCACCGCGCAGATGTGATCCTGCCGGGGGCGGCTTACACAGAAGAAAACGGTCTGTTCGTGAACACCGAAGGGCGTCCTCAACTCGCCATGCGCGCAGGCTTTGCACCGGGAGAGGCCAAGGAAAACTGGGCAATCCTAAGGGCGTTGTCTGCCGAGCTGGGGGCTACTCTGCCCTACGATACATTGGCTCAATTGCGCACCTCCTTGCTCGAATCTGTTCCGCATCTGGCGCGCATTGATGAGGTGATTGAGAATGAAGCAGCGGCGCTACAAGCCGGAAAATTGGGTGAAGCCAGCTTCCGCAATGCAATCAAGGATTTCTACCTGACCAACCCGATTGCCCGCGCCTCCCAATTGATGGCCGAACTATCGGCACAGGCGCAGACCCGCAAGACTGAGAAGATTGCGGCTGAATGAATCAGAAACGTTTCATATCACAGACGTACGCGGTGCCCGGGTGGCAGATAGCCGCGCCGGATTTGCGTGTGAAATTGAAGATTAAGGGTGGCGTACAGACGGCAGATGCTGTTTACACCAACGCGCCGACCCAGCCGCAGATTGCGCAGGCATCTGGCCTTTGCATCGCACGCGGAAACCAAAATACCCACGGTGTGAGGACCAATGGCTGACTTCTTTAACACCCCAGGCGGAATAGCCATCATCATTCTGGCGCAAGTGCTTGCTGTTGTTGCGTTCGTGATGATCTCGCTGTTGTTCCTCGTTTACGGCGACCGCAAGATCTGGGCCGCCGTCCAGATGCGTCGCGGCCCCAACGTTGTCGGCGTATACGGCCTGCTGCAATCGGTGGCGGACGCACTGAAATATGTGGTGAAAGAGGTCGTCATTCCCGCAGGTGCCGACCGTACGGTGTTTATCCTCGCACCATTGACCAGTTTTGTCCTCGCGATGATCGCCTGGGCGGTGATCCCGTTCAACGATGGCTGGGTCCTGTCGGACATCAACGTCGCCATCCTCTATGTCTTCGCAGTCTCATCGCTTGAGGTTTATGGCGTGATTATGGGTGGTTGGGCGTCGAACTCAAAGTATCCATTCCTTGGGTCGCTGCGCTCTGCCGCGCAGATGATTTCATACGAGGTATCCATCGGTCTGATCATCATCGGCATCATCATCTCGACCGGTTCGATGAACTTTGGTGATATCGTCCGCGCACAGGATGGCTCGTTCGGGTTCTTCAGCTGGTACTGGCTGCCGCATTTCCCGATGGTGTTCCTGTTTTTCATCTCGGCATTGGCTGAAACCAACCGTCCACCCTTCGATCTGCCCGAGGCGGAATCGGAACTGGTTGCAGGCTATCAGGTCGAATACTCGGCCACGCCTTTCCTGCTTTTCATGGCTGGTGAATACATCGCCATCTTCCTGATGTGTGCTCTGACCACACTGCTGTTCTTTGGCGGCTGGCTGTCCCCGATCCCAGGCCTGCCTGACGGCGTATTGTGGATGGTTGCCAAGATGGCGTTCTTCTTCTTCATCTTCGCGATGGTCAAGGCGATCACACCCCGCTACCGCTATGACCAGTTGATGCGCCTGGGTTGGAAAGTGTTCTTGCCGTTCAGCCTCGTCTGGGTCGTCTTCGTGGCCTTCGCGGCGAAATTCGACTGGTTCTGGGGCGCGTTTGCCCGTTGGAGCGTAGGAGGCTGATATGACTCAAATCGACTACACCCGCGCCGCCAAGTATTTCCTGCTGCAGGACTTCTGGGTCGGAATGAAATTGGGCTTGAAGTATTTCTTCGCCCCAAAAGCCACCGTGAACTACCCGCATGAAAAGGGGCCCTTGTCCCCGCGGTTCCGGGGTGAACATGCCCTGCGCCGTTATCCGAACGGTGAGGAACGCTGCATCGCCTGCAAACTGTGCGAAGCGATCTGTCCTGCACAAGCCATCACCATCGATGCCGAGCCGCGCGAAGACGGAAGCCGCCGCACCACGCGCTATGACATCGACATGACCAAATGCATCTATTGCGGTTTCTGCCAGGAGGCATGTCCGGTTGATGCCATCGTCGAGGGCCCGAATTTCGAATTCGCCACCGAAACCCGGGAAGAGTTGTTCTACGACAAGCAGAAACTGCTGGATAATGGCGAACGCTGGGAAGCCGAAATCGCTCGCAATCTGGAAATGGACGCGCCGTACAGATGAGTGACAGTCCGACAAATCCGTTCGAGCTGATGATGAAGCAAGCTCAGGACATGGCCAAGGCGATGAACCCGGCGATGGAAAATTTCTCGCCCAAAGGGTTCGAGGCGCTGTGGCCGACCATGCCGAAAGAGGTCATGGAGATGATGTTCGGCAATACCGTCAACAAGGACGGGCTGGACGCCAAAACTCGCCTTCTGCTGACGCTGGCCGGGCTGACCTGTCAGGGCGCTCAGGCGGACTCGGCGGTGCGTCAGACCGTGCGCCATGCGCTGGAAGCTGGCGCCAAGAAACAAGAGATCGTGGAAACGATCGGTCAGATGTCGGTCTTTGCCGGCATCCCGGCCATGACCCGTGCGCTGGATCTGGCGCAAGAGGTCATGGGTGATAACGAGGATGAGGATCAATGACCGTCTTTGCCTTCTATCTGTTTGCCATCAGCGCCATCACCGGCGGGCTGTTCACGGTGATCAGCCGCCAGCCGGTGCATTCGGTGCTGTGGCTGATCCTGTCCTTTCTGTCCTCGGCGGGCCTGTTCGTGCTGCTGGGGGCCGAGTTCGTGGCGATGCTGCTGATTATCGTTTACGTCGGCGCGGTCGCGGTTCTGTTCCTCTTCGTGGTGATGATGCTGGATGTGGACTTTGCCGAGCTGAAGGCCGAGATGGCGCGCTACATGCCGCTGGCGCTGTTGATCGGATTGGTGATCCTGATGCAGTTCGTCATGGCCATCGGAGCATGGGACAGCGCGCAGGGTGCCGCCGCCAATCTGGCGCAGCCGGTACCGAGCGACCGCCACAACACTGAGGCGCTCGGCGTCATTCTATACGATCAATACTTCCTTCTGTTCCAACTGGCGGGCCTGATCCTGCTGGTGGCCATGATCGGTGCCATTGTGCTGACACTGCGCCACCGTCAGGACATCAAGCGTCAGGACATCATCGGCCAGATGATGCGCGACCCGGCCAAAGCGATGGAGTTGAAGGACGTGAAACCGGGGCAGGGACTTTGAGACGATGATCGGACTTGAACACTATCTTACGGTCGCGGCGACGCTATTCGTCATCGGCATCTTCGGTCTCTTCCTGAACCGCAAGAACGTCATCATCCTGCTGATGAGCATCGAGTTGATGCTGCTGGCGGTGAATATCAACCTCGTGGCGTTCTCTAGTTTCCTCGGCGATCTGGTCGGGCAGGTCTTTACGCTGTTCGTGTTGACAGTTGCGGCGGCTGAGGCGGCGATTGGCCTTGCCATTCTGGTCTGCTTCTTCCGCAACCGTGGCACCATCGCGGTTGAAGACGTCAATATGATGAAGGGGTAAGAGAATATGGAAACCACCATCCTCTTTGCCCCGCTCGTGGGTGCGTTGATCTGCGGTTTTGGCTGGCGCTTCATTGGTGAGAAAGCCGCCATGTGGACCGCAACGGGCCTGCTGTTTCTGGCCTGCCTGCTCAGCTGGATCGTCTTCCTTTCATTTGATGGCCACACCCAGCAGATTGAGATCATGCGCTGGATCGAAAGTGGTTCGCTGTCGACAAGCTGGGCCATTCGTCTGGACCGTCTGACGGCGATCATGCTGATCGTGGTGACGACCGTTTCGGCGCTGGTTCACTTGTATTCATTCGGCTACATGGATCACGACCCGCAATGGCGTGAAGGCGAAAGCTATAAGCCGCGTTTCTTTGCCTATCTGTCGTTCTTCACCTTCGCCATGCTGATGCTGGTGACGGCGGACAATCTGGTTCAGATGTTCTTTGGCTGGGAAGGCGTGGGTGTCGCCTCGTACCTGCTGATCGGGTTCTATTATCGCAAGCCCAGCGCCAATGCAGCGGCGATGAAAGCGTTCATCGTGAACCGAGTGGGCGATTTCGGCTTTGCGCTGGGGATCTTCGCGCTGTTCTTCCTGACCGACAGCATCAATTTCTCAGACATATTCGCGTCGGCCCCGGCATTGGCGGAGGAAAAACTGAGCTTCCTCTGGGGTGAGTGGACTGCGATTGAGGTGATCTGTGTTCTGCTGTTCATCGGCGCGATGGGTAAATCGGCGCAGTTGATACTACACACCTGGCTGCCGGATGCGATGGAAGGTCCGACCCCTGTGTCCGCGCTGATCCACGCTGCGACCATGGTTACCGCAGGTGTGTTCCTGGTCTGCCGTATGTCGCCGCTGATGGAGTTCGCACCGGGGGCCACCGGGTTCATAGCTTTCCTTGGCGCTTCGACTGCGTTTTTTGCTGCAACCGTGGGCTTGGTGCAGACCGATATCAAGCGGGTCATAGCGTATTCGACCTGTTCGCAATTGGGTTACATGTTTGTCGCCGCCGGCGTTGGCATGTACTCAGCCGCGATGTTCCATCTGCTGACGCACGCATTCTTCAAGGCGCTGCTGTTCCTTGGTGCCGGTTCAGTGATCCATGCGATGCATCATGAGCAGGAGATGACCGAGTACGGCGGTCTGCGGAAGAAAATCCCCTATACGTTCTGGGCGATGATGATCGGCACGCTGGCCATTACCGGTGTGGGCATCCCGCTGACCACGTTTGGATTCGCTGGGTTCCTGTCGAAGGATGCCATCATCGAAAGCGCCTTTGTAGGTGGCACAGGTTATGCCTTCTGGATGTTGGTGATCGCAGCGGTGTTCACCTCATTCTACAGCTGGCGTCTGATATTCCTGACCTTCTATGGCGAGCCGCGTGGCGACAAGCATACGCATGAGCACGCGCATGAAAGTCCGATGGTCATGCTGGTCCCGCTGGGGGTACTGTCGCTGGGCGCGGTGTTCTCGGGGATGCTGTGGTACAACCAGTTCTTCGGCTACACCGATAAAGTGGCCAAGTTCTACGGTATTCCGCTGGCGGAAGAGACTGGCGGTCATGGCGAAGTTGCCGCAGACGCATCTCATGGTGAGGCCAAGGCAAATGACGACCAAGTCGACGCGAAGGCTGATAAAGGCGAGGGTGACTACAAGGCGGACAAGAAGCATGCCAGCTTTGGCGGTGAGCCGGGCGAAGGCGCGCTGTATATGGCACCTGAAAACAATGTCCTGAACGATGCGCATGAGGCTCCGAAATGGGTCAAAGTATCGCCTTTTGTTGCTATGCTGCTGGGTTTTGTCGTAGCTTATTGGTTCTACATCGTGAACACGTCGCTTCCCGCTCGTCTGGCGGCGAACCAGCGGCCACTGTACCTGTTTCTCAAGAACAAGTGGTACTTTGACGAGATCTACGACGCGATCTTTGTCAAACCTACCGTTGCGTTGGGTCGGTTCCTGTGGAAACGCGGTGACGGCAACACGATTGATGGCTTCCTGAACGGGGTTTCGATGGGCGTGGTGCCCTTCTTTACCCGCCTCGCAGGCAAAGCTCAGACGGGTTACATCTTTACTTACGCCTTCTGGATGGTTTTGGGCATCGCCGCTCTTGTCACCTGGATGTCGATCGGCGGAGGCGCAAACTAATGGACAATATCCTATCTATTGTCACCTTCATACCCGCCATCGCAGCAGGCATTCTGGCCCTGTTTCTGCATGGCGAGGACGTAGCCGCGCAGCGCAACGCCAAATGGGTTGCGCTGGTTGCCACAACCGTGACCTTTCTGGTCTCAATCGGCATCTATACCGGCTTTGATCCGTCCAACACCGGCTTCCAGATGGTGGAAGAGGGCGAGTGGCTGCTGGGCCTGAAGTACAAGATGGGTGTCGATGGTATCAGCGTTCTTTTCGTGCTGCTGACCACCTTCATCATGCCGCTGACCATTCTGGCCAGCTGGCAGGTCACGGACCGGGTCAAGGAATACATGATCGCATTCCTGCTGCTGGAAACGCTGATGCTGGGCGTGTTCATGGCGCTGGATCTCGTGCTGTTTTACCTGTTCTTCGAGGCGGGCCTGATCCCGATGTTCCTGATCATCGGTATCTGGGGTGGCAAGGACCGCATCTATGCCAGCTTCAAGTTCTTCCTATACACCTTCCTCGGCTCGGTGCTGATGCTGGTGGCGATGGTTGCGATGTATGCGGATGCGGGCACCACGGATATCGAGGCGCTGATGAGCCATCAGTTCTCGTCCGAAGGGTTCAGCGTACTGGGCATCTATATCGTCGGCGGCATGCAGACGCTGATGTTCCTGGCCTTCTTCGCGTCGTTCGCGGTGAAGATGCCGATGTGGCCGGTGCATACCTGGCTGCCGGATGCGCACGTTCAGGCGCCGACGGCGGGTTCGGTCGTGTTGGCGGCGATCCTGTTGAAGATGGGCGGCTATGGCTTCCTGCGGTTCAGCCTGCCGATGTTCCCCGTGGGGTCTGCGGTGATGACCGATGTGGTGCTGTGGATGTCGGCGATTGCTGTTGTCTACACCTCTCTGGTCGCGCTGGTGCAGGAGGATATGAAGAAGCTGATCGCCTATTCCTCGGTCGCGCATATGGGCTTTGTGACCATGGGTATCTTTGCAGCGAACCAGCAGGGCATTGATGGCGCGATCTTCCAGATGCTCAGTCATGGGTTCATTTCCGCAGCGCTCTTCCTGTGTGTTGGCGTGATCTATGACCGGATGCACACCCGCGATATCGAGGCGTATGGCGGTTTGGTCATCCGGATGCCGGCTTACGCTCTGGTCTTCATGCTGTTCACCATGGCCAATGTTGGCTTGCCTGGTACATCAGGCTTCATCGGGGAATTCCTGACCCTGATGGGCGCTTTCCAGGTCAACACCTGGGTGACGGCTGTGGCTGCAACCGGTGTGATCTTCTCAGCGGGCTATGCGCTGTGGCTCTATCGCCGGGTAGTCTTTGGAGATCTGATCAAGGAAAGCCTCAAGGCCATCACAGACATGAGTTCGCGCGAGCGGCTGATCTTCGCGCCGCTGATCGTGATGACCATTCTGCTTGGGATTTATCCCTCGCTGGTGACCGATGTGATCGGGCAATCCACCGCAGCGCTAATCTCGAACTATGACACGGCTCTGGCCGCGGCTGAAGCCGCAACCCAGACAGCCGCTTCGCATTAAGGGGGCTTTGGAGACATGATCCAGGCTGATCTGACAATCATCCTGCCGGAAATTGTTCTGGCAATTTATGCGATGGCGGCGCTGATCGGGGCTGTCTACACCACCAAGGATGCTCTGGCTCCCATGCTGGTCTGGGCCACTTCAGGTCTGATGGCGGTGTTGGCAATCTGGATTGCGATGAATGGCGAAGGTACCAACGTGGCCTTCAACGGCATGTTTGTGGATGACGGCTTTGCTCGATTTGCAAAGGTTGCGATTCTGCTGTCCGCCGCTGCGGTATTGCTGATGAGCCAGGAATATATGGCGCGCCGCGATCTGCTGCGCTTTGAATATCCTTTGCTGGTCGCACTTGCGGCTGTCGGCATGATGATGATGGTTAGCGCAGGCGATCTGATGTCGCTTTATATGGGGCTTGAGCTGCAGTCGCTGTCGCTTTACGTCGTGGCCGCCTTGCGGCGCGACAGTGCCAAATCCACCGAAGCCGGTTTGAAATACTTCGTGCTGGGCGCGTTGAGTTCTGGCTTGCTGCTCTATGGTGCGTCGCTGGTTTACGGCTTCACTGGCACCACGCTGTTCTCGGGCATCATCCAAACGGTGCATCATGGAGATGTCTCGATTGGCCTCCTGTTTGGCCTGGTGTTCATGATCTCGGGTCTGGCCTTCAAGGTCTCGGCCGTGCCGTTCCACATGTGGACGCCGGATGTGTATGAAGGGTCTCCGACCCCGATTACCGCGTTCTTCGCCACCGCTCCGAAAGTGGCTGCGATGGCCTTGTTCGCGCGCCTGATGCATGACGCATTCGGAGGCGTGATCAAGGATTGGCAGCAAGTGGTCGTGCTGCTTTCGGTCCTGTCGATGCTGCTGGGCGCGGTTGCGGCTATCGGGCAGCGGGACATCAAGCGGCTGATGGCGTTTTCGTCGATTGCCCATATGGGATATGCTCTGATCGGACTGGCCGCTGGGACCGAGATGGGCATCAAGGCAATGCTGATGTATCTGGCCATCTATGTGACGATGAATATCGGAACCTTCGCATTCATCCTGATGATGGAGCGTGATGGCAAACCTGTCACCGATATCGATGCGTTGCGTCAGTTCTCGAAGCGCGATCCGGGCAAAGCTCTGGCAGTCCTGATCCTGATGTTCAGTCTGGCGGGCGTGCCACCGATGCTGGGCTTCTTCGCCAAGTTCGGCGTCTGGCAAGCGGGTATCGATGCCGACCTGTTCGGGCTGGTGATCGTCTCGGCCATCGCCTCGGTCATCGGTGCGTTCTACTATCTGCGGATCGTGTTCTACATGTATTTCGGGGCGGAGAATGAAGACCCGATCGAGATCCGCTCGACCCCGGTTTTGTGGGCAGCGCTGATGGGCTCTGCGGCTCTGATGTTGATTGGCGTATTTTATCAGTTCGGTGTGGAAGGGGCAGCTGCAGCTGCTGCGGCGACGCTTGTCAACTGATACTGCCGCGTTTCGATCAACCGAGGCTCGGTCGCGCGACCGGGCCTTTTTGACATGAGCGAATGGCCGCAGGGATATGGCCTGCATATACTGAAAGAAGTCGACAGCACTCTGAATGAGGCGGTGCGGCTTGCGCCAACAGCGACCGGTCCGGTCTGGATCATGGCACATCATCAGACCGCCGCGCGTGGTCGGCGCGGGCGAGCCTGGGCCAACCCCAAAGGTAATCTGGCAGCGACTTTGCTGATGCGCCCGCCGGGTGATCCGGAACAGGCGGCCCTTCGAAGTTTTGTCGCAGCGCTCGCCCTGTATGATGCTTGTGTGGCGGTAACGGGGCGCGCAGTAGGTTTGGCACTGAAATGGCCCAATGACGTGCTGCTCAACGGCGGAAAACTAGCGGGTATCCTGCTAGAAAGCACGGGGCAGGGCCGGGGGGTGTCACATCTGGCGATAGGGGTTGGGGTGAACCTGTCCGAGGCACCGGGCACTGATCGCGTCGAAGCCGGAGCGGTGCGACCTGTTTCTCTGCTCTCGGAAACCGGCGCGCTCACCACCCCCGAGGATTTTCTGACCGAACTGGCGGTAGCTTATGCGCATTATGAGACCCAGTTCATGACCTACGGGTTCGAACCGATCCGCACCGCCTGGCTATCCCGAGCAGCGCGGTTGGGCGAAGTCATAACCGCTCGTACAGCCACGTCCGAAACGGTTGGAACCTTCGAAACGGTAGACGTGGGTGGCAGCCTTGTCCTAAACACCGCCAAGGGCCGGGTCAGCATTCCGGCTGCGGATGTGTACTTCTGAAAGGGGCGCGGGATGCTTCTGGCGATTGATTGCGGCAATACCAACACCGTTTTCTCGATCTGGGATGGCGAAAAGTTTCTGTGCACCCTGCGCACCTCAACTCATCATGCCCGCACAGCGGACGCATATTTCACTTGGTATTCAACCTTGGTGAAACACTACGGTATCGAAGCTGATATCTCGGATGTGATCATCGCCTCAACCGTGCCACGCGTGGTGTTCAACCTGCGGGTCTTTGCTGATCGCTTTTTTGGATGCCGGCCGATTGTTGTTGGCAAGCCAGATTGCCTGCTGCCGGTCAATCCGCGCGTGGACGAAGGCACCGTGCCCGGTCCGGACCGGTTGGCCAACGCGGCGGCGGCGTTCGACCGCCATGGCGGCAATGTGGTTGTGGTTGACTTTGGGACGGCTACGAATTTCGACGTAGTCGCAGCCGACGGCGCCTACGTCGGTGGTATCATCGCCCCTGGCGTGAACCTGAGCCTTGAGGCACTGCATCAGGGTGCCGCGGCGTTGCCGCATATCGACATCACGAGGCCCGAAAAAGTGATTGGAACAAACACGGTTGGCTGTATCCAGTCCGGCGTGTATTGGGGATATTCCGGCCTGATCGAAGGGCTGATCTCGCGCGTGAAAGCTGAATACGGAATGGCGATGAAAGTCGTCGGTACCGGGGGCCTGGCGCCTCTGTTTGACCAGGCTGACGTGGGTTTTGACGCTATCGAGGATGATCTGACGATGCACGGGTTGACCGTGATACATCGCTATAACAAGGAAAATGGCTCAACATGAGCAGTGAACGACTGATCTATCTGCCGCTGGGCGGTGCAGGCGAAATCGGCATGAATGCCTATGTCTATGGTTACGGTAAGCCGGGGCAAGAGCGGTTGATCCTTGTGGATCTTGGCGTTGCCTTCCCGGACATGGACACCTCGCCCGGCGTGGATCTGATCTTTGCAGACATCACCTGGTTGAAAAAGCGTGCCGATCAGCTGGAAGCAGTTTTTGTCACTCACGCGCACGAAGATCATGTCGGGGCGGTGGCCCACTGTTATGAGGCTTTGGGCGCGCCGGTCTACGCGCGCGCTTTTACCGCCAATATCGCGCGTCGCAAGATGGAAGAACGCGGCCACCCGACCGAGGCGGTGCAAACTGCGTCTCCATGGCCCGAACAGATCAAGGCTGGCCCGTTTACCGTTGGTTTCCTGCCGGTTTCGCATTCCATCCCTGAAAGTGCAGGGCTCGTTATCGACTCGCCTGCCGGGCGCGTGGTGCATACGGGGGATTTCAAGCTCGATTCCAACCCGGTCGTGGGCGAACCATTCGATCCCGATCTGTGGGCCGAGGTGGCAAAGCCCGGCGTCAAAGCGTTGGTCTGTGATAGTACCAATGTGTTCTCAAGCCATCCCGGGCGTTCGGAATCCGAAGTCGGCCCCGAGATCACCCGTCTGGTTCAAGAGGCCAGCGGCATGGTCATCGCAACCACGTTTGCCTCGAACGTGGCACGCGTGAAAACGCTGGCAGAGGCGGGACAGAAAGCCGGCCGTTCGGTCGTACTGCTGGGTCGTGCGATGCGGCGTATGATCGAGGCGGCGACCGAGACCGGCATCCTGACCGATTTTCCAAAGGTTATCAGCGCCGAAGAGGCCGTCGACGTGCCACGCGCGAACCTGATGTTGATTGTGACTGGCAGCCAAGGCGAACGCCGCGCAGCCAGCGCCCAACTGGCGCGCGGTAAGTATCGCGGACTAGAAGCGAAAGAGGGCGATCTGTTTCTGTTCTCGTCCAAGACTATTCCCGGCAATGAACGTGGCGTGATCCGCATCATGAACCAGCTCAGTGAGAAGGGCGTGGATGTGGTCGATGACAGCTCTGGTCTGTATCACGTCTCGGGTCACGCCAACCGGCCTGATCTTGAGAAGGTTCACGCCCTGATCGATCCGCAGATGGTTATCCCGATGCATGGCGAACACCGCCACTTGCGTGAGCATGCCAAACTGGCCGAAACGGGTGGTCGCACTGGGATTCTCGCTGTTAACGGCACTATGCTGGATCTGACTGGGAATGCGCCCAAAGTGGCGGATTATATCGAGACTGGCCGGACCTATCTGGATGGTACAGTCAAAATCGGCGCCTTGGACGGCGTGGTGCGCGACCGGATTCGGATGGCGCTGAACGGCCATATCATCATCACCGTGATATTGGACGAAGAAGACGAACCGCTGGGTGAGCCGTGGTGCGATACGATGGGCCTGCCCGAAATGGGATCATCCCGCGCGGGGCTGATTGAGGTGCTGGAAGAGGACCTGAACCAGTTCCTGATGCGTGCGGGTGCAAAGACGCTGCGTGATGACGACAAACTGGAAGAAGGGTTGCGCCGGATCGCACGTCAGACCGCGCAGGCCGAGATCGGCAAGAAACCCGAGGTAACAGTGGTTGTTAGCCGAATGCGTTAATCTGCATAGGGCATCGGATAGCCCCGAAGCTGCAGGAAAAGGCTGGCCTCTTCGTTGTTGAGAAAGAAGGGAACAGTTTCAGGCGGGTTCGGGTCCTCTGCACGGGCGGCGACTTCGGCCAGAACAACTTCGGTGATGAAGGGCAGGTCGAACTCTCGCGCTTGGCTGATCTTGACCCATTGCAAATGCGATAGCTCGTCCGAGGCATGGGTGAAGTCGTCAAGATCCCCCTGAATCGCGTCCGCATCGACCAGAAAGAACCTGGCGTCGAACCGGCGGGGTCGCCCCGGTGGTGTGACTGCGCGAAAGACAAATTGCAGTGCTTCTGCAGACGGCAGGTAGCCCATCGCCGCAAAGCTTTGCCAATCGGCCGGGATCGCGCCTTGCCAATCCCCTTGTTGCCCCAGAACAAGCCCGGTTTCTTCCCACAACTCTCGGATCGCCGCGACAGCCAGAGAGGTCTGCAAGTTTGGCGCTGATTGTTGTGACAGGCGATCGTTGCATAGATCGGGCAATGGCGTGCTGAGCGAGATGCCCGCATCGGAAGCATCAACCGCGCCGCCCGGGAACACGAATTTGTTCGGCATGAACGCAGCCTTGGCACCGCGTTGGCCCATCAGGATCGACGGGTCTGTGAACCGATCACGCAATACGATTACGGTAGCAGCATCCCGGATTGCGGTTTTATCCGCCGTCATCCGGCCTTGCCAAACCCGTGCATCCGCCGCGCCCATTGATAGGCGACAACGGCCCCTTTGAGACGGGGCAGAAGGAACAGGGATAGCGCGACGCAGCCGATCGAGAATGCAATCGCCATGGTCCATGGATCGGGACGCCACTGCACATAAGAGACATGAAGGGCGGGTGCCAGAAGGTGCCCCACCAGCAGGATCGTCAGGTAGGCCGGGCCGTCATCAGCGCGATGATGGAACAATTCCTGCCCGCATTCCGAACAGGTGTCATTCACCTTGAGATAGCTGTGCAACAGCGCACCCTCACCGCAATTCGGGCATTTGCACCGGAACCCTCGGATCAATGCGGGTTTTGTTGGGCGGTCTTCTTCGAGCGAACTGTCAATAGTTTGGTCAATCATATGTATCTCGCGCATCTTTCCTGAAGGCATATAGGCAGGATCAGACCCAACGGAAAAGGGGGGTGCGTCGCTTTGTGGCGCTGCTGCTTAGCGTATCATTTTCTATTGGCGTTTCAAATAAACCAAAAAAAAGTTGTGCCGGAAGCGACGGAAACCCGCCCAAGCCGCGTTTGAACAGGTATCAACAGCGGCAAATGGCCGCCAAATTCAGGGAACTATGTAATGAAAACCAAAAGCTTCATTTCGGCAATCGTCGTAGCTGCAGTTACTGTGACCGGCACTTCCGCTTTGGCCAAGGGCCCGCGTGCGACATTTCAGGAACTGGATGCCGACGGGGACGGGCAGGTGACTCAGGCCGAGATCGAGACACATCGCAACCAGAAATTCACCGCTGCCGATACGGATGGCGACGGCCAACTGAGCGTCGAAGAAATGCAGGCTGCGGCGCAGACCAAGGCCAACGAGCGTGTCACCAAGATGTTCGAAAAGCACGACGCAAATGCGGATGGTTTCCTTAGCGAAGATGAATTGCCGAAACCGCGCCGCGCCTCCAAGATGTTCGAGCGCATCGATGCCGACGGCAACGGTTCGATCTCAGAACAGGAATACGCGGATGCAAAAGACAAAATGGGCCGGAAACACAAGCGGCATCAGAAGTCGGACACCGACAACAACTGATGCGGGATGGAGGATCTGACCTCTTATCCCGACATCGAGCATGGCGGAACACCTGCCATGCCCGAGCCCAGCGACGAAGAGTTGCTGGGCCGGTTTTCTGATGGCGATGCTACGGCGGCCCGCCTGCTGACCGGGCGGTTGGGGCCGCGAAGTTATTCCGTGGCTTTGCGAATGCTGGGAAACCCAGCAGAAGCAGAGGACGTGACGCAAGAAGCGATGATGCGCCTTTGGAAGATGGCACCTGACTGGGTGCCGGGGCAGGCGCAGTTATCGACCTGGCTCTATCGCGTAACACTGAATCTATGTGTGGACTTGCGCCGGAAAAAGCGGCCTCAAGCGTTGGACAATGTGGCCGAACCCGAAGATGAGACTGCCAGTGTGGTCGACCAGATGCAGGAGAGTGCCCGCAAGGACGCGTTGCAGGCTGCATTGGAGCATTTGCCGGACCGGCAGCGGCAGGCTGTGGTTCTGCGGCACATCGAAGAATTGTCCAATCCCGAAATCGCGGGGATCATGGATATTTCGGTCGAGGCGGTTGAAAGCCTGACCGCGCGTGGCAAACGATCTCTGACCGCGATACTGGCGGGGCGTCGGGATGAACTGGGGTACGAACATGGCTGATCAAGATAACGAACTCGACCATCTGTTTGCACGGGCGCGTGCGGCGCGGGATACGTTTCCTGACGATCTTGCGGTTCGCATCGAAACTGATGCCGAAGCCATACGTCTGGCCCGGACTGCAAGACCGCAGCGGCGGGCATGGCGGCAAAAGATAGGCGTTATCGGGGGGTGGCAAGGGTTGAGCGGTCTTGTGGCCGCAAGCGCAGCTGGCGTCTGGATCGGGTTCTCCGCTCCGGCCTTCTTACCGGACCCTGTTGATTATTTCATCTCACAAGAGACGACCTATCTGATGGCCGATCTGAATTTAGACGAAAACTATCTGGAGGACGCAGAATGAGCGATCATCCCGCACCCAAACGCAAATGGATGCCGATATTGCTGGTTGTCTCTCTTGCTTTGAATCTGCTGATTGTCGGAGTCATTTTGGGTGCGGCATTGCGCTTTAAAGGAAGCGCTCATGCCGATGCGCCTCCGGGATTTGGCCCGGCGCTGTATTATGCGCTGCCAAAGTCGGATCGAAAGGCTCTGAGAGGTGAGTTGTCGGACCTGCGCGGAAAAGGATCACATCGGCGCAAGCAGGATTTTACTGCTCTTAGTCAAGTGCTTAGGGCCGTGCCTTTCGATCCCGCAGCGGTTGCGAGTCTTTTGGCACAGCAGTCGAAGGCAACTGCTGATCTGCAGATTGCGCTTCATCAGCAATGGCTGGCCCAGATCTCGGCCATGAATGATGACCAACGTGCCGCTTACGCGGACCGGCTGGAGGACGTGGTTAAACGCGGCCCGCGCAAACACAAAAAACGGGACTGACTAGTCAAGCTGCGCTTTGCCGAATCTGTACCTGGTTGCGGCCCGCTTTTTTGGCGGCATAAAGTGCTTTGTCCGCCGAGCTGATCAATCGACCAACCGGGTCTGCTTCGCCTGGATGAGAGAGTTCGGGCGAGGTACATAATTTCACCCCCACGCTGATCGTTACGGGTACTGGGGCCGGACGATCCGGCAGCTGAAAAGGTTTTTCGCAAATTGTTTCACAAATCTGTTTCGCTTGCTTCAGCGCTTGGTCGGTTGGGGCATTCGGTAGCCCGATCATGAACTCTTCGCCGCCGATACGCGCGACAAAACCGGTTTTTCCTATCACGACTCGCAGCCTTTTCGCGGTTTCGGTCAGAACCAAATCCCCCGCGGCGTGACCGTAACGGTCATTGATTGCCTTGAAGTGGTCCAGATCGGCCAGCATCACGGCGAATCCGTGTTCCGTTTCTGGGGCCTGATGCGCGATCTGGTCCAGCGCGCGCATCGCGTAGCGGCGATTGAACAGTCCGGTCAGCGGATCGATCATGGATTCGGCCAAATCCCTGCGCAATGTCGCTCGCAATCTGTCGTCTCGGGTCTTGCGGGCGATCAAAGTTTCAAGCCGCAAGCATATCTCATCTGTCTGAAACCCGCCCATGCAGACCGCATCAGCACCTCGGTCCAGCGCCTCGGCCGCAAGTGCGGGATTATCACCCGGCAACACACCGATCAGCACCGTATTTCGTGTCGCACCGCGCGACCGAAGATCTGCCAGTAGGTTCCGCCCCGAGCTATTCGGTGCAAGTTCAACAATAATCGCGTCCGGGATCGTTCCGGACAGGATGCCTTTGAGATCAGGCAGAGTATGGCCGGTCACACGATGCCGGGTTTGATGGGTCAGAGCATTACTCCACAACGCGCTGGTTCGAACTGTTTGCGTCAGGATCGCGATCTCTGCCGTCGATGGCGGGGCGATCAGCACCTGTGGCGCCTCGCCAAAGCCAATGGTTTGGGCCGAACCTTCGATGTTTAATTCCTGCCGTTCGGCGCGCGTACGTAACAAGCTGCGCACGCGGGCCAATAGAAGTGTATCCTTGAACGGATAGCCAAGCACATCATCCAGCCCGTCCGACAGTGCCTTCAAACGCGCTGCTTTGTCGTTTTGCGGTGCAATCGCAACAATCGGCACATCGATCAGAGCAGGATCTGCCGCCATCACTTTCTTAACATCCGCAGCGCTTCCGTCGGGCAGAGTTTGCGCTGTAAGAACCAGATCAGGCCGTGTCCGCCGCAGCAATGCACCAAGCCCGGCCAGTTTCTCACCCTGCACGACATGGTACCAGGCGGCCGTCAACTGAACCTTGAGCATTATGCGATTGGTCGAAACACCGTCGAGGACGAGTATGGTGCCTTGTACAGACATAGCCATTCACCGTTTGATTGCATGCGTTGCTAAAGTGTTTATGAGTCTGGTTAACAAACCCTTTCCAACACAGTGTCCGAGGCCAGTTTATGCCGATCTCCGCCAATTCCGCTGAAACTCTGGCCCTGAATGTGCTGGGCTGGCTGGTGGGAAATGATGAGTTGCTGCCCGTTTTCCTGGGGGCGACAGGTGCCTCGGAACAAGATTTGCGCGACCGTGCGGGTGAGGCTGAATTTCTTGGGTCTGTGTTGGACTTTCTGCTGCTTGACGATTCATGGGTGATCGCTTTTTGTGACGCCAATTCCGTGCCCTACGAAGAGCCGGGTCAAGCCCGTGCCGCGTTGTCCGGAATTTCGGATATGCACTGGACCTAACCCAAAGGAAATTTGTTTCATGGCAATCGACGCCCTCGTGTTCGACAAGGACGGTACTCTTTTTGATTTTGCAGCCACTTGGGGTGCGTTCGGGCGTATCGCGATGCTGCAGCTCTCTGATGGAGATGTGCAGCGCGCGACCGAGTTGGGGAAGGCCATCGGATTTGATTTTGAACAAGAGAGCTACGACCCGAATAGCGTAGTCATCGCCGGAACGGTCGATGAAGTTGCTGCAGCCCTGACACCGCATTTGCCTGAGGTATCTCTGGGGCACCTGATCGAAACACTCAACCGGGCGTCAGCGAACGCAGAGCAGATCCAAGCCGTTCCCTTGGCACCATTCCTTGCCGAGCTGCGTCGCGCCGGGCTGAAACTGGGCGTTGCGACGAACGATGCTGAAATGCCGGCCCTGCAGCACCTGCAGTCCGTTGGTGTGCGAGACCATTTTGATTTTGTAGCCGGATATGACAGCGGACATGGTTACAAGCCAGGTCCGGGGCAGCTATTGGCCTTTGCTCAGCATGTCGAGGTCGCGCCATCTCGTGTTGCGATGGTTGGTGACAGTCTTCACGATCTAGAGGCGGGACGCGCCGCAGGGATGGTCACCATCGGGGTTCTGACCGGCATGGCGACGGCCAAAACACTCGAACCGCTGGCGGATGTCGTCTTGCCCAACATCAGGCACATTCCCGGCTGGTTGTCGAAAACCGAATAACCTCGGTTCCAAATCGCCGGGTTGGATAATAAAACCGACAACTCTTGTCGCAGACAGAACGGCGATACTGAATCTTCGGGGCTTTCATAGGAGTGAAAGCGCGGAGGATGGTGATGGCTGAGAGCAAGACACGCAAACGTCGCGGTGGTGGACGCGCGGGCGCAGCCGCGAGGCGCGGCGCGGCGGTGATCGAGCAGATGCCCTGGAACCCGCCCACAAACATCGACAAGCCAATCGAGCCGTTGGGACCCGAGGGAATCGAAGCGGTTCACGAAGGTGCCATGCGGATTCTCGAAGAGATCGGCATCGAGTTCTACAATCAAGAAGCCATCGGGATCCTGCGCAAGGCGGGCTGTACAATTTCCGGCGACAACGTCCGTATGGACCGGGATTTCGTGATGGAAATGGTGGGCAAGGCGCCCAACAAATTTACCATCACGCCGCGCAACCCGGAGCATCAGATCGAGATTGGTGGCAAGACCATTCTGTTCGGCAATGTTTCATCCCCACCAAATTATTGGGACATGGAAATCGGAAAAAAAGTGCCCGGCACCCGGCGGATGTGTCAGGACCTGCTGAAGCTGACGCAATACTTCAACTGTATCCACTTTGCAGGTGGATATCCGGTTGAGCCGGTCGATATCCACGCCAGCATTCGGCACCTTGATGTGCTTTATGACAAGCTGACCCTGACTGATAAGGCAATGCATGCCTATTCGCTGGGGAAAGAGCGCGTCGAAGACGTGATGGAGATGGTGCGTATCGCGGGTGGCCTGAGCCACGAGGAATTCGAGGCCACGCCCCGGATGTACACTAACATCAACTCGACCTCACCGTTGAAACACGACCATCCAATGATCGATGGCTGCCTGCGGCTTGCGCGGCGTGGGCAGGCAATTGTCGTGACACCTTTCACTCTGGCCGGGGCGATGGCCCCTGTGACGATGGCTGGCGCAGTGGCACAATCGCTTGCCGAAGCGCTGTGCGCGATTGCGTTGTTTCAGTACGTTCGCCCGGGTATTCCATGCGTGATCGGGACCTTTACTTCGAATGTCGATATGAAATCCGGTGCGCCTGCATTCGGGACACCGGAATACATGCGCTCGACCCAGATGACTGGGCAGATGGCACGGTATTATGGCTTGCCTATGCGGTCCTCGGGCGTTTGCGCGGCAAATGTGCCCGATGGGCAGTCGGTTTGGGAAACCTCGAATTCCCTTTGGGCGGCGGTGCAGTCAGGCACCAACATGGTATATCATGCGGCAGGCTGGCTGGAAGGAGGCCTTATCGCAAGCCCCGAGAAATTCATCATGGATTGCGAAATCCTGCAGCAGATTCAGCGGTATATGCAGCCGGAACTGACAGCAACGGGCCCGGATGACATCGCCCTTGAAGCGATCCGGTCTGTTGGAAACGACGGGCATTTCTTTGGCATCCAACATACGCAAGATCGTTATACCACCGCATTTTATCAGCCGTTCCTGAGTGACTGGAAAAACTTCGAAGCCTGGGAAGCAGCTGGTGGTATCTGGACTGCGGAACGTGCCCATCGGATGTTCAAGGAGATCGTGAACAATTTCGAAGCCCCGAAGATGGATGAGGCGATCCGCGAGGAGCTGGCCGAGTTTGTTGAGCGCCGCAAGGCCGAAGGCGGTGCGCCGACCGATTTCTGATCGCTGCCGAATCAGCCCTTCAGTTTGGGATTAGATCGGATTCTCATAATCCCGTATCGGATTTTGGGTGTTTGTTAAGCTTTCTGCGATCACTTGAGAGTGTCTTTCAATCTGAGGCGACTCATGCACGGGCTGATCAACAGGGCGATCCAATCCTTTGTCTGCGCCACCTACGGGCGTCAATGCTGGTTGCGCGCGACTCATACGGCCGGGCTGGGATTTGATGAGTTCGAGGCGATGTTGATCTATGACGCGGAGATATCGACCCGAGTGCTCGACGCTTTGTGCGCTGACTTGAACCGCCCAAAATCCGAATTTCTTGAGGATTTGGGCACTTATCTGGTCTCACACTCGAACATGGAAGATCTACGCAGGTTATTGCGTTTTGGCGGGGTCACCTATTTGGAGTTTCTGCATTCGCTTGATGATCTGTCGGATCGCGTCCGCCTTGCTGTGTCCGATCTGAGATTGCCGGATTTGGAACTGCAGGAACACTCGCCCGGGGAATATCACTTGCACTGCACTCCTGATTTGCCGGGGTATTCCAGCGTCATGACAGGTGTACTACGAGCCATGGCGGATGACTATGGGGCGTTGGTGATCCTGTCCAATGAAGGGTGCCAAAACGGGGTTGAGTTGATTTCAATCACATTGATCGAAAGCGCGTTTGCCGAAGGGCGTCACTTTGATCTTGGGGCACGTAAATCATGATCAAGACCGCAGATCTTGGACAGTTGCTGGACACCTTATGTCCGATGTTCGTCCTTGTAGATGACATGGGGCGGATCGGGCAGGTTGGACCAACTCTGCAGAAGCTACGTCCGGATCGGCCTATGGTCGGCCGAAGCTTTCTGGATGTCTTTGAGCTGGTGCGCCCTCGCTCAATCACGACAGTAGCTGCGCTGATGATGGTGCCGGACCGAAAGCTACACCTCAGATTTCAAGACCGGCCGCAGACTGCGTTCAAAGGTCTGATCGCGCCGTTTCCTGGCGGAAGCGGGGCGGTCATCAACCTGTCGTTTGGAATTTCGATACTGGATGCGGTACGCGACTATTCTCTGACCAGCACCGATTTCCCGGGCACTGATCTGGCCATAGAATTGTTGTATCTGGTCGAGGCAAATTCTGCCGCGATGGAAGCGTCACGCTCGCTGAACTTGCGTCTGCAAGGTGCGATGCTGGCGGCAGAAGAACAAGCCTATACGGACACGTTGACCGGGCTGAAAAATCGACGCGCGATGGATCATATACTGGGGCATTTGATTTCGTCGAAATCGAGTTTTGCAATGATGCATCTGGATCTGGATTTCTTCAAATCGGTCAATGATCGATTGGGGCATGCTGCAGGGGACTATGTTCTGCAGCAAGCCGCAAAGATCATGCTGGACGTCACACGCAGCGACGACACGGTTGCCCGAGTCGGGGGTGATGAGTTTGTCTTGATTTTTAAGGGCATGAACGATCGTACAAAGCTTGATGGTATTGCAGGGCGCCTGATTTCACGCCTGTGCAAGCCGATGCAGTTCGATGGGGCAACCTGCCGTATATCGGCAAGTATTGGTACAGCACTCTCGACACAATTCGAAGTGCCCAAGGCCGAAGATATTCTTCATGCCGCCGATCTGGCTTTATACGCAGCGAAACGAAGCGGGCGATCCTGCCACCGTTTCTATTGCGAGCTATCGGATGCGCAGCATTCAGGTTGACGCAGGTGGCACCCCTTTGCTTCGCTACAGTGTATCCAACATCGCCGCGATGTGTCGCTTGACCTGAGGAAGCTCTGAAATCACAGGCATTACGTGTCCCTGAAAGCTGGCGCGGGCAAGCTCCTCGGGTACATCTTCCAAAACATGGCCTCCGGTGCAGGCAAAAAACGGCAGGCACAGCGCCTTGCCACCGCACCCTTTGGCGGCGTCCGCAATTGATGGGGTTTGCTCAACGAACCCGGTGCGAATGCTATTGAATGCGGTAAGCCGACCCAGATTCTCGGCGAAACCCTTTGCGACAATGGCCGGATTGGCGCTGCGGCCCGAGCCATGTGCAGCGATCACAAGATTTGTGTCCGCCGCGCTCCAAACCCTGTGCGTCAGTTCCTGATGTATGGCCGCTGTAATCAGGGCAGGCAGTTCGGGATCGATACCCATGGGGTCCAGAATCGTGACAGAACGCTGGCCAATCCGCTTTGGCAGAGCGCTGGTGACAAACCAGCCGCGCGCCATGAATAAGGGGTAGATAACTGTGTCGCTGGTCAATCCATCAAGGCAATTTTCCAACGCCTGCGGGGCTGCCAATGTGGCCGACGATACCGAAACCCGTTGACATAACTCATCTACCTCTCGCGCAAAGGCTGCTAGCGCAGCTTCTGCAGGTGCAGGGTCCGAGGGTTGGCCATGGGCGACGATAACGGCGTGTGTCATGCAGGGCTCCGGATAGGTTCTGCGATAGATGTATTGCTGGTGGGCAGAGTCAATGCGGTGTTGGCACTTTCGTCATCCCAAGAGGGTCAGCCACAACCAGACCGTCAATATTGACGCGGTCGTTCCGATCAGAACTGACGACGCGGCCACACGTTTGGCATGTCCGTACATGTTTGCGAAGATGTAGCTATTGATCCCCGGCGCCATCGCTGCGGTAAGAACGCCCGAGCGGAACAGGTCTTGCGGCAGCGCCAGAGATGACCCGAAGAACCAAACCAGGCTCGGGTGCAGCATCAATGAGATACAGCAGACGAAAATAATGGTACGCAGATCGCCCTCGGGTCGGTACTTAACCAGCACGCCCCCCAGCGCGAACAGGGCACCGGGCAAGGCCGCGCGGGTGATCAGGTTCAAGGCTTCGTCTACAACTCCGGGTATGGCCAGTCCAGTGAGGTTTACGACAAACCCCAACGAGATCCCAAGAATGAGTGCATTCTTGAACATGGCCGACAGCACGGATTTCAACATCAGCACTCCGCCGTTGCCGCGGTTTCGAAGCACCTCCATCACCGTGATGCCGAGGCAATAGCAAAAGGGTGAGTGGAACGCGATGATTGTGAAGTTGCCAACTAAATTTTCGACCCCATAGGCGCGCTCGGTAATAGGCAACCCCAAGAGGACCGAGTTTGAAAACAGACAGCAAAATCCAATAGCAACCGTATCCTCCCACGCTCGTCCGAAGATCAGGCGCGCACCGATCATACCAGCGACAAAACACAGACCAGCTGCTGAATAGAAACTGACCAAAAGCCGAGGATCGAAGCTGGTGCCGAGATCGAGATTGGCAATGGCGAGAAACAGTAGGCAAGGAATGGCAAAGTTCTGCGTGAAACTCATTAACCCATCGATATGGGTTTCGCGAAAATAGCCGAACCTCGTCGCCGTGTATCCGGCACCGATGACCAGAAACACCGGCAGGATGACATCAATCAGGCTTTGTAACATGGCGGCGCCATACGGGGTATCGTAAGCGCGTGCAGCAGCATGCCTTACAGGGCGTGCCGGATCACCATGCCATCATAGGCAGGCGTGATATGATCCGGTGTTTCCGCATCGACCGTCGCATAATCCAGATCGATATGCATGTTGGTCAAAACGGCGCGTTTTGGTTTCAATTGGTCGATCCACTCCAGCGTCTTTTCCAGATGGGCATGGGTTGGATGCGGGGAACGACGCAGAGCGTCAATAATCAGGCATTCCAGATTCGCCAGTTCAGTCATGCTCTCATCATAAAGCTCTGCTACATCAGGCAGATAGACGATGTTTCCCATTCTGAAGCCAAGCGCATCAATCGATCCGTGGTTCACGCGAAATGGCCGAAGCGGGATCGTGCCGCCTGGACCGGGAATTTCGAACGGCCCATTGATTGTCTTGAGGTCGAGTATGGGCGGATAGGGCGATCCCTCGGGCTGAACGAAGGCATAGCCAAACCGGCTGAGCAGATCGTTCTGCGTGTCACCATCGGCCCAGACGGGAACGCGGGTTTTCATATTGAAAACGATCATCCGCAGATCGTCGATCCCATTCATGTGGTCCGCGTGGGAATGCGTGTAGACGACACCGTCCAATCGCCCAGTCCCGGTGTCCAGCAATTGGCTACGCATATCAGGTGAGGTGTCGATCAGAACCGACGTAGTCCCGTCCGGCCCGTCCCGTTCGACCAGTAACGAGCATCGCCGACGCTGGTTTTTCGGGTTTTCCGGATCACAATCGCCCCAATGTCCCCCGAGACGGGGGACGCCACCGGATGACCCGCAGCCCAGAATTGTCAGGCGCAGCTCGCTCATGCAGCCGCCTTGTATGTGGCGGCTTTGGTGAAGAGCCGGTCAAAATTGGCCTGCGTTTGTGCGGCGAAATCTGCGTACTCCAATCCGAAGACCTCAGCCCCTTTACGGGCGGTGTGTGCCGTATAGGCGGGCTCATTCCGTTTACCGCGATATGGTGGGGGGGCAAGATAGGGCGCATCGGTTTCGACCAGAATTCGGTCAACAGGTGCCGAAGCGAAGATATCGCGCAGTTCCTGGCTTCTTGGGAAGGCCGCGATGCCGGACATGGACAGGTAAAAGCCCAGATCAAGCGCGGCCCGGGCCAGTTCAGCCGATGAAGAGAAACAATGCATGACACAGGAATAGGGCGTATTACGATGCTCTTCGGTCAGAATGCGGGCCATGTCGTCATCAGCAGCGCGCGCGTGGATGATCAATGGCAGGCCAGTGCGCTGGGCGGCCTCGATATGGATGCGCAGCGATTGTTTCTGAACATCTGCCGACTCGGCCGTGTAGTGATAATCAAGCCCGCTTTCCCCAATGCCCACGAACTTGGGATGCTTAGCCAATGCGACCAGCTCATCGACCGTGGCCATCGGCTCATCAGCGGCGCTCATCGGGTGGGTGCCTGCAGCGTAGAAGACTGGGGCGTGAGCCTCGGCGATGGCGCGCACAGCGGGTTCGTTGCGCAGCCGGGTGCAGATGGTCACCATGCGGGTCACGCCAGCCTCGGCAGCGCGTGCTACGATTTCATCCAACTGACCGTCGAAATCAGGGAAATCCAGATGGCAGTGGCTGTCGGTAATTTCGGGGGTGAGGCTCATCAGCTGTGACCGGCGGTTTCCTGTATCTTGAACACCGTATCTAGGACAAGCGAGGCAGGGTCAAGGTTCACCGCCTGCCCATGCCGCGCGCGCGCCGTGATGAGCGCGGCGACCTCCGCCCATTGGCGGGCCTTGTGCTGCGAGTTAGAGAGGCGCGACAGAGTTTCAGCCTCATTCGGGGCGGCCTCGGGTATGGGGGCGGCACCCTTTGCACCTGTCAGCGCCAAACGCGAGAGCGCAACGTCGATCAGTGAAAGCAGCAGATCAAACCGTTCCGCAGCACCTCGCTGAGCAGCCGCTTCTGCCAGTTTTAGGGTGCACTGGCGGTCGAGCCGGGGAAGGGAGCCCAGAATTGCAATCAGCTCGGCATAAAGCTCTAGCCCGCCGAGATTGATCAAGCGGACGGCATCACCCACTGAACCGGCGGCGAGGGCTGCCAAATGCTCGGCCCGACTAGGGATTTCTGTGCCGGTCTGCGCTAGCGCGGCCTGCATGTCATCTGCGCCAAGGGGTGAAAGCCGCAGCGTGCGGCAACGCGAACGGATGGTCGGCAGCAGGCGCGAAGGTTGGTGTGAAACCAGCAGCAGCGTCGTGCGCGCTGGGGGTTCTTCGAGCATTTTCAGCAGCGCATTGGCGGCGCTGACATTCATTTCATCCGCTGAATCGACGATAACAACCCGGCGACCACCATCGGCAGAGGACAGGCCGAAGAACTTGCCCAGTTTGCGGATGTCATCGACAACGATTTCGTTGCGCAGCCGTCCCTGATCGTTGACGGACCGGGTGATTGCGGCAAGGCCGGGCTCGGCCCCCGCCTGGATTCGGTGAGCGACGGGGTGGTCCGGGTCGATGTCCAACGTCTCAGGCGCAGGAGGGGCACCAAACAACCCGCCTTCATCTGCCGGAGGTGTGGCCAACAAAAACTGTGCAATGCGCCAGGCAAGGGTAGCCTTGCCCACGCCGCGCGGCCCCGTTAGCAACCAGCCGTGGTGCAGCCGGTCCGAGTTATACGCGGTTAAAAACGCCTCTTGGGCCGCATCCTGTCCGAACAGCTTGAGAGTTTCGCGCGGATGCGGGGCACCAGGGGCCTGATCCGGTGTTTGGATATCGTCGCTCATGTCAGCTCAATTGCAGGGACGCCATGACAATATCTGTCACATCCCGCGCAACGCTGTCCATGTCCCGATTGCCGTCGACCACGTGGAAACGGTCAGAGAATTCTTGGGCCAGACCCAGAAAACCTGCCCGCATCTGTTGTTGAAGATCCAAACCGAAATCTTCGAATCGTTCTTCGGTGCCCTGACGACCTTTGGCGCGCAACAGACCGGTTTCCGGGTCCATATCGATCAGCAAGGTCATATCTGGCTCTCGCCGGATCATCAAGCTGTGCAACTGATCCACCAAACCCCGCAGATCGCCGCGCGACAGACCTTGATACATCCGGGTACTGTCGGCAAAGCGATCGCAGATCACAACCTTGCCCTCTGCCAACGCGGGTTCAATCGTGCGCTCAAGATGATCGCGCCGGGCAGCGGTGAACAGCAGGATCTCGGTCTCGGCCGACCAGCGGTCCGGATCACCCTGCAGCACAAGGCTGCGAATTTCTTCTGCCCCGTCCGATCCGCCGGGCTCGCGCGTCAGAACGACGTCGCGGCCTTGATGCCGCAAGTGCTCGGCCAGCAGGCGCGCCTGCGTGGACTTGCCTGATCCGTCAATGCCTTCGAAGGTCAGAAACGTTCCGCGCGCTGTCACATTTGCTCCAGCGGAGTGTTGATCACTTCTTTCAGAACGATGCCACCCACGGTCAACATACGTACGACAAACCCGCCCAAGGGAACATCCTTTTCCGCCACCAGCGGGCGGCGGATTTCGGGCAATCCTTCGGGTTGGATCACCAACTCGGCCAATTGCTGGCCTTTGCTGACCGGTGCGTTGATAGGGCCGTCATAGACAACCTCGGCCTTGATGTCCTTGTCGCCCAAAACGGGGAACAGCAAGGTCAGATCACCCTCGGGCACCAATCCCACAGTCTTTTCCGCCCCCATCCAAAGCTTGGCCTGGGCTACCGGTTCTTCTGATTTGGCAACTGTCCTCTCGACAAAATTTCGAAACGACCAGTTAACCACGGCCTCAGCCTCCTCTGCGCGCTTGGCAGTGCTGTCGAGCCCTGAAAGTACAAAGACAACCCGTCGGTCGCCTTGTTTGGCAGAACCGACCAAACCATATCCTGCCTCTTGGGTATGGCCAGTCTTGAGGCCATCGGCCCCGATATCCAGCTTCAGCAGCGGATTGCGGTTCCGCGCGTTCGAGGGCGCGCGGCCATCGAATTCGAACTCTTCTTCGGCAAACAGGGGATAGTACTCGGGGAAATCGGTGATCAGCCGGTCGGCCAGTACTGCCAGATCGTGCACTGACATCATGTGCCCAGCAGCAGGCCAGCCGTTGGAATTGGCAAAGTTCGAGTTGTTCATGCCCATCTGCTGCGCCCGCTGAGTCATGAAACGGGCGAATCCGGCTTCGCTTCCGTCGGGGCTGAGCGCTTCGGCGATCACGACACAGGCGTCATTGCCCGAAAGCACGATGATCCCGCGCAAAAGATCCTCGACCCGGACACGATCCTGCGTGTTCAGGAACATGGTCGAGCCGCCATAGCTCATTGCATGTTCCGAGACGGGCAAAGTTTCGTCCAGCGTCAAACGGCCATCGCGCAAGGCTTCAAACGCCACATAAAGCGTCATGAGCTTCGACATGGACGCTGGAGGCAGAGGCTGATCGGCGTCTTTAGACAACAGCACAGTGCCGGTTTTCTGGTCCATCACATAAGCCGCACGCGCGGTGGTGTCGAAGGCATGGGCGGGCAGTGCCAACAGCGCCAACCCGAGGGCCAGTGTGGTGGATCGCAAAGCGGAAAGCATCATGGGCCTCCTGTTTGATCAGTTCTTTGCCGTGAAAGCATCGGTAAACCCAAGGTCTTTCACATCGTTCAACATCGCCCGACGTTCCGCGCGGGTTGCAACGGGTCCAACCAAAACGCGCCAGACCGACTTGTCCTCGCTTTTCAGTTCCATGACTTCGGCGGCCATGCCATTGCGCCGGATCTTGTCCGCCGCGCTCTTGGCGTTGGATTCTACGCTGAAGGTGCCCGCCTGAACAAAAGGTTTTGCCAACCCACTTGTCGTCGCAGCACTCGCCGTCGCTGGTGCCGCGGCCGTTGGTTCAGAGGCCTTGATGGCCGCTGCCGCTCCGGCAATCGGGTCCAGAGGCGTTTCGGTGATTGCGTTAGGGTCTTTCTTTTGCCACCACTTGCGCTTGGCCGGTTTTTCAGCCGGTGCCGTCAGTTCGGGATCCGACAATGCTGCCGTCTGTGTTTCTGACGAAGGGGATTCGGTCTCGGCAGCCGCTGCGGTTGCTGCGCCAGCTGCAGCGACTGCAGTCTCGTCGCTTGGCTTTTTCTGCCACCATTTGCGTTTGGCCGGTTTCTCTGGGGCTGGGGCCTCATTCGCGGCCAATTCACTGGTCGGGGCTTCTGCATTGGTCGAGGCTTCTGCACTGGGCGCATCTTCATTCGACGATGCAGCAACGGCAGCCCCAGCAACGACTGCAGCTCCGGTCGCTGCTTCGGTGCTTGGCTTTTTCTGCCACCATTTCCGCTTTTGAGGCTTTTCAGCAGCGCCCGCTTCCGACGCTTCTGCGGTGTCGGTTGTTTCCGAACTCTCTGCACTATCTGTCTCTTCGGCAGGTTCCGCGGCGACAGGTGCAGGGGGTTCTTCAATGGCCTCACGTCGCAACGCGACAACCTGCACCCTGGTTGGAGCACCAGCCAGCATTCCCAATTGCTCGGCAGCGGATGACGAGACCTGCAGCGCGGGTCCCGGCAAATTCCGCTCACGGCGGAACAGGGCACCCGTTACCGATTTGTTGTTGGCTGTATTCTTGATCAGCACCCGCTCGGGTTGAGTCACATCGGGATGCGCCACCCAGATACCACCCAGCGATGGCCGCCCGTCCCACAACCCTGCTTCGGTGACCTGAAAAACCTCGGGGGCTTCAACATCGCGCTGATTGGTCGCGGCAGCCTCGGGGAACAGTTCGAACCGGTTTGTGTTGTCCGCGTCTTCGGCGGCCGTATCCTCAAGCGGGTCCTCTGTAGTAAGTAGCCCTTCTTCGCATCCAGCCAATGCTGCCATGGTCACGACCAAAATTGCCAGCCGTTGTGGCCCAAAGCGTGTGCCCGTAGCTCGCTCCATTTTCTCAATCCCTTGCCTGACAAGGCCATTCCGGCCGCGCCCCACCGCGTCATTGCTGGTTCTTTTTGCCAGTCTTGTGCGGTCTTTCCCGCAGATCATAGCGCGGGCATCGGGCCATGGAAAGACTGCTACATTCGCTTCGGCAAGATTTCCCGCTTTATGGCTTGCCTCCGCGCTCAACTCGTCTTAGACCCAGCCTCACGCGGGGAGGTGGCAGAGTGGTCGAATGCGGCGGTCTTGAAAACCGTTGAACGTGAGAGCGTTCCCAGGGTTCGAATCCCTGTCTCCCCGCCACTCATACCTGTCTCAATCCAGTTGTGTTTTCTGACCCGGAATTGTGCCGCAATTCCCGCGAGTTGG